>JBOHCK010000443.1:0-4269 GCA_050698755.1 Streptosporangiaceae bacterium | reverse complement strand
GCCTGACCCAGCTGGATAAGACCGCCCGCAAGGCCGCGCACCGGCTGCTGTCCACCGGGCTGAGCGAGCACGCCTACGCCCAGGCGATGGCCGTCATCGCGCTGGAGGAGGTGCTTGACCGGAAGGAGCAGTGGCGCCGTGGCCGGCACAGCAACGACTACTGGGTGAGCGTCTTCGGCGACCCCGCGGGCGAGGCGCCGTGGTCGTGGCGGTTCGAGGGGCACCATCTGTCCGTCACGATGACCGTGGCGGGCGACCAGATCTCGCCCGCCCCGGTCTTCCTCGGCGCCAACCCGGCCCGCGTCAGCTACGCGGGCCGGCCGGTGTCCCGGCCGCTGGGCCCGGAGGAGGACCTGGCCCGGGCGCTGCTCGACGCGATGGGCCCGGCGGGGCGGGCCGCCGCCATAGTCGCCGGCCAGGCTCCCGGGGATATCCGCACCGGGACGAGCCCGGCGGCCACCCAGGGCATCGCGCCGCTCGGCGTGGCCAGCGGCCGGCTCGGGCCGGCGGCGCGAGCCGTGCTCGCCGAACTGGTCGCGCTCTACCTGGGCCGGCTCCCCGCCGAGCTCGCGGCCCGCCTGGCTGCACTGTCAGGCACCGCCGAGCTGCATTTCGCCTGGGAGGGCCCGGTCCTGCCCGGCACGCGGCACTACTACCGGGTCCAGGGCGATGACCTGCTCATCGAGTACGACACCACCGACGACGGTAACCACGCGCACACCGTGCTACGCCGCCCGCGCAGCGACTTCGGCGCGGACATCCTCGGGGCCCACCTCCGTGACGCGCACCGGGGACAATGACGGCCCGGCACAATAACGTCATGGCATCACACGTCGCGCTGCTGCGCGGGATCAACGTCGGCGGGAAGAACAAGGTCCCCATGGCCGAACTGCGGGAGGTCGTGACCTCGCTCGGGCACACCGGGGTGACCACCTACATCCAGAGCGGCAACGTGCTGTTCACCACCGAGGAGACCGACACGGCGGAGCTGACCTCAGCCCTCGAAACGGCCATTGCCGGCAAGTTCGGGATCAACCCGCCCGTGGTGGTGCTGTCCAGGGACGAACTGGCCCGGGTCCTGGGCGCCAACCCGTACCGCGACGAGCCGAACCCGAAGTGCGTGCACGTGGTGTTCCTGGGCGCCGAGCCGAGCCAGGAACTGCTTGACCGCATCAAGGCCGCCGAGAGCGTGGCCGCGGCTAAGGGCGGCAGCGACACCATCACGGCGATCGGGAGGGCCCTGTACCTGCACACGCCGGACGGATACGGCAACAGCGAGCTGTCCGAGGCGCTGTTCCGTATCGTCGGGACGGGCCAGCACAAGCTGGCGGTGACGGCGCGGAACTGGTCCACGTCCACCACGCTGCTGTCCCTTTGCGAGGAGAAGTGACGCGCGCGGTCCTGGTCACGGGAGCGTCCCGGGGCATCGGCCGGGCCATAGCGCAGGCGTTCGCCGGCCAGGGCGACCGGGTGGCGGTGCACCACAGGGATTCCGCCGCGCTCGCGCAGGAGGTGCTGGCCGGGCTGCCCGGACGCGGCCACACGGTCGTCCGCGCCGACCTGGCCGACGCCGGGGCCGTCCGGCAGATGGTCGACGCGGCCGCCCGCGACCTGGGCGGCCTGGACGTGCTGGTGAACAACGCCGGGATCTACCTCTGGCACCCGATCACCGAGGTGTCCTACGAGCAGTGGCAGGAAGCCTGGCGCGAGACCCTGGCCGTCAACCTCACCGGCGCCGCCAACGCGAGCTGGTGCGCGGTGCAGTACATGAAACAGACCGGCGGCCGGATCATCAACGTGACCTCGCGCGGCGCGTTCCGCGGCGAGCCTAGGTACCCGGCCTACGGGGCCAGCAAGGCAGGCCTGAACTCGTTCGGTCAGTCGATGGCGCGCGCCCTGGCTCCGTACGGGATCTCGGTAACCTCCGTGGCGCCCGGGTACGTGGAGACGGAGATGGCCGCCGCCGACCTGGCCGCGGAGCACGGTGACGCGATCCGGGCGCAGAGCCCGTTCAACCGGGTGGCGACGCCCGAGGAGATCGCCGCCGCGGTCGTCTACCTCGCCTCCGACGCGGCGGAGTGGGCCAGCGGCACCATCCTCGACCTCAACGGGGCGTCCTACCTGCGGTCCTAGGCCCGCGAGAGCGAGGACACGCCGTCACCGGACGGGGCGGTGGGCAGCCCGGTCATCACCCGGCCCCAAGCCAGGTCGGCGCCCGCGGTCAGGCAGCCGTCGACGACCGCATCGGTGCCGAGGGCACTGACCCTGATGGCGGGCAGGACCGGGGCGATCTGCTCCAGTTCCCGGCTGACCGCCTCCGCGAAGCCGGGGGCCCGGCCGATCCCGCCGCCCAGCACGATCAGCTCAGGATCCACCACGGTGATCACGGCGCAGACGGCCCTGGCCACGAGCCTGGCTTCCTCGGCCACGACCGCCGCGGCCCGCTCGTCACCGCCCTGCGCGGCCGCGAAGACGCGCCGCGCCGACACCGGGCCCCGCATGCCCCCGTGGCGCGCGGCCCGGACGATCCCGGAGGCCGACGCGGCCGCCTCGAGCGTCCCGCGCTTGCGGGCCTCGTGCTCGTCGGCGCCCATGCCACCGGACATCGGGAGGAACGCGATCTCCCCGGCGACGCCGTGCGCCCCGCGCAGCAGCTGGCCGCCGAGGATGAGCCCCATGCCGATGCCGGTGCCGATGTGCACGAAGGCGAAGTGGTCGACGTCGCGGCCGTGTCCTAGCGCACGTTCGGCCAGCGCCGCCGCGTCCACGTCGTTCTCCATCACCAGCGAAGGGCCGAACGCCTCCCGCAGCCCCGCCAGCGCCGCCGGGCGGTCCCAGCCGCGCAGCCCCCCGGTGAGCTTCATGGCGTTCCGCCGCGGGTCGTAGACGCCGGGGCTGCCGATCACCGTCTGGGTGATCGCCGACCTGGGTACGCGCGCGGTCTCGCAGAGCTGGTCGGCGAGCCCGACCAGTTCGGCGACCCGGCCGCGGACGCTGGTGGCGCGGGCCCGCGACGACTCCCTGGCCCTGACCTCCCCCGCGAGGTCGGCGATCGCGCCGCGGACGTACTCGTGCCCGATGTCCAGGCCGAGGACCAGGCCGGCGTCGGGCCGGATCTCGTACAGCCTGGCCGACCGGCCCGGCACGCCGGTCCGGTGCCCGGCCACGCGGACCAGGCCCGCCCGCTCGACGTTCTCCAGGGCGAGCGACACGGTGGGCTTGGACAGGCCGGAGACGCGGGCCAGCTCGGCCCGCGAGCAAGCTCCGCGCTGGCGGATGTGCTCGAGCAGCAGCTGCTCGTTCATCGCCCTGATCAGCGACGGACGCGCCGCGAACAGGACAGTACCCGTGCCCTCCGGGGGCGGGAGGGCCAAGGCCGGTTCCGCGCTGGGCGCGACGCTGCGCGTACCGTCCGACACGGCTGTCACGGCCACCTCCTCCACCAATTGTGCTCGATATCCGGCCCTGGATCGCCGATTCGCAACCGTGTCCAAAGCGGTCCTGGCAGGCTCTTGTCGCAGACAGATAGTTAGGATACTGTCCTAACAAACTTTAACGGAAGGGGCAATCCGGTATCGCCGCAGAAGTGCCCCACCGCACGTGCCCACACGGACCGTGCTCCCCACGGACGTGGCCCTCACGGACCAAACGGCAGTAAGGACGAAACGGCATGAGACGCCTCATTAGATACGGGGTCATCATCACGGCCGGCCTGCTCGCGAGCGCCGCCTGCAGCTCCAGCTCACCCAGCAGCAGTTCCGCGAGCGGCGGAGTCGCCGGCGCTAGCGGCACGCTGGTCATCGACAACGAGAACGGGGCGCTGTGGACCTGCGGCTTCAGCCCGTTCAACCCGACCGACACGCTGGTGTCCGTCGGGTTCGTGTACGAGCCGCTCGTCTACGTCAACCCGCTCCAGAACGGCGCGACCACGCCCATGCTGGGGAGTTCCTGGACGTGGGGTGCCGGCAACATGTCCCTGGTCTTCAACATCCGCCAGGGCGTCAAGTTCACCGACGGTACCCCGCTGACCGCCGCCGACGTGGCGTACACGTTCAACCTGATCAAGAAGTACCCCGCCCTGGACCTGACCGGGGTGTGGTCGGTGCTGTCCAGCGTGACCCAGACGGGCCCGTACCAGGTGACCATGAAGTTCAGCACGGCCGCCGTGCCGTGGTTCTACTACATCGCCGACCAGACGCCGATCGTGCCCGAGCACATCTGGTCGAAGATCTCCAACCCGGTGGCCTACCCCGACTCCCACCCGGTGGG
>JBOHCK010000442.1:0-4292 GCA_050698755.1 Streptosporangiaceae bacterium | reverse complement strand
GACGTGCTCGCCGCCCAGCGCCGTGAACGCGCCCGCATCCGCAGCGAACGCCAGCAACGCTGGGGCCGCCCCAAACCCAAAGCCGCCTAACCAGAACCGGCCAACGTTCGTGGCCAGCGCACTAGCCGTAGCCGCTCATCTCGAGATACCGGGCAACCTCCAGCGCGAACGCGTCCTCGTCGCCATGGCCCGGCTGGGCCTGGACGAGCGGCTCGTGAAGATCAGCGAGGCGCAGGGCAAGCTCATAACCGGGGTGATCCTGGGCGCGTTCGCCGACGTTGGCCTGAGCCATGAGATGCAGCAGGCGGTACGCCCGGCGATGGCCCGGCGGCTGCGGCTGCTCGCGGCCGACGAGCGGCAGCGCGAGCAGGGGCCGCACTGACCCCAGCCGTGAGCCTGGCCGACGTCTAGGCGTCAGGACGTCAGCGGTAAGTCGCGCAATCAGCGCGCCTCCAGGGACGTTTCTGGCGAATAGTTGTGCTTTCGCCTGTAAGCACAACTGGATTCGGCCCCTACAGGGCACCATCCGGCGATCCGCGCAAAAGCACAACTCGATGGCGGTCAGGAGCGGCCAGGGTCGGCCCAGCGCGGACAACCGAAGGAAGGCATCAGGCGCGCCGGAGTTTATTTACCTCACGCCGCCCGAGGGCGGCGGCCGGCGGGCATTCACCATCCGGCGGCGGCCTTCCTCAATCCAGGCCGGGATCGCCTCCGGGTCGGCCTCGGCCTTACGGCACAGTCCAGCGGCGTGGCGGGACAGCGGCTCGTCAAGCTCCCCCGCGCTCACGCCCTCGAGGACCCCGGCGACCTCGGCCAGCAGGTCGGCCCGGCCGCCCGCGAGGTCGGCGAGCTCGGCCACCGCGGCGGCTTCCTCGTCCGCGGTCAGCTCGCGCCACCTGGCGTGGCGGCGCGCCTCGCCCCAGATCTGAGCCACGAGAATCCGGTCAGCACCGGACCGTGGCTCGTACATGCGTTCTACTGTCACACGCCGCTGTCTAATTCATGCCCCCCGGGGGCACGTTTTTGACAGCAGGCTTAGACAGCGTGGCTGGCGGAATCCATCACACCGGCGGCGGATGACCGCCCGCGAGCAGCTCGTCGAGCGCGTTGAGGAGCTGCTTGAGCCAGTGGCGGCGGCGAAGGGCGAGCACCGGGCCGCACTCCCCCGGGACCCCAGGCATGCCAGAGCCTGGAATCGTCGTACCCGATGGCCACGTCCGGGTGAGCCGCGCGGAACTCAGCGAGGCGCGGCACCTGGCGCTCATCGCCGGGCAGCAACCGCGATGGCATCGACGGGTTACCGTCAAGACGTCCAGGCGTCAAGGCGTCTACTCGTCTTGCAGTCGCGCCACGAGCGCGCCGAACACTCCGGGGTTGTCGGCGGCCAGGCCGACGAGCGCGGCGAGCATCTCGGCCCGGTCGAGCTTCGCCCGTCCCAGGTCGCGCTTAAGCCTGAGCATCATCTCGTCGAGCGTCAGCGCCTGATCCGCCGTCAGCCGCCACGTGAAGGCAGTACGGCCGCCGGGCGCACTGGCCCGGGCGCCGGATACCGGGACGTCCTGACGTCGAGGCGTCGCGACGCCTAGTGCTTCGTCTGCGCTCGGCAGCGTCCCGCCCGCGACAGCGAACCGCGGTTTCTTGGCCGGGCTCATTTCTCACGCTCCAGCAACTCATCAGCGAGCGCCTCATACGCTCCCAGATCCCTCGGCACCATTCCCCACACGTCCGCGTACAGCTCCCGGTTCTGCGGGATCTCCGTGGTGAGCACGTCGTATCCCGCGGCGGCCAGGTCCCAGCGCGCATCCCTGGCCGCGCCGCGGCCCGCGACCGGTACCCGCGTCAGCAGCACCGCCTGCGGTACTCCAGTCGGGCGCACGACCGCGGCCGTGGCGGGGAGCCGGGCCAGCTCGCCCTGTTCCGGGCCTGTTGGCGTGATGACCATGCTCGCGGCCAGCACGACCTGGCTGAGCACCTCGGGCGCCTCGCCGCCGACGTCGACCAGGATCCGCGAGGCGAACGTCTCGCGGGCCTGCTGCTGGATAAACGGCAGCAGCATGCCGAGGCGGGGCGTCCACTGCGAGACGCTGAACGGAAGCTCGCCGCCCGCCGCGTAAACGCGCGTAGCCCAGTCGGTCACGCCCTGCGTGCCGTGGTCGGCGTCGATCACCAGGACGTCATGGCGTCTCGACGTCAGCGCGAAGGCCAGCATCATCGCCGTGGTGCTCTTCCTGCTGCCGCCCTTGAGCATCGAGACGACCCACAGTGGCCGCGTATGGGACCCCATGGCCCGATCATCGGGGGTCAGGGTGCCAGGTGTCTAGACGCCACGACGTCGGACCAGCAAGGCCGGGCTGGGACTAGAGCGGCCCTTCACGCACCCGAGTGTGCGGCATCCGGCCCGGACCCTCAAGGGCGGCAACATCTCCGGCGGCCACCCACGACACCGGCACAGACCGCCGCCGCCGCGAGCTTCCTGCCCGCCGGACATCTGGCCGTCGCTGCGCGATGGCTACGCCACCCTTGACCGCCCGTTCCTCCTGCCACGCTCCGCGCTGGCTCGGGTGAAGGGCACCAAGAGCAGGCGCCAAACCCCCAAGACCAGGACCCAACCCGGAAGGACCCGATCATTACTTTAATTGCTTTCTTTCTTTAGTTCCCTTGTATGAACGAAAGAAACGGCGTAACCTAATACCAGCACCGCCGAGAGCACCAGGAGAGGGCCATGACTGAGCAGGCCAGCATCGTGACGTGCAAGTTCCCCGGCTGCGACCAGCCGGCGCGCCAGGCCGCCGGGACCGGGCGGCCGCCCAAGTACTGTGACGACCCCGAGCACACCGCCCTCAAGGCCTGGCACGAACGGAAACGCCTCGAGGCCGAGCAGGGCGGCGCCGTCGCCACTACCACCGACGCGGACACCGACCAGCCGGTAACGATGGCCCGCGAGACCGGCGCCGAGATACTCCGGCAGATGCGGGACCTGGCGGCCAAGCTGACCAGCGCCGCCGAGCGGCTGACCGGCACTGTGGCCACCCTCGGCGACACGACCGCGGCCGAGGCGGAGATCGAGTCCGCCCAGAAAGCCGCCGAGCAGCGCGCCATCACAGCCGAGGCCCAGGCCGCCGCCGCAGAGACGCGGGCCGCCAGGGCTGACCAGTCCCGCGCTCAGGCCGACGAGGCGACTGAGGAAATGTCCGCGCTCCTGGAGGCCGCGCAGGCCCAGGCACGAGAGGCGCGCGGCGGACTGGCCGAGGCGGCCGCCGCGCAGGCCGCCGAGCTCGAGCGGATCCGCCAGGAGACCCAGGCCCGCCTTGACGAGGCGCAGGCCAGCGCGGACGAGGCGATCCGCCGGGCCGGGGCCGACGCTGAGGCGCTCGTCCGCGCCGCTGAGGCCGACCGGGACGAGGCCCGCGGGCAGGCGGAACGGTACCGCCAGGACGCCCAGGGCGCGGAACAGCGCGCCGCCGCCGCCGAGGCGCGCGCCGAGGGGGCACGCGCAGAGACCACGCGGGCCCGGGCCGACGCAGCCCGCGAGATCGAGCAGCTGCGCGCCGACGCGGCGCGGGAGCGGGACGAGCTGCGCGGCGCTCTGGAATCCCGCGCCCGGGTCCTCGAGGAGTCGCGCGGCGAGCTCCGCGCCCGGGCCGAGCGCGCCGAGCGCGACCTTGACGCCGCGCGGGCCGAGCTGGCCAGGGCACGCCAGGAGACCGGGACGGAGGACGCTCCCTCCGCGCCGCGGCGGCGGCGCGGAGCCCAGCCGCCGGCGTAGCACGAGACAAGGCGGCCGCCCGGGCCGGAGGGGGACAGCCGGGCGGGCGTTTCCTTGCGGGGCTTACATCAGCCCCATGGCACGCAGCTCGTCGGCGAGGTTCACCGGCTCGGGTCATGCGTCCTGCCGTCGTTGCCCTCCGGGTCGCAGCTGGCCAGGAGGGCACCAGCCAGCTCGGCGGCGTCGCCGCCCGCAAAGCCGGCGCAGCTGATCATGACTCGCTGGCCCACGCTCCCGGGATGCGGCTGCACCGGGGTACCAGTCCACTACCGGATAGCCCAGTGAGGTCCCTGGACATGATGGCGGACATGGCTCACGCCGAAAGGCAACGGGTATTTCCCGGCCATTCCGGGGTACCATTCCAGGGCAAGCGCTAAGTTCAACCAGTCACGTGCATCATGAATGATGATCATGGTCGCGATCGCTTTTGCTCCGCTCAAAAGCAAAAGCAGAAGTTCAAGATCGTTAAGGAGGTGAGCCGGTGGCCCAGCTGACACTGAAGACCGGGTTCGACGTCGACTACTAC
>JBOHCK010000441.1:0-4293 GCA_050698755.1 Streptosporangiaceae bacterium | reverse complement strand
GTGCCACTGGACGCGCCCGGCCGGCGGCTTCTATGTGTGGCTGAGGCTCCCGGACGGCGTCAACGCCAAGGCCATGCTGCCCCGGGCGATCTCCTCGCGGGTCGCGTATGTACCGGGAACGGGCTTCTACGCGGACGGCTCGGGCGGCCAGCACGCCCGGGTCTGCTACTCGTTCCCTGACCCGGCCCGGATCTCCGAGGGAGTCCGCCGGCTCGCCTCGGTGATCCAGACCGAGATCCAGCTGCGGGACGATTTCGGCCCGGCCTCCGAAACCTCCTAGCCCGCCCGACCACGAGCATACTTCGAAATCATGAGCTATCAAGCCGAACTTGATCAGGTCGTGGTGCTGGCCGGCGGGCTGTCTCCGGAGCGTGAGGTGTCGCTGCGCTCGGGCCACCGGGTCCGCGACGCGCTCGTCCAGGCCGGCATCGACGCCGTCGTGGCGGACGCCGACGCGGCGCTGCTCGGCCACCTGCGCTCGGGCCCGCCCAGCGCGGTATTCCCGGTCATCCACGGCGCCTGCGGGGAGGACGGCGCGATCCGGGAGGTGCTGGGCCTGCTCGGCACGCCGTACGTCGGGTCGGTCGCCACCGCCTGCCAGCTGGCCTTCGACAAGCCCACCGCCAAGACCCTGGTCGCGACGGCCGGAGTGATCACGCCGCCCTCCGTGACGCTGCCCAGGGAAACGTTTCACGACCTGGGTGCCGCCGCGGTGATCGACCTCATCATCGGCAAGCTCGGGCTGCCGCTGTACGTCAAGCCCTCGCGCGGCGGCTCCGCACTCGGCGCGGGGCCGGTGCGTACGGCAGCCGAGCTGTCACCTGCCCTGCTGAGCTGCTTCGCCTACGGCGACATCGCGCTGATCGAGCGGTTCATCCTCGGGACCGAGGTTGCCGTCGGGGTGATCGACCTCGGCCACGGCCCGCAAGCGCTGCCCGCGGTCGAGATCGTCCCCGCCGGCGACGCCTACGATTACGCCGCCAGGTATACCGCGGGCAAGACGGAGTTCTTCGTCCCGGCCCGGCTGCCCGGTGACGTCGCGGCGCAGGCCGAGCAGATCGCGATCGCCGCGCACTCGGTGCTCGGGCTGCGCGACCTGTCCAGGACGGACCTGATCGTGGCCGACGACGGTACCGCCTACTTCCTCGAGGTCAACGTCTCGCCGGGGATGACCGAGACGAGCACGCTGCCGATGGCGCTGCAGGCCTCGGGGCACCCGTTCGGCGCGACGTGCGTCAGCCTGCTCGAACTCGCCGCCGCCCGCGGCGCCTAGCGAGTCCGGCGGCGTGCGTCCTCAGCTCACCGCTTGCTTCAGGAGCGCCACGATCCTGGCCTCGACCGCGGCGGTCAGTTCCGTCAGCGCGTAGTAGGTCGGCCACATGGCCCCGTCGTCGAGCTTCGCCTGGTCGCTGAAGCCCAGCGTCGCGTACCTCGTGTTGAACGTCTGCGCGCTCTGGAAGAAGCAGATCATCTTGCCGTCCCTGGCGTACGCGGGCATCCCGTACCACAGCCTCGGCGAGAGGTCCGGCACGGCGGCCTTGATGACGGCGTGGAGCCGCTCGGCTAGGGCGCGGTCCGATTCCCGCATCTCGGCGATCTTCGCGAGCACGTCGCCTTCCCTGTCCGCCTTGTCCGCGCGCGAGCCGCGGCGGGCGCCCGTCTTGAGCTCCCGGGCGCGGTCCTTCATCGCGGCTCGTTCCTCGCCCGAGAAGCCCTCGTACCTCTGGCTGCCGGCCGCGGTGGTGCGCTTGGCGGACTTCTGGGTGTCGCCCATGGCGGGTCCCTCCCTGCGAGTCTTGATGGGGATGACCTTCATGCTAGGGGAACTGCCGACCCTGGCCAGGCCGGCCCGGTCCCCTAGGCTCGTGTCCATGACACAGCGCAAGAGCTTCGGGAGCGACAACCACGCCGGTGCCCATCCGGCGGTCCTGCGCGCGATCGCGGACGCCAATTCGGGTGACGCGGTCGCGTACGGCGCGGACGAATGGACCGCACGGGTGACCGCGGGCCTGCGCGAGACCTTCCGCGCCGAGGGAGGCGTGTTTCTTGTGCTCACCGGCGGCGGGGCGAACATCCTCGGCCTCAGCATCCTCCTGGGCCGGCACGAGGCGGTCATCTGCGCCGACTCCGCGCACATCAACACCGATGAGTGCGGTGCGGCCGAGCGCCTGGTCGGGGCCAAGCTCCTGACGGTACCGGCCGTGGACGGCAAGCTGACGCCGGACCTGATCGCGGGACAGCTCTCCGGGCGAGGTGACGAACACCGCTCGCAGCCGGGGGTCGTGGCCATCACCCAGGCCACCGAGCTCGGCACCTGCTACACGCCGGCCGAGATCCGGAAGATCGCGGACTTCTGCCACGACAACGCCCTGCGGCTGTACCTGGACGGGGCCCGCCTGGCCAACGCGGCCGCCTTCCTCGGCTGCTCGCTCGCGGAACTGGCCGAGGGCGTGGACGTGCTGAGCTTCGGCGGCACCAAGAACGGCGCGATCGGAGCGGAGGCCGTCATCGTCATGCGCAGCGGCCTCGAGGCCCACGCACCGTACCTCCGCAAGCAGGAGACCCAGCTCACCTCCAAGATGCGGTTCGTGGCCGCCCAGTTCGGCGCGCTGCTACAGGATGACCTCTGGCACGCCAATGCGGCCCACGCCAACGCAATGGCCCGCAGGCTCGCCGACGGGGCGGCTGCCGTGGCGGGAGTCGAGATGGTGCGCCCGGTCCAGGCCAACGCGGTCTTCGCCCGGCTGTCCGCCCGGCACATCGAGGCCCTGCGCCGCGACTGGATGTTCTACCCCTGGGACGAACGCGAGTCTGTGGTCCGCTGGATGACCGCGTTCGACACCACGGAATCCGACGTTGACGCCTTCCTGGCCGACATCCGCGAGAGCGCCGAGGTTTCCCGTGTAACATGACGGTGAAACAACACGGGAGCGTGTGATGCCAACGCAGTTCGAGCTCGGATTCCTCGTCGGCCTGCTCGTCGGGGAAGGTCACTTCGGCGGCGACGGGCGCCAGCCGCACGTGACCCTCCGCATGCACGTCAGGCACGAGGCGATCTTCCGGTGGCTGGAGCGCACGTTCCCTGGCGGCCGTGTCTACGGGCCCTATCACCACGGCGGGCGGAACTACCTCCAGTGGATGGCACGCGGGGCCTTCCTGCGGGACGAACTAGCCCCCGTGCTCGAGCGGTATCTCTCGCCCGGCCTGGACCTCCACAGCTTCGAGCGCTTCCAGCTCATGAAGGCCCGCTACCCTCTCGCCAGTGCCGGGCCGGAACCGGCGATCACGCCCGCAGCCCGCGGATCGGCACCCACACGCGAAGCCGAGACCTTCGCCGAACTGCTGACCGAGCTCCGTGAAGTCTGGCCGTCCTGAACCGCCGCTAGTCCGCGGATTCCTGCTCGAAGGCGGCGGGGGTCATCGCCTGCACGATCCGCTGCAGGTCGTCGAACGTCGCGAACTCCACGACGATCTTCCCCTTGTTGCGGCCTAGCTCCACCTTGACCCTGGTTTCGAACAGGTCGGAGAGACGGTCGGCCAGGCGACGGAGTCCGGGGGCCGTCGGCTGCTTGGCCGCGGTGCGAGCCGAGCGGCGCGGCGGCGAGTCGTCGGAGCCGATGGCGACGATCTCCTCGACGGCCCGGACGGACAGGCCCTCGGCGACGACCCTGGTCGCCAGGTGCTCCTGCGCCGCGGCATCCTCCAGGCTCAGCAGGGCCCGGGCGTGGCCAGCAGACAGGACACCGGCCGCGACGCGCTTCTGGACGGCCGGCGGCAGGTTGAGCAGCCGGAGCGTGTTGCTGATGTGCGGGCGGGACCGGCCGATCTTGCGCGCGAGTTCCTCGTGGGTAGCGCCGAAGTCATCGAGCAGCTGCTGGTAGGCCGCCGCTTCTTCGAGCGGGTCGAGCTGCTGCCGGTGCAGGTTCTCGATCAGCGCTTCCCTGAGCATGTCGTTGTCTTGCGTCTGCTTGACGATGGCACCGATCTCGCTCAGCCCGGCCCGCTGGGCGGCGCGCCACCTCCGCTCGCCCATGACGAGCTCGTACCGGTCCGGACCCACGGCCCGGACGACCACGGGCTGCAGCAGGCCGACCTCCCTGATGGACTCGGCCAGCTCATCGAGCGCGTCCTCGTCGAAGCTCCGCCTCGGCTGGCGGGAATTGGGGGTGATCGCGGTGACGGCGAGCTCCGCGTAGCGGGCCCCGACCACCTCGTCCAGCCCGGTGCTAGCTTCTGGTGTGCCCGCGGGGATCCCGCGCCTGCCCGCCAGCAGCGCTGGGTCACCCCCTCGGG
>JBOHCK010000440.1:0-4317 GCA_050698755.1 Streptosporangiaceae bacterium | reverse complement strand
CTCCCGCCGCGAGGGCCGACCGCACCCACGTACGGGCCCGGGGACTGCACGAGCAGCGTCGGCCGGACCACGTCCCCGCACCACCCGTGACCGATCAGCGCAACGGCGCGCGAAGCCTGCCGCAGGCGACCCGGCCGGTACCGGCCGCCGCCGAGCCTTGGCCCTCGCCCGGGAGCTGGCAGGGCGGCGGCATCGGCGCGATCGCCCCCGTTCCGTCATCCGCGGACCCGCCCTTCCGGCCGACCGTGTCTCCCGCGCCGAGAGCCGCCAGTTACCGTTCCGGCCGCGGCGCAGGAGCCGACAGCAAATCCGGGGGGCCGCCCTGGGCGCCCGCGCCGGAACCCGGCCGTACGTTCGGCCCGCTGCCGGTGGCCTCCCCCGGCTCGCCACCTCCGGAGCCGGGCCCGGGCATCCGCCTGCCCGGGGACATGGCGCTACCGCAGACCGCGGTCGGCGAGCCCCCCGCCCCGCATCCCCTGGCCGGCCTGGATACGCCCACCCCCCCGGCGGGCTTCGCCATGACCCCGCCCCTGTCCGACTTCGCCCCGCCCCTGGCCGCTCCGGACTTCGGCGCTCCCCCGGTTGCCCCGGACTTCGGCCCGCCCTCACCCGGCCCGGACTTCGGCCCGCCCTCGGTCGCCTCGGACTTCGGCGTGCCGCCGGCTACCTTCGAGTTCGGGCCGCCGCTCGCCACGGACTTCCCGGCCCAGGAGAACCTGGGCTTCGCCGCGGCCCCCGTGGTCGACGACTATGTGGCCCCGTTCCCCCCCGAGCCGCCCGCCCAGGATGACCCGGCGCCCGGCCCGGCCGCCGACCCCAGCTTCATCTGGGACCTGGCGGCGACCGACGTCTTCCCCGCCGCGACCGAGACGGGCCCGTCGACCGAGACGGCCGACGGGCCCGATTTACCGAACTGAGGCGCCGCCTCAGGGTCACGCGGCGGCGGGAACCGCCGCGACGGAGTCCTGCGCGGGCTCGAGCGCGAGCTCGAGCACCTCGCGGACGTCCCTGACCGGGTGCACGTCCAGCTTGCCGAGCACCTCGGCCGGGACGTCATCGAGGTCGGGCTCGTTCCGCTGCGGGATCAGCACGGTGGTGATGCCGGCCCGGTGCGCGGCCAGCAGCTTCTGCTTGACCCCGCCGATCGGCAGCACCCGGCCGGTGAGGGAAACCTCACCGGTCATGGCCACGTCGGCGCGGACCAGGCGGCCTGACAGCAGCGACGCCAGCGCGGTGGTCATCGTCACCCCGGCGCTCGGTCCGTCCTTGGGCACCGCTCCGGCGGGCACGTGCACGTGCACGCCGCGGTCCTTCAGCTCGCCGACCGGGAGGCCAAGCTGCGCCCCGTGGGAGCGCAGGTAGGACAGCGCGATCCTGGCCGACTCCTTCATCACGTCGCCGAGCTGGCCAGTGAGCGTGACCCCGGTCTCGCCGGTCTCCCGGTCGGCCAGGGACGCCTCGATGAACAGCACGTCCCCGCCGGCCCCGGTCACCGCCAGGCCCGTGGCCACGCCGGGCACGCTGGTCCGGCGCTCGCCCTCCGACAGGCTGGTCTCCGGCGTGAACCTGGGCCGGCCGAGGTAGTCCCTCAGCTCGCCAGTGCTCACCATGACCGGCAGCGAAACCTCGCCCAGGGCCAGCCGCGCGGTGACCTTGCGCAAGATGCGCGCGATGGACCGCTCCAGCGACCGCACCCCGGCCTCGTGCGTGTAGTCCGTGGCCAGGAGCCGCAGCGCGGCCTCGTCCACCGACACGTCGTCGGCGTTCAGCCCGGCCTTGGACAGCTGCCTGGGCAGCAGGTGATCACGCGCGATGAGGACCTTCTCGTCTTCGGTGTACCCGTCGAGCTGGACCAGTTCCATCCGGTCCAGGAGCGGGCCCGGGATCGTCTCGAGCGAGTTGGCCGTGGTCAGGAACACCACGTCGGACAGGTCGAGCTCCACCTCGAGGTAGTGGTCGCGGAACGTGTGGTTCTGCGCCGGGTCGAGCACCTCGAGCAGCGCGGCCGCGGGGTCGCCCCGGTAGTCGGCGCCGATCTTGTCCACCTCGTCCAGCAGGACGACCGGGTTCATCGAGCCCGCCTCGCGGATGGCGCGGACGATCCGGCCGGGCAGCGCCCCGACGTAGGTCCGTCGGTGCCCGCGGATCTCGGCCTCGTCCCTGACCCCGCCCAGCGAGACCCGGACGAACTTGCGGCCCATGGCCCGCGCCACCGACTCGCCCAGCGACGTCTTGCCCACGCCGGGCGGGCCGACCAGGGCGAGCACGGCGCCGGAGCGCCGGCCGCCGATGACCCCCATGCCCCGGTCCGAGCGGCGCTTGCGGACGGCGAGGTACTCGATGATCCGCTCCTTGACGTCGTCAAGACCGGTGTGATCCTCGTCGAGGACGCGCCGCGCGTCGGCGATGTCGTAGGAGTCCTCGGTCCTGGTGTTCCACGGGATGTCGAGGATCGTGTCCAGCCAGGTCCGGATCCAGCCGGTCTCGGGCGAGGCGTCCGGCGTCCGCTCGAGCTTGGCGACCTCTTTCAGCGCGGCGTCGTTGACGGCCTGCGGCAGGTCGGCCGCCTCCACCCGCGCGCGGTAGTCGTCTTCCTCGGTCGCGGGGTCGCCGTTCAGGTCGGCGAGTTCCTTGCGGATCGCGGCCAGCTGCTGGCGCAGCAGGAACTCCCGCTGCTGCTTCTCCATGCCCTCCGCGACGTCCTTGCGGATGGTCTCGGCCACGTCGAGCTCGGCCAGGTGCTCGCGGGTCCAGCCGACGGCCAGCTCCAGCCGCTCGACCAGATCGAAGGCCTCAAGCAGCTGCAGCTTCTGGGCGGTGGACAGGTAACTGGCGTACCCGGCGTTGTCGGCGATCGCTGACGGGTCGTCGAGCTGCTGGATCGCGTCGATGATCTGCCACACGCCGCGCTGCTGCAGGACGCTGGTGATCAGGGACTTGTACTGCTGCGCCAGCTCGTCGGCGCGCGGGCCGCGGCCGGTCTCCTCGACCTCGGTGCCCTGGACCCACAGCGCGGCGCCAGGACCCGTGGTCCCCGAGCCGATCTTGACCCGGGAAACCGCGCGGACCAGCGCTCCCGGCTGACCGCCGGGCAGCCGGCCCACCTGCTCCACCGTGGCCAGCGTGCCCACGCCGGCCAGCCCGCGGTCGGGTAGGCGTGGCACAAGCAGCACCCGGGCCTTGGCCTCCGAACGCATGCCTGGAACCTGCCGGGACGGCACTCGCGCCGCGTCGATGGCGGCGCTGACCTCCGGCTGGGACGTTTCGAGCGGGACTACCATCCCCGGCAGAACCACCTGATCGTCCAGCGGCAGGACCGGCAGCGTGAGGATTTCACTCATGAAGAGCCTCCAAAGCTTGAGTCACATACACTCAATAAAGGAGAGCCCGACTATATTTCCGCTGGCCGTTCGCCCGGAGCGATCAGCCCGAGGCCGGAGATGATCGCAGTGACCAGCTCGTCCGGGCTCTCCCGGGCCGCCAGCACCAGCGCCCCCTCGGCCGGCCCGGGCGGCTCCAGGTCGGCGAACTGGCTGTCCATCAGCCGGGCCGGGAAAAAGTGGCAGGACCTGGCGCGCAGCCGGGCGAGATCCTCGTCGCGGCTGACGCCGAGGAACACCAGCCGGACCTCGGGACGGCCCTGGCGCAGCACCTCACGGTAACGGCGCTTGAGCGCCGAGCAGGCCACCACCCCGGATCCGCCTGCGGCGATCCTGGCGTCCATCCAGGCCCCGATGGCGGCCAGCCACGGCCAGCGTTCGTCGTCGGTGAGCGGGATCCCGGCGGTCATCTTGGCCACGTTGGCGGGCGGGTGGAACGAGTCCCCGTCCGCGAATGGCCAGCCCAGCCGGCCGGCCAGCAGGCGGCCGGCGGTGGTCTTCCCGCTGCCGGACACCCCGGCGAGGATCACGATCAGGGGCCAGCCTCCGGTTCTGGCGACACCACGAGTACGTGCAGCTGGCGCGGCCCGTGCACGCCCTCGACCCGGATCAGCTCGATGTCGCTGGTGGCCGAGGGCCCGGAGATAAGGGTGTGCGGCCGGTCCGGGTTCAGGCGGGCGAAGGCGTCCGGCAGGTCCGCGGCGACCTGCGCGGCGAGAACCACGGCCAGGTGGAAATCGGGCACCAGGGTGAGCGCTCGGCGGCCCTGACCCGGCGACCCGGGCCCGTGCTCGAGGATGATCGTGCCCGTCTCGGCGATCGCCGCCGCGCACCCCGTCACGACCCCGGCCGTCATGTCGAGCTCGGCGGCCGACAGCGGCGGCGTGTCGGGGGTGAGCCGGACCGAAGCCGGCACGGCGGCCAGCCACCCGGCGGG
>JBOHCK010000439.1:0-4320 GCA_050698755.1 Streptosporangiaceae bacterium | reverse complement strand
CGATCCGGTCGACGGCACACTCGAGGAGTACACCCAGGAGTACCCGACCGCGATCGGGAACTGCAGCGCCGCGGCCGGGACGACACCCGGGGTCGAGCTTGCGGTCGGGCCCGAGGTCACGCCTGAGTTTGCCCCTGAACTCCCGGCGCTGCCGGCCGTCGCGGGCGCGGAAGTCGATGTGCCGGAGGACGTGCCGGCGGATGTGCTGCATCCGGCCAGGACCAGCCCGGTAATCGCGGCCAGCGCCGCCTTTGCGGTGATGTGCCGCCCTTGCGTGTTCACACGCGCAGCGTATTCGCGGCGCCTCTTGCGCGGGCCGAAGACCGCGAAACTGGCCCGGCACAGGGAGTTGCCCGCCGCCGATGACCTGACCCAGCCCGCCTAGACCCCGCCCGCCTGAGCTAGTCGCCGGGTGTGCGCGCGGGAAACAGGCGGCCACCGGGCCTGAATCCTGACCGGTAACCGAAACGCCGCTTAGCGCAACCTGTGTGATGTGTGGTGCTCTAGTGACTAGGCGAGCTTAATGTGATCATTGAGATGGGTAGTCTGGGGCATTTAATCGAACGATATCCAATTAAAGTAACGATTTTCAACATTGTCCGGTTGAAGTCAAGATTTAGCATCATTTGCGCGCCCTGCCGCAACCGGGGTCGCGTTCACGAGGAAGATAAGGCGCCGTACGGCCCGGTGCTGCAGGAATGAATCTCACGCTGAGTCCGCCAGTGGGGGAACTTCGCCATAGTGCGGCCGCCGGGAATGCGCCTAACAAGGAGAGCATTATGCGGAGAGCTGCACTTCTATCCATTTTGTCGGTCCCTGCGATAATTGTCGGTTTGGCCATCGCCCCAGTGGGAGCGACGGCGGCCACGGCCGCCAGGACGGCCCCCACCACACCGGGCATCAGCACCTCGACCCTGGGGACCTCCAAGCCGACGTTCGTCGGCCCGGCGGCCACCGGCTGCAACACCGCCGGCTGTGATTTGCTCACCGGGCCCATCCGCACCAGCCTCTCGTCGGGCGGCCCATCCACGTACTCGGTCGCCGCGAAGAGCGACGACCCGCCCGCCAGCGTTCCGGCGGGGGTCATCCCGCTGGAGCAGCCTAGGGATAAGACCGCTCAGGATCCTCCGCCTCCGACCATCGCCTGCCCCGGTGTGGGCTGCGACTCCGTTAGTACGTCGGCGGGCGGTGCCGTCGGCGTGAAGGGCATCGACGCGGTCGACAGTGCCACGCACACCACGAACATCTTCAGCGACATCGAACCCCCGGACCAGGCCCTGTGTGCCGGCCACGGGTACGTGGTCGAGGACGACAACGTCGGCGAGATCCTGGTCTTCAACACCGCCCTGAACCGGGTCTCACAGGTCATCTCCCTGGACACCATCATGGGCCTGACCG
This sequence comes from Streptosporangiaceae bacterium, assembly GCA_050698755.1. GTDB lineage: Bacteria > Actinomycetota > Actinomycetes > Streptosporangiales > Streptosporangiaceae > Palsa-504. Next base: position 2,922 of record JBOHCK010000439.1, on the reverse strand, counting down.
GCCTGGGCTGGAGCAGCGCCGGAGACATCTCGTGCGACTACGACTACAGCAACGGCGGGCACTGGTTCTTCACGGAGATCGTCTCGACGACCCCTGAGTCCGCTGGCGGCCCCTTTGCCAGCGATGGATGTTTCGAGGGCGGGGCCCACGCTTGCCGCGAAGGGATAGCCGTGACCGACGGGTCGAGCCCGTTCGGTCCCTACCACGTCTACTTCCTCAACGCCGATTACAACCCGCAGGAGCCGGGCTACCCCACCCTGCTCAACGACTTCGCCAAGATCGCGACCACCCGGGACGCCTTCCTCCTGTTCTACGACGAGTTCCCGCTGACCGGGCCCGGCCTCGGCTTCGGCTTCAACGGAGCCTTCGAATTCGCGTTCAGCAAGACCGCGATGGAACTGGGCCTGCCCGTCAAACTGGGTAACATACCGAACCCCCTGTTCAACGTCGCCTTCGAGAATATGGGTCTCCTATCGACACCGAACGGAACCTGTGCCTCGAACGGCGCGTGCTGGTTCTCCGTCATCCCGGCGGAGGCACCCGATCCCACGCAATGGGACAACAGCCATCAGGGCTCGGGATTCATGCTCGAATCGCTCGACTTCTTCGGCGCGGGTGACAACCGGATCGCCGTCTTCGACTGGACCGGCCTGGCCAACCTGAACAGCTTCGCCTGTATCACCTGCTTCGGCGTCCATTTCGGCGGCCAGCTGTTCTCCAACGTGGAGCCCTACTTCAGCCTGGGAGAACTAGGCCAGCAGAAGTCCGGTGATATACCGCTGGGCGTTAATTGCCTCCTCGCCGGCGCCTCGATCGAGCCCTGCCCCGAGAATGGCATCGCCACCAACGGCGACAACTTCACGCAGGCCTCGGCGGCACAGCACCAGCTCTGGGGCGCTATTACGACGGAGGTCAGCCAGAACGGAACCTCGACGCGCCAGGGCGCTGCCTACTGGATCATCGGGACCAGCAGCTTCGACACGACCGGGACCTTCACCCTGACGAGCCAGGGGTATGTCACCGCACAGGGCGAGGACATTGAGTTCCCGGACCTCGTGGCGTCGGGTAACTTCCTGGACGGCGGCAATGGCGGGGCCATCATGTCCTTCACCCTTAACGGCCCCGACTACTACCCCAGCTCCGCCTACGGCCGGGTGTCCACCACCTCAGACGGCCTCGTCAATTCCACGATCAACATCGCGGACATGGGCGCGGACGCGCAGGACGGTTTCACCGAGTACCAGGGCTACCCAGGCGGTACTCGGCCGCGCTGGGGAGACTACGGCAGCGCGATCTTCCTGCCCTACTCGGGCGGCAGGATCTACTTCTCCAGCGAGTACATCCAGTACCTGAGCTGCAGCGGTTCTGCCTTTGATACCCCCGCGAACGGCATCGGGGTCTGCGGCGGGACCAGGGACCAGCAGGCCAACTGGGGAACCTCAGTTAACTACGTGGTCCCGTAGGAATCCGAGGCCGCGTGTCCGGCCGGGTTACACAATTGCAGCCCGGCCGGACGGCCACCGATTACGCGACCATCACCGACCAAGGCACAACAGATACAGGACCGGCGCCGCACCCGAATCGGTGCGGCGCCGACGCCGTCCTTGGACCAGTACGAGTGACCCCGGCAGGTCGGCGCTCCGTGATGAAGGCCCCGGCCCCGCGCCGACCTCGCCGGTGCCGCCTGCACCGCCAGCGATGCTGAGTGGGCGCGCCACGGGCGGTCAGCCTATCCGGTCAGCCCGCCGTTTACCGTGTGGACACCGGACCGGAGCCGAGACCATGACGAACGCCCGGGTGGCGCAAACCCCAAGCCTTTGTGCTTCCGCTACCGGCCGGGGCGTCAGGCCTGTCGCCAGACCACCCAGCCGGTGGCCTGGTTGGAGGCCACGATCCGCCACCCGGCCGGCGCCTGCGGCCAGCTGGCCTGCGCGGGCTCGCCAGTCCGCCAGCCCGTCTCGACGACGGTCGTCCCGGCGGGCAGTGGCTGGCCGGGGTTGAAAGGCTTCAGCTCGGTCCACCACACCTGGAATGCCTGCGGCACCCGCACCCAGTAGTTGACGTTCGAGGCCACGGCGATCTGATCGCCCGGATGGACCCCGCTGGCCGCCACGAACCCGGTCGTTCTCGGCGCCCGGGTCGGCTCGGTGGCCTGCGAGACATGACTCGTCAGCTGGGCCAGGGCCACCAGGCTCACGGCCGCGATCCCGAGCGCCCCCACCCCCCGCATAAGCACGGGAACCCGCACCTTCCCGGCTAGGTCCACGTCATGCCAGAGCTGGACGGCGAGCGCCGTCAGCACCCACGCCGCGAGCAGGACCAGCGCCACCGCCGTCGCCATCCAGACCCCGGCCCTGTACCAGTCCTGGGTCAGCACGGCCGGCTCGCCGAAGTCGAACCCCCACGGCCACCCCTCCGTGCGCAGGGACGAGCCCGCGTAGATGACCACGATGATGCCGGTCAGGATGGCCAGCCCCGCGGTACCGGCCGCGCAGAGCAGGATTGTCCGGGCCTGCGCCCGCAGCAACACCACCGCGCCGACGAGGAAGAAGGCGACGATCAGGCCGTCGAGATAGCGCCCGGAAGCCCACGTCTGGCTCTGGCTCGAGGGCAGCGCGGCTGGCGCGAGACAGGCGATGGCCAGCGTGACCGCGACCCCGAGCGCGCTCATGATCCGCAGGTCCGCCCGGGTGCCGCGCCGCACGATAACGGCGGCCGCGGCGATCAGGCCGACTCCGGCCAGGCCCCAGCTGTCGAGGACGAGCCGCCACATCTGGCCCGCCGCCATCTCGAACACGTGGGTCATGCCGTGCACGCTGAGCAGCCGGTTCTCCGCCTCGGCGGACAGGCTCCGCGCCCCCTCGTGATAGAGCACCGAGGACAGATAGCGGTCCACCAGCCAGCCGCCGCTGACCGATGCGG
>JBOHCK010000438.1:0-4359 GCA_050698755.1 Streptosporangiaceae bacterium | reverse complement strand
CGGGCGCTGGAGAACGTGGCCCCGACGGTCAGCGCCGCACCGGCGAAGATCCCCGCGAGCCGGTCGTCGTCGAACATCAGCAGGTCAACCAGGCAGTTGCCGTCCGCTTCTTCGTGCAGTCGCGGGGCGTCCGCGGCCCGGGCGGCCGCTATGCCGGTCACCGCGGGCTGCGACGCCCAGTCCACCTCCACGTCCTCGGCGGCGTCCTCGGCCAGGTAGGCGTCGTCGGCGACGACGAGCGCCACCGGCTCACCGACGAAGCGCACCCGGTCCCAGGCCAGGATCGGCATCCGGGTGGGCACGAACTCGTCCCGCTCCAGCATCGCGAGCAGGTGCGGGTGACCGAGGCTGGCGGCGGTGAAGACACCGGCCACGCCGTCATGGCTGACCGCGGCGCCCGCGTCGATCCCGGTCAGGCGGGCGTGCGGGTAGGGGCTGCGCACGAACGCAGCGTGCAGCAGGCCGGGCCGGCCCAGGTCGGCCACGAACCGGCCGCGGCCGAGCAGCATCCGGCGGTCTTCCTTCCGCGGCACCGGGACACCGATCCAGCGGCCGTTGTACCTGGGGGCCTGGTGGCTCATGGCGCTGCTCTCCCGCTCGCCTCCGGGGCGCCTTGGAGGCGCCTCCTTCCCTCGTCGCTCCTTCGTCGCTCCTCAGTCCAGGCGGCGCCGCGCCCCTTTGGCTCGCTCACGGCCCGGCCTGGTCCGGGAGCCGGCTGGCCTCGGCCAGGGCCCGCGAGACGAGCGTGGCGGTCAGCGTGCGCCGGTACTCGCCGCTCCCGTGCGTGTCGTCCGGCGGGTCGACCTGGCCCGCGGCGTGCTCGCCCATGGCCTGCCAGGTGCTTGCCGTGGCCGGCTGGCCGGCCAGGGGACTGGCGTCCACCTCGACGGGCAGCGGGCCGACCCCGCCGAGAACCACGCGCCCGGACCGGCAGGTGCCGTCTTCGACGTCGGCCGACACCGCCGCGGCGACGACCGCGAAATCCCCCTGCCGGGGGGCGAACTCGGTGAGCACCGCGCGCGGCGAAGGTCGCGGGAACCACAGCTCGGTGATCATCTCGTCCGGGCTGGCGGTCGTCGTGTAGTAGCCCTGGAAGAACTCGCGGGCCGGGACGACGCGCTCCCCGCCCGGCCCCGTGAGCACGACCTGCGCGTCGAGCAGCGCCGCGAGCAGGCACCATTCCGAGGCGGGGTCGGCGTGCGCGATGCTGCCGCCGAAGGTGCCCCGGCTCCGGATCGGGTAGTGCCCGATCCAGTGGGCCGAGCGGGGCAGCACGCCGAACCCGCCCAGGATGGCGGGATCCCGGCTGAGCTCGACGGTGCGGTGCGTGGTGAGGGCGCCGATGCGGAGGCCCCCGGCCCCGGCCGGGTCGGCCCGCAGGTAGCTGAGGCCCTCGATCCTGGTCACGTCGACCAGCGCGGTCGGCCGGGCGAGCCGGAAGTTCATCATCGGGACCAGGCTCAGGCCCCCGGCCAGGATCTTGGCCTCGTCACCCAACTCGGCCAGCAGCGCGACCGCCTCGCCGACGCTGTGCGCGCGGTGGTAGGCGAACGGCGCTGGCTTCACCTGGCTGGCTCCTCAGGGCACCGATGACCGGTCCGTCCATTTGGTATACCATATTTCAGTCGTTCCGGGAGCCCGCATGCCGCATCCTCACCTGCTGGTCGAGCACCGCCCGGCCGGGTACCGCTGGCTGAAGCTGGACCGGCCGGAGCGGCGTAACGCCCTGGACCTGGCCCTGATGACCGCCGTGCGGGACGCGCTCGCCGCGGAACCCGGGGTGCCCGTCCTGCTCGGCAGCACCGACCCGCGAGTGTTCTGCGCGGGCGCCGACCTGACCGTCACCGACGCCGAGCGGGCCGCGATCTCCGATCTCGTCTACGACTGCTGCGAGGTCATGATCACCAGGCCGGGACCGGTGATCGCCGTGATCACCGGGGCGGCGGTCGGCGGCGGGGCGCAGCTGGCGGCGGCGTCGGACGTGCGGATCGCGGGCCCGGGCGCTCGCCTGCGCTGGATCGGCCCGCCCGGCCCCGACCTCGCGGTGGGCGCCTGGCTGCTGCCCGACCTGGCCGGCCGCGGTGCGGCCCTGGACCTGGTACTGACCGGCCGCTGGGTGGACGCGGGCGAGGCGCTGACCCTCGGGCTCCTTAACCGGGTGGAAGATGATCCCGAACGAGCCGCCGAGGAGCTCGCCGGGTCCCTGGCCGCGCGTGGGACGGGAGCCGGAGTGAAGGTGGTGATGGCGGCTGGGGGGCTGCTCGACCGTCTGCGCGCCGAGCGCGAGGTCAACCGCTCGGCCTGGGCGCACTGGAGCCATGAGCGGTTATCAGGACTGGAGCCTGGCGGGCTGGCAGGCGCACCTGCGCCACCTCCCCGCGGTCGCCGACGTCCGGTCGTTCGCCGCCGACCTGGGCGAGGACACGATCCCGGGGCTGGCCGCCGCGTCGGCGTCGGCGGTACCCGGCCGGGTCGCGGTCACCGTCGACGGCGAGCCGGTCACCCACGCCGAGCTGGACGACGGCGCGGCCAGGGTGGCGGGCTGGCTCGCCCGCCGTATCACGCCCGGCGACCGGGTCCTGCTCGCGGCGGCCGCCAGCGTCGGCTTCGTCCGCTGCTATCTGGGCGCGCTGCGGGCCGGCGCGGTGGTGGTCCTGGCCAACCCGGGCTACACGGCCGCCGAACTCGGGCACCTGGTCGCGGATTCGGGAGCGGTGCTGGCCTTCGCCGATCCCGGGCCGGCCCGGCTGCTGGCCGCGCTGGGCCCCGCGGTCGACCCGCCGGAGACGGCCGACGTCCGGATGCTGCCCGGCGACGCGGGCCCGGGTCCCGGCCGTGCGGCGCGACCGGGCGACGTGGCGCTGCTCGCGTACACCTCGGGCACCACGGGCCGGCCCAAGGGCGTCCCGCTGACCCACCGCCAGCTGGCGGTCTCGATCCGCTCGGCGATGGCGGCGTGGGGGTGGAGCGGGGATGACGTGCTCGCCCACGCGCTGCCGGTGTATCACCAGCACGGGCTGGGCGGGGTGCACGCGGCGCTGATCGCGGGCGGAACGGTGCACATCAGGTCCCGGTTCTCCCCCGCCAACCTGGCCGGGACGATCAGGGACACCCGGGCCAGCGCGCTGTTCGCGGTGCCCACCATCTACCAGGCCCTGGCCGACTCAAAGGCAGTAGCGCCAGCGGACTTCGCCGGCCTGCGGCTGGCGGTGTGCGGCTCGGCCCCGCTGAGCCCCGCCCTGGCGGGCCGGCTGACCGGCCTGCTCGGGCGCCTGCCGCTGATCAGGTACGGCACCACCGAGACCGGGCTCAACGTCTCCAACCCCCTCGATGACCCGCGAGGTGACACGGTAGGGATACCGCTGCCCGGGGTGCTCGCCCGGATCGTGGCGGACCCCGGCCCGGGCAGTCCCGTGGCCGAGGCCGCTCCCGGGGTTGCGGGCGGTCCCGGGGTTGCGGGCGGTCCCGGGGTTGCGGGCGGTCCCGGGGCTGCGGGCGGTCCCGGGGCTGAGGCCGCTCCCGGCGCGGACGGCGAGATCCAGCTCCGCGGGCCGCAGGTGTTCGCGGGGTACTGGCACGATCCGGTCGCGACGCAGGGCGCGTTCACCCCGGACGGCTGGTTCCGCACCGGCGACATCGGGGCGGTCGACCCGGTTACCGGGCATCTGAGGATCCGCGGCCGGACCAAGGAGATGATCATCACCGGCGGGCTGAACGTCTACCCGCGCGAGGTGGAGATCGTGCTCGAATCCCACCCGTCAGTGGCCGAGGCGGCGGTCTCCGGCGTACCGAACGAGCGGTGGGGCGAGCAGGTCACCGCCTGGGTGGTGTTGCGAGACGGCCACAGGTTCGACGAAGCGGACCTGATAGCGCACGCCAGGACGCGGCTGGCCGGGTACAAGTGCCCCAAGCGGGTGTTCCAGCTCGCGGCGCTGCCCCGGAACCAGCTAGGGAAGATCGTCCGCGCCGCCCTTCGCTGAGCCTGCGGTCAACGGTCCGCGCTCGTGGTTGGCCCGCTGGTCATGGCCAGCGATCTCGACGTGGTGGCGGCCAGCGGGGTCCGGATTGAAGAGAGCGAGACGGCGCAGTCCTGGCGGGTCATGGCCCTCGGCGCGGACTGGCGGAGCGGGGTGGAAGCCGAGATCCTGGGCGCGCTGGATCCCGGATTGAGGCTGGCCGGCCTGACGTCAGCCATCCTGCACGGCAAGGTGGTCTTCCTGCTTCTCGGCCACCGGTCAGGCTGACGGCGCTGCCCCCGATGCGGGCCCCGACGCTCCCGTGAACACCGTCATCAGCGTCGGGCTGGTCAACATGCCCGACCTCGATTCATGACGCGTCCTGACCCGTCTGGTCGGCGAG
>JBOHCK010000437.1:0-4361 GCA_050698755.1 Streptosporangiaceae bacterium | reverse complement strand
GCGCGGAGCTGGCCGCGGACATCAGCGCGCCGGGCCGGGCCCGCCGCCCGCTGTCCGCCGCGAAGGACGCGATCGCCCGCGCCGGCCGCTGGGCCGGCCGCTACCCGACGCCTTCGGAGGCCCGGATCGCGGTGCTGGACTCAGCCGCGGCGCGCGGCTGGTCCCTGGCCGACGTCCAGGCCGCGATCGCCTGCGGGACGTGGGCCGGGCTGGCGTCGCTGTACCCCCGCCCCGGCGAGCCCGGCCGGATGGGGCGGCTGCTGGCCGCGGAGTACCGGAAAGCGGCTGCCTTCGCGGGGAAGGGGGAACGTGTCCGCAACTCCGACACTAGCGACATCTCTCACCACCCACCCCCCTGCGACCTGGGCGCGGCGATCACCTACGGGGTGATCCGGCAGTGGCTGACGGTGACTGATATCGCGGCTGAGGACCGGGCGCGGGTGGCCAGGTGGGGCCGGCAGGCGGTCTCGGTGCGGCTGGTGCTGATCGCCCTGGGCCTGGCCGCGATGGTCTCCGGGTCGCCCCGGATCGCGTTCGGCGTGCGGAACCTCGCGCTGCGCTGCGGGCTGTCCGCCGACACCGTCGCGGCCGTGCTGGCCACGCTGCGGGACGAGCCCGACCCGCTGATCCGGCTCGCCCGGCCGCACCGGCTCGACAAGGCCGACACCTACGACCTGGTCATCCCGGCCGCTTACGAGACCAGCGCCCGGTGGCGGCGGCGCCGGGCGGGCCTGGTCGACGCCGTGCATCCCGCGTTCCTGGCGGTCGGCAAGGTGGAGGCGCTGGTCTACCAGGCGCTGACCACGGCGGAAGAGACCGGCCGGGAGGTGGCCAGGTCCGCCCGGCTGTCCGCGTCGGCGACGGCGGACGCGCTGCTGGTCCTGGCCGGGCACGGCCTGGCCGAGAGGGGCCCCGGCGGCTGGCGGCGGGGCCCGGCGGACCTGGGCGACGTCGCCGACGCGACCGGCGCCACCGAGATGTACCGCGACCGCGCCGGCGCCTACGACGAAGACCGGGATCTCTGGCACGAGACCATCGCCGGCTGGCTGGCGCCCGGGCCGGTCACCGCGGCGGACGTCGACCCGCCGTTGCCGCTCGATGACGTGCTCCCGCAGATGAGGCTCCCGTTCGACGACGAGGCCGGCCGGGCGCCGCCCCTGGTGCCCGCATGAGGAACACGCGCAAACGGGCGTTTCGGCCCTTGCCTGGCGGCTTGCCGTCAGCGGGTCACCCGGCGGCGGCCAAGCCGATCGGCACGAGAGGAAACCGGAAGCAGCATGAGCATCACCGGGGACGCGTCGCGTCTCACCGTGGCGGAACGCGACGCGTCGGGCGTGTCCAGGAACGACGCGTCGCTCGGCGACGGGCGCGACGCGTCGCGCCCGGGCGGCACGCGGCGGATCTGCGCGTGGTGCCGCGGGCCGGTCCCTGATCGCATGCGGCGCGATGCCGTGTGCTGCTCGGTGCGGTGCCGCCAGGCCCGGCACCGGTTCCTGCGCGCGGTCGGGTACGCCGGATCCGTCGTCGCGCCTGGCCGCCCGCTACGCCTCGCCTACGCCGACCCGCCCTACCCGGGCAACGCGCGGCTGTACCGGGATCACCCGGACTACGGCGGCGAGGTCGACCACGTCGGGCTGCTCGAGCGCCTGGCCGCCTACGACGGGTGGGCGCTGTCGACCTCGGCCGGGGCGCTGCCCGCGGTGCTGGCGCTGTGCCCGCCGGGTGCCCGCGTCGCGGCCTGGAATCGCGGCGAGCGCCCCACCCGCAGCGGCTGGCCGCTGCATGCCTGGGAACCCGTCATCTACCACGGTGGCCGCCAGCTCGCCCGTGACGCCGGTGCTGCGCGGCGGGCCGACTCGATCGTGTGCGGCGTCGCGGCGGTGACCACCCTGCCCGGCCGGGTCACCGGCGCGAAACCGGCCGCGGTGTGCCGCTGGATTTTCGACCTGCTCGGCGCCATGCCCGGCGACAGCCTCGATGACCTGTTCCCGGGCTCGGGCGCGGTCACCCGGGCCTGGGCTGCCTTCACTGACCCGTCGCGCAGGCCTCGAGGCGACGCGTCGTTTCCGTCGCCGAGCGACGCGTCGATCGCGTCCATGCCACCGCATGTTACCAGCCGGTAGCTTCATGGCCGGGGCGACACGCCGGAGGCGGCCCGGGCGCCGTCAGCGGGCGCTGGCGTCCCGCAGGATGCCGCGGACCAGCGCAAGGGCGTCCTGCAGCGGCCCTTGAGTGACAACGGAACGGTGGTTGGCGTTAAGGAGCCGCGCAGGGCCGTCTTAACGCCACTGGCGCGGCCATCGTCGAGGTAGAACAGGCCGAGCTTCGGGGTGGGAAGGTACCAGAGGATCCCTTTGCGGGTCATCCGCCCGTAATTGAACCCTGTCGACGCCATCCGTTCCATCGCCTCGAGGGCGTCCCGTGCCGCGGCAGGCATGTACTCGGCAAGCTGGTCGAGCGCATCCAGCGCTCTTGGCTCCCACAGGAGTCCGCGGGGCTGGCGGCTCACGTCACCAGGTGCGACGGTCTCGGATGTGCCTCTCGATCCGCTCCCGCGCGGTCACGTGGTCGACAGGCTGCACCCTGCCGCTCTGCAGGTCGGCAACCACCCGCTCTAGGCGCTCCCGTCGTCCATCCATGTCGAGCAGGGCCTCGGCCTCGTCGAGGACCCAGTCGTCTTCGATGGGTTGGGACATGGCTTGAGAATATCACCAGGCCACGCAGAGGCTCCGGCATGCGTTGACTCGAGGACGCTCGATGACCTCACGCGCGGTCATCTTCATACCGCCTCACCGCCTCGAGCGACCGCTGGATCACGGGCACCGCATCCCGGCCTGTGCTGGCGGCCTCCCGCAGCAGACCGAAGTCCTTTTCGTACCGGGCGACCAGTTCCGGGTCAGCCACCTGATTCTCGGCCTCGGGAGACTCCTCGATCACCAGGTCGTCGTACAGCCGGAAGCCTCCGGTGGGCCACACCGGCACGTCTGCATCGAAGGGGACGATCGCGAGTTCCAGTGACGGCAGACCAATGACTGACATAAGCCATGCAAGCTGCCCGGCCAGCGTAGGCGCGGACACGACGCGGGTCCGCAACGCGCCTTCCAGCATGACAACTTGGACGTGCCTGCCGGGCTGGTAGATCACCTGCTGCCGCTGCATGCGCTCGGCGACCATCCGGCCGACCTCGTCCTCGTCGCGGCCGTAGCTCAGCGGGCCGCAGGGCAGGTGCTGGAGCTCCCGCGCGTACTCGGCGGTCTGAAGCAGGCCGGAAATCAGTGCCGGCTGGAACTCGGCGATCCGTGCTGACTGCGCCTCGATTTCCAGGATGGCCGCCTGCACTCCGTCGGCGCCGGACTCCCGGTAGGCGTCCTTCCATGCGGCGTACTCGATCCGCGCACCACGGAGCATCGCGAGCAGGTCGACAAGCGTGCCATCCGGCGCGCCTGTCGCGGCGGCCCAGGCACCGAGGTCGTCCTCGCCGGGGAGCTGCTTGCGCGTCTCGATCTTCGAGACCTTGGACTGCTGCCAGCTGAGCATCTCGGCCAGGCGGGCGCCGCTGAGGCCCGCGCCGACACGCAGTTCTTTCAGGGCCTCAGCGAGCCGCCTGCGCTCGCGCTGGTACGCCGGTGTCGCCAATCGTGTCCTCTCAGGATGCCGCCAGCAGCTCGGCGCGGCGCATGTAATCGGCGTAGGGAACGGCGTAATGCAGCGCCGCGTCACGCCAGTAGCAAGCGCTAACGATCGCGGCAGGATCGCTGATCTGCTCGGCGTGCCGGAACGCGCCATCGGGGGCGTAGTACATGATCCACAGCTCACCGGAGTCGAACAGCCAGTAGTCGTCGAGCGTGCAGAGCGACGGCAGGACACCGGCCGGTACCTGGTTTGCGGGGAGGATGCGCACGTCATCGCCCGCCTGCGCGTTCGGGCCGTACCACCACGTCATCTCATACCGCACGTAGGCCGTCAGCGGCTCGGCTACCAGGTGGACCCGCTGGAAGACCTTCCCGTCGGTGACGGCGGCGCGGACCATAGTGGTCCACTCGTCCCGGGCCGGATCGTTCGCCAGCGGCGAGCCGCTGGCGAACGCCCGGAAGGACTCGTCCTCGTAGCCCACGCCGTAGTGCTGCAGGGCTTCCAGCCGGTAGGCGGTGTACCGGAAGCTGGTGAACAGCGCGGCGAATTCCGGGCTGTCCAGGTCGGTGATGCGGCGGCCCATTGCTAGGCGAGCCCCTGCCGGCGGATCTCGTCGGCTGCCGCGAGGATGACCTCAGGCCTGATGTACGAGCCGACCTCACCGGGCAGCACGTTCGGCAGGCCCGCGAAAGTGCCCGCGTCGACCTCGGGGGCCTGGACGACGCACA
>JBOHCK010000436.1:0-4367 GCA_050698755.1 Streptosporangiaceae bacterium | reverse complement strand
GACCTTTCGGTCATCCAGGCGCACGCGGTCGCGGTCAGCGCCGAGCACGCGCTGATCCACGCGATCCCGCGGCTCGCCGCCGCCGTGGTGCACGCTGACCCGCTGGACGGCGCCGATCATCACGCCCTGCTCGCCGACCACGCCACCACCTAGGGCTTGACTCGACCAGTGGTTGCCGCTTGCTACTGGATAGAACCGTTACGTTGTCACACCCATTGACTGCGGTTAGTCACCGGTGAGGCTAAATACGGATATTGAGGCCAGAGGGAGAGATCCGTCCAGACCGAACGCGTCCGGACGGCCCTCGCACGAGCGCGAGGCTGGAAACCCCTACGGGAGGCAGGAAACCCCTACGTGAGGCGGAAACCCCTAGATGCGGGGCAGGATCCCGGCCAGCAGCGTACCCATCCGGCTAGCGGAGGCCTGGCCGGCCTCAACCACCTCGGCGTGGCTGAGGCCGTGCCCGGCCAGCCCGGCCGCCAGGTTCGTGACGAGCGAGATGCCGAGCACCTCTGCGCCGAGTTGGCGGGCCGCGATCGCCTCCAGGCCCGTCGACATGCCGACCAGATCGGCGCCGAGCCTGCCGAGCATCGTGATCTCCGCCGGGGTCTCGTAGTGCGGGCCAGGCAGCATCGCGTAAACGCCCTCGGTCAGGCTGGGGTCGGCGTCGCGAGCCAGCGCCCGCAGCCGCGGCGAGTACAGGTCGGTCAGGTCGACGAACCGCTGGCCGCTCGGTGGCGGGGGCCCGGTCAGCGGGGACTTGCCGGTCAGGTTCAGGTGGTCGCTGATGAGCACCGGCTCCCCGACGCTGAGGCCCGGGCGGATGCCGCCCGCCGCGTTGGTCAGCACCACCGCCCGGCAGCCCGCCAGGACCGCGGTGCGCACGCCGTGTACCACGGTGGAAGGCGGCAGACCTTCGTACAGGTGGACCCGGCCGAGGAAGACCAGGACGCGCACTGGTCCCGCGTTCACCGAGCGTACGGTGGGCGTGTGTCCCGCCACCGTGGGCTGAGGAAAGCCGCCCAGCTCGGTGAGCGGGATCTCAACCTCGGTGGCGCCGATCGCGTCGGCGGCGGGCTTCCAGCCCGAGCCGAGGACCACCGCGCAATCATGCGGGCCGGTCAGGGCGGTCAGGCGGGCGGCGCTGGCGGCCGCGGCGGCGAAAGGATCGTCGGTCACGAGGGTCATCATGGCGCATGGGCTCCTGGGCAATGCTGGAAATGCCCCCGATCCGATATACCTTGACCACGTGGACGAAGAGGCCGAGCCGGCCGGGGAGCCAGCGCGACCGCAGTCGGCGGCATGGGATGACCCGCGGGTGCCGTGGTCCGGGCGCCCCCAGCGAGTCGACATCCTCTGCTGGGCGGCCATCGTGCTCAGCGGAATCTACTACTGGGCGATGCTGCCGTTCCGCGCCGAGCTGGTCGGCACGCACCCGGTCCTCGGCGAACTGCTCAACGGGAGCACGGAATCGATCATCGCGGCGGCGGCGTTCGCCAGGATCGGGCACGGGACCCTGGTCGTAGTCTTGCTCGCCGCCATTCCTGGCCTGATGAAGTTCGACCTGATCTACTGGTGGGCTGGTCGGCTGTGGGGCGAGCGCCTCATCCTGCTGCTGTCCGGCAAGCGCAACCGGGGGATCAAGTACATGAACCGGGTTCAGAGGTGGGGCCGCAAGTTCACCTGGCCCGCCGTGCTGGTCTCCCAGTTCCTGCCCCTCCCCACCGCGATCATCTACGCTGTCGCAGGCTGGGCCGGGATGCGGGTCGTCACGTTCCTCATCCTGGACGCCATCGGCTCACTGCTGTGGGCGGGCATGCTGGCGGGCCTCGGGTGGGAGCTCGGCCATCACGCGGTCGTCGTCGCGCAGACCATCTCGCATTACGGCCTGTGGATCACGATCGCCCTGGTGGTGGTGATCCTGTTCTTCCAGGTGCGCTCGCAGCGCAGGATGATCCGCACGGCTGCGCAGGCCAGGGCGGCCACGGCCACCGCCGGAGGCGATGAGGCCGTCCGCTGATCACAGCGGGGTGGCTGGCCAACTCGGCTGATGTCCTCCTCGGCTGCTGTTCTCCCTTCACAGCCGGACTCCGCCGAATTTGAGGCCTGCACCGTATCGGAGGCCGTGCGCGAATGGCACGATGATGGTGCAACGAGTGCAAATCCGTCGTCCGCAAGTGCGGCTGCACATGCATCACATCCAAAACGAACGTGCATTTGGTCTTGCATTGAGGGCTTAGTCTCGGGCAGGATGTCATTTGCGTCGATCAGCCGGGATGGGCGCTCTACGCTTCGCGGGGTCGCGATGGGCTTGAGCCAGGTAGGTTTGCCGATACGCACGAAGATCGACCCTGCCGTGCGTCGGCCTCTCGACCTGACCGCGAGGCTGCAAAGCGCACCGGGACGCCCGCGCGTGGTCCGGATGCCTTCCGACTGGTGGGATTCCCCCGCCGTAGCGGCGTGCCCGCTCGGGACCAACGCCCAGTCCGGCCGGATCGCCCGGCGCTTCACCAGGAACACCCTGAAGGAGTGGGGCCTGGTATCGCTCGCGGATGACGCCGAGGTGATCGTCGGCGAATTCGTCGCCAACGCCGTCTCCCACGCCACCCAGAGCGCGGGCTCAGGCCAGCCGATCGGCCTGCGGCTGCTGCGCAGGACCGGCGAGGTCATGTGCGCGGTGCTCGACCCATCCCACTGCGCCCCGGTCCTGAGGGCCCCGGAGCAGACCGAAGAGGCCGGGCGCGGGCTGCAGATGGTGGACCACCTGAGCGACGTCTGGGGCTGGAGCCCGGTTACCGGCCGCGGTAAGGCCGTCTGGGCCATCCTGTTCTGCGCCTGACCTCCCGCCCGTCACGTTAACCTGGGTCCCGAGCAAACACCATGAGGGAGGCTCGGCCGGTATGCCCTGGACGTGGCGGTACGAGAAGGCGGACGGCACCGTGGTCCCCGCCGATGACCTGCAAGAGGCCATCTTCATCAGCCAGGGTGACGCGGAAAGCTGGCTGGGCGAGAACTGGCGCGCGCTGCTGGCGGTCGGCATCGATCAGGTCACGCTGTTCGACGACACCAGGGTCGAGTACGGCCCGATGAGCCTGCACCCCGAAGACTTACCGGCGAATTTAGCGGAGCTACTGCAACCGCGCGGACGGTACGCACCGTCAAAGGTCCGATATTGGAGCGGGCCTGGACGGGTACATCATGCAGCTCAACCCCAGTCGGCGGACCCGGAGACCCCGGGCGATCGTCATCCTCTGCGCGGTCATCGTGGCCGCTGCCGCCGCGGCGGCAGCACCGGGCCGGTCACCACCACGTCATGCTTGCGGACCGCCGTGACCGGCCGAGGGGTCTCGCTCAGCTGCGCCGGCCAGGACGTGCTGATCCCGGCCCAGGTGCACCTTGGGCTGAGCTGATCCCGGCCAGGACAAGCCCCGGGCAAAAGACCGCAAAGGCCCTCCCCCGAGCAAGGGAGCAAGGGAGCAAGCGAGCAAGGGAGAGGGCCTTTCGACCGTCAAAGACTACGAGCGCGAGGCCGGGCTGCCGGTCTCGGCCGGGTCGCGCACGACCAGCCCGCCGAGCAGCTCGTCAATCCTCCTCATCAGGCCCGCATCCAGCCGAACGCCGGCCGCCCCAACGTTCTCCCGCACCTGCTCGGGCCGGGTGGCGCCGATGATGGCTGCGGACACGTTCGGGTTCTGCAGCACCCAGGCCACCGCGAGCTGCGCCATGGACAGCCCGGCCTCCTCGGCCAGAGGCCTAAGCCCCTGCACCGCGGTGAGCACCTGATCGGTGAGCAGCTCCCGCATGAAGCGCGAACCCCCCGGGTCGGTAGCGCGCGAGTGCGCCGGCGGCGCGGCACCGGGGGTGTACTTGCCGGTCAGCACGCCCTGCGCGATCGGCGACCAGACGATCTGGCCGAGGCCCTCCTTCTCGCACAGCGGAACCACCTCGGCCTCGATGACCCGCCACAGCATGTTGTACTGCGGCTGGTTCGACACGATCCGGTCCAGGCCGAGCTCGTCGGCGACGCGCAGCGCGGCGGCGATCTCCTCGGCTCGCCACTCAGAAACCCCGACGTACAGCACCTTGCCCGAACGAACCAGGTCGTCGAAGGCGCGCATGGTCTCTTCGACGGGCGTCTCGTGGTCGTACCTGTGCGCCTGGAACAGGTCGAGGTAGTCGGTCCGCAGCCTGCGCAGCGACGTGTGCACGGTCTCGAAGATGTGCTTGCGGGACAGGCCCGAGTTGTTGGGCCGGTCGCCGGTCGGCCAGTACACCTTGGTGAAGATCTCGATCGATTCACGCCGAACGCCGTCCAGTGCCCGCCCGAGGACCTCCTCGGCCCGGCCGCCGGCGTAGACGTCAGCGGT
>JBOHCK010000435.1:0-4367 GCA_050698755.1 Streptosporangiaceae bacterium | reverse complement strand
CGTCTGGTAGATATGACGCGCGACGACCGCGAAAGTGATCGCGCATACGCGGGTCACGAGCCGTCCGAGCGCGCCAGCTGGCATGTGAAGGTCGCTGACCGTGTCCGGCGCACGCCGATCAGCCAGATCTGCTGCTGCCAGGGACAGCCCTGTCATGCCCAGGTTTCCGACCAGATCGGCGGTTCAAGTGTTCGGCCGTGGCTTAGAGGGCCGACTGGCTGTGAGCGCTCGTAGTCGTGATGTCGTATCTGGGTGGCAGGATCTCGGCCATGGACATCGACGCGTTCTGGGACATCACCGAGGCAGCGCGGGCGCGTACCGGCCCGGGCCAGCCGTTCGACGAGGCCCTGACCGGCTGCCTGGCGACCCGGACCCAGCAGGACATCCAGGCATACCAGGAGCAGTTCGATCAGGTGCACGCGGCCCTGTACCGGTGGGACCTGTGGGCCGTCGCCTATCTGATCGGGGGCGGTTGCTCGGACGACGGCTTCATCGACTTCCGGGCAGGGCTCATCGCCCAGGGACGCGAATGGTCTGAGAAGGCCGCAGCTTCACCAGACAGCCTGGCAGATCACCCTGCCGTAGCCGAAGCCGCGGGCGGCAGTGCGGACAATCCGCTGTTCTATGAGGCAGTCAGCTATGCCGCACCCCGTGCCTTCGGGCAGCCCGGCGGCGAGGAGGGGTTTTATGCCGCCTGGATCCGCTTCCGCGGCCCCCGCGATCAGCGCGGACACGATGCGGTGGACATGGGCGAGGACTTCGATTTCGACGACCCTGACCAGATGCACCGTCGCCTCCCCCGTCTGGCCGCCCTTTTCCTGGCTGACGGCCCCCGGCACTCCCGGCGACTGCTGGGGCCATGACCAGCGGGACTCTGCTCGCACGGCACGATGGCCTGATCCGGCCGCAATCCCCGGACGGCGGATGGAGATCGTGACCAAGCTGCCAGGCGGGAGCGGGCAATGCGCTCGGACAAGGCTGACACGTAATGTGAGCAGGAACTTCAGACCGCCGACTTCCTGCCGATTACTTGCGGATCCGCCCGCCGATGGACTGTCCAGGGGAGCGTCATACTGGGCGATGTTGCACGGCGTCGTGGCACCTGGGCACTTGGGCGCCCGGCTCCTTGCGCTCGGCCGCCGCGGGCGTTCGGGGACGAGGCCAGCGTCACGTGCTCGTCGCCTCAGTCGTCGCTGCGGGCGGGCTGCCGGGCAGTGTCGCGAGCATCGGGGCGCTGGCTATAGGCACCGGCCATCGGGTCTGGCGATCCCGCCATTCGCGTCCCTGCCTCGCGGCATGCGTCCAATCGAACTCGGGTACGTGCAAGACCGAATCCCGCTACCGCACCGGAGGTCACCGCCATGAACGCCAAGAGTGAGCAGACCGCCTTCGTCTACACGACCTACGTTCAGGAGACTCCTGAGCGGGTGTGGCGGGGCCTCACCGACCCTGCACTGATGAAGCGCTACTGGCGGCACCAGAAGGCTGGTCCGAAGACATTCCATTCCGACTGGAAGAAGGGCTCCACCTACGAGATGGCGCACGACGAAGTCGGACTGGTCGTGATTGGCCCCGAGCAGGTGATCCTCGAGTCAGATCCGCCCGGCCGGCTGGTCTACACCTGGCACACGATCACCCCTGAGTGGGCCGCTGCGGTCGGCATGGACGAGGCGACCGCCGCGACCTGGCGCGCCGAAGCCCGCTCCAAGGTCGCCTTCGACATCGAGGACGTCGGCCACGGTGTCGTCAAGCTCACCGTCACCCACGACGGCTTCGCGCCGGGCAGCGCCGTGCTGCCAGCGATCTCGGAGGGGTGGCCCGCCGTCCTGGCCAGCCTGAAGACCCTGCTGGAGACGGGGTCGTCCCTGCGCACTTCGTGAAGCAGCCGCCGCGTCGGCACGCGTGCCGACGTACTCTCCGCGCTCGCGACGCAGCCTGCGAGCACCTCTTCGGGCAGCACAGTCCCGCCGATCGACACACCACCGAACTTCCCATCTGGGCGGGTAGGGAACGCGGCAGCCTGGTGTGCCGATGTGCTGCATAACGGCTACGCGTGCATCCAACGGTTTGACCCGCATCGGATGATCAAGGTTCTGCTATCCGTATGGTCGAGCGAGGTCTGGCGTGTGCTGCAGCCAGTGGGTGAGCACTGCTTGCTCGCCGAGGATTTCGATGGCGGGATCGGCGGGCGGCAGGCGGCGGGTCAGGACGAGCAGCCGGCTGGCTGCGGGGCCGCGGACCGCGACGTCGGCTTTGCCATGCCTGCGGGCGACGGTGACGCCGGACGGCGTCCGTGTGACCAGCCACTCGCCGGTGCCGGACAATCCGGGGTCGGCGGCGTGAAAATGCAGGCTCTGCCCGTCGCCGCGCAGTTCCTGCGCCGGTGCGCGTGCCGGGCCGGTGGTGCCCTCAGTGCCGGCGGCGATGCGGGTGAGCCATTCGTCGACGCCGTCCGCGGCGACGTCGGGGGCCAGATCGACGTCTCGTCCGGCCGCGAGCTGAGCGTCCGCTAGGTGGACGGCGGCTTCGTGGGCCCGGCGGCGCGCCCAGAAGCTGGCCGGTCCGATGCCCGCCAGCGTCCACACCAGGTCGCTGCCCGCGGCCGTGACGGCTTCGATGACCCGGTCGGCGCCGGCGTTCAGCCATGGCGCGTGTTGCGCCGGGTCCTGCGGCAGTTTCCCGTCGGCTACCTCGCGCATCGGGATCGGCGTGGTCGCCCAGGTGGCCACGATCTGGGCCGCCCACCGGTGCCCGCGCCCCAGGTGGGTGGCCAGCTGCCGGAACGTCCATCCCGGGCAGGTCGGCACCGGCCGTTCCAGGTCACCGTCGATGATCCGGGCGAGTTCCGCCGTGCAGCCGCGCAGCTCGGTAAAGAAGCGGTCATCGCCGGGCGCATGCATCGGCGTCCTCCTCCGCGGGAACCGGATATTACAGCAGAACCCCGGAAATGCACCCTACCCAGAATCGGCTACAGCACCAGCGCGGACTCACTCACATGCCGCCATCCGCGCGTTGGCGTCCGTCAGCCAGGCTGGTGGCCGGTCCGGTCCCGTTCGGCTGCTCGTGGGCGCGGACGCGGCGACCTCGCCGCCCCAGGCGCCTCGAACACCGGGCGTGCTGACATCCTGCGGGCGTGCGCACCCCCGCGCCGTGCGGTTCAGCCTCACCGTCGATGCCGCGGTCGCGCCCGCCGCCTTCAGCTGATGTAACCAGGAATCGTCTCCGGGGTTGCTGCATCTGGCACACTGGGTGCCGTGGCCAGCGAACCGCAGCTGCCGTCGGCAGATGACATCCTGCGCGTGCTCATGGAAGCGGGGGCGAACGGCGGGTACGGGAAGTTCTTCCGGGCCGTTGACCAGGAGACGTTTGTCGGCGGCAAGCGCGTCACAAAGCAGCAAGTGCCGGAACTGCCAGAGAGCGCGGCGATAACGATCCACCAGGTCAAGGTCACCCTGTACGGGTCGAAGCCGCCGATCTGGCGTCGCCTGGAACTCCCCAGCATGATGACGCCCGGGTGGCTTCACCAAGTGCTGCAAGCGGCGTTCACCTGGGACGGCTATCACCTGCACGTGTTCGAGACGGTGTGCGGGGAATTCGGCGATCCGCTGCAGGACGACGGATGGGCCGAGCGCCAGGACGAGGAAACGGTCACCATCGCCCAGGTCGCCGCCGCCAAGAAGGCGAAGATCGTCTACGTCTATGACTTCGGGGACGACTGGCGGCACGACATCGCGGTGGAGAAGATCTTGCCTGCCGCTGCCGGCATCGCCTACCCGCGCTGCACCGCGGGGCCGCCGGGAGGCACCGCCAGAAGACTGCGGCGGGATCTGGGCATACGACCCCGATCCCCTCGAGTTCGAGCAGTTCGATCCCGACGCCCTCACCGACGAACTGTCCAGCCTGGCAGAAGTCATTATCACCCTTAACAACGCGGAGGCCCGTCCCGCGTCCGCCTAGTTCCTGGAGGCCTACCGTGCCACGCCGCGTGGTGCTCCCTGAAATCATTCCGGTACGCCAGCCGTCCGAGGCGGAGCTCGCCGCGGCGGCACGCGCGGCCAGCGCAATGCAAGCAGCCCGTCGGCTCGCCGACTGGTTCGGGGATGTGCCTGTCGACCGGGCAGCCGAGTGGGAGGCGCCTGCGGCCCGATCGCGGGCAGCGGCAGCGCTCGGCTTGGTGGCGCCTGGCGGCCTGGTGACCCCGGAAGCGGACCAGGCGCTCCGCTGGGCCTATGAGGTCGCCTACCACGCCAGATACCTGGATACTGACGATGACCGCCAGCTGATCCAGCGTTCGGCGGAACTGTCCGGACACCAGGAGCGCGACGACGACGACATCCTGCACGACTGGTTCCACGCCCTTGACGCGC
>JBOHCK010000434.1:0-4383 GCA_050698755.1 Streptosporangiaceae bacterium | reverse complement strand
CTCAGCCTCCTGACCTGCGCGAACACCACCACCTAGTGACACGCCCCATCACTGGGCTTTTTCGCGTTCCAGCAGCTAGCCGCCTATTTTTCGGTCACTAGGCGGAGGCAATTCTGCGGAACCCAGGCATGCGAGAGTCTGGCACGCCGGCAGCCGCCGATCCCCATGCGGCCATCAAAAGTGCGAAACTCCAGTGGTATGCGCAGGCTTGTGTATGTGTCGGGAAAGCTGGGGGCGGGGAAGACAAGCCTCGCCTTTGCGCTGGCGGCGGAGCTCGGGTATTCGCTGGTGACCAAGGACCTAGTCAAGGAGACGCTGCACGATGCCCTGTACGTCCCGGGCACAGGCGAGATCGACCGGGCCTGGTCGCGGTGGCTGGGCAGCGCGTCGATGGACCTGCTGTGGGCGCTCGCGGCCCGCGCGGGCGACATGGTGATCGAGGCCAACTTCCACCCGCACAGCGAGTACGAGCTGGACAAGCTGCGCGGCCTGCGCGGCCTGCGCGGCAGCCTAGTCGAGGTGCACTGTGCGTGCCCCGCCGAAGTCGCGGTCGCCCGGTACAACGCCCGGTCGCGTCACGAGGTCCACGTGCTGAAGGAGGTGACGCTGACGGCGATGGAACGGTACGACCGCCCGGTCGGTATCGGCTCGCTGATCACCGTGGACACGACCGCGCCGGTCGACGTCGGGGCCGTCGCAGCCGAGGTCCGCCGACTGCACGGACGGATAGAACCCTCGCGTTAAGGAGCAATTTGCCTGACGACGGCATTCAGCTGTCACCCGAAGCCATCACCCTCGCCAGGCGAGGTGTGCACTAATTCTTCCTAAGTCAGGGTAAATAATGGCAGGTAATCCCGGTGGATTCCGGAATTCCTGGCCGGAATCGCCTGGCCTACCCTGGCTACCCGGATGTCGCCGCGAAGTGCTCCGCGAGCAGCGTTGCCACTTGGTCGGCGGCCTGTTCGGGCAGCCAGTGCGAGGCGCTGTCGAGTTCGGTGAAGCGATAGGGCCCGGTGACATAGCGGCCGCACAGCTCGGCCGCGGCCCGCGAGACGAACCGATCGCGGTTACCCCAGGCGAACATCGTGGGCACCCGGATCGTCCCGGCCGGCTCGCGCAGGCTGAACGGCATGGCCCGGTACCAGTTGAGCGGACCGCGCAGCACGGCGGGGTCCCGGGCCCGGGCGGCGTAGCGGTCCGCGCTGGCCGGATCAAGCCCGGTGCGTACCAGGATGTCGCGGAAGGCCTGGCCACCACGGCGGCCGAACACGCGCTCGGGTAGCCAGGGCAGCTGGCAGGCGGCCATGTACCATGAGCGGCCCGCCTGGTTGCCGGTGATCATGGCCCGGGCGAATGCCTGCGGGTGCGGAACGGACAACGCGGCCAGCGAGGTCACCCGCCCCGGATAGCGGCCGGCCACGTACCAGGCGAGGGCGGCACCCCAGTCGTGCCCGGCCAGGTGGAATCGTTCTGCTCCGGCCGCGTCGGCCAGGGCGAGCACGTCCGCCGCCAGATGGGAGTTCCGGTATGCGGACCGGGCGGCTGGCCGGGCCCCTGGGGAGTAGCCGCGCAGGTCGGGCGCCAGGACCCGGTAACCGCCCCCGGCGAGCGCGGACGTCACCCGGTCCCAGCAGCGGCGGTCCTGCGGAAAGCCGTGCAACAAGATGGCGACCCGTTCCGGCCCGTCCCGGTCGGCGGCGGCGGTGTCGGTGACCTCGAAGCTGAACGCCGCGCTGGTAAAGCGCTCCATGCCGCCATCTTCCCCCCCCGGGGGGCGCGCCGTCCGGCGCCTGGACCTGGATTCAGCAGTGCTGTATGGTGCCGTGCCCGGCGGTGACCGGCTCCGCGACAGTGGCGGCAGCCCACGACTTCGGGGCCATGACGAACGCTTATTGACCTGACCTGCCTCGGCTTGCCCGGCCCGCTCGGATAATCTTCACGTTCGGGAGGTGGCATGCGGATCGGTGTGGTCTTCCCGCAGACCGAGCTAGGCGGCGACCCCGGCGCGGCGCGCGCCTACGCTCAGCGGGCCGAGGAACTCGGGTTTAATCACGTGCTGGCCTACGACCACGTGGTGGGTGCGGACCCCGCGGTGCATGCGGGCTGGGATGGCCCCTATGACGTGCACACCACGTTTCATGAGCCGATGGTCTTGTACGGGTACCTCGCCGCGGTGACCTCCATGGAGCTGGTCACCGGGATCGTCATCTTGCCGCAGCGGCAGACCGTGTTGGTCGCTAAGCAGGCGGCCGAGGTGGACCTGCTCACCGGTGGAAAGTTCCGGCTGGGCGTGGGCATCGGCTGGAACCGTGTGGAGTACGAGGCCCTCGGTCAGGACTTCAGCACGCGCGGCACGCGCCTGGAGGAGCAGATCACGCTGCTGCGCCGGCTGTGGACCGAGCAGACCGTAACGTTCAGCGGGACCTTCGACCAGGTCACCGGGGCGGGCCTGGCGCCGATGCCGGTGCAGCGGCCGATCCCGGTGTGGGTCGGCGCCCAGTCCCCGCCCGCCTACCGCCGGGCCGGGCGGCTGGCCGACGGCTGGTTCCCGCAGATGGCCCCGGGCCCGCAGCTTGCCGAGGCCCGCCGGATCGTGGCGGAAGCGGCCGCGGAGGCCGGCCGTGACCCGGCCAGCCTCGGTATGGAAGGGCGCCTGCGCTGGCAGCAGGACCGGGACACGCTGGCGGCGGCGATGCGGCAATGGCAGGACACCGGCGCCACACACCTGTCGGTCAACACCATGGGGGCCGGCCTGAAGACCGTCGATGACCACCTAGCGGGCTGGAGACCGGTTGTCCCCCGAGGGGTTCAAGAAGCGTCAGGAAGTAGACCCGGCCTGGCCGTCAGTCCAAGTCCGCCACGCGGCGGAAGAGTGCGCGCCGACAGTAGGCGGATCATGTCGCCATGGCCCAGGTGGAACTCCACCGAGTCATCATCGGCCCAGTCGAACCGGTGCATCCCGAAGTAGGGCCGCAGCAGCCGCTCGGTAGCCGGGTGATCGCCGGCGTCCGGCACGGTGAGCATGAGGAGCACCGATTTCACCAGGAAGATCAGCTGACCCCCCGGGCGCAGCAGCCGTGCCGCCTCGGGAATCCAGCGGTAAGGATCGCACCAGATGCTGGCGCCATACTCCGAGATCGCCAGATCGAAGCGGGCGCCGGCGAGGGGGGCCTGTTCGGCGCTGGCGTGGATCAGCGGGAACCGCAGCCCGAAACGGTCCTGCAACTGGCGGGCGGTGGCCAGTTGCGCTGCGGAGTTGTCCAGGCCGACCGGCCGCGCGCCACGACGAGCCAGCCAGGCCGAGACGTAACCGGTGCCGCAGCCCAGCTCGATGCTGTGCTGGCCCTGCAGGTCGGCGGGCAGCACCCCGGCCTGCGCCTCGGTGATATTCCAATTGCCCCGGGTAGGCTCGGACGCCGCCCACAGGCGCTCGCCCGGTCCCGCGTACTCGCCCGCCAGCCGGTCCCACACGGCACGATTGCGCCGCACATGATCAGCGGTACTGGTCACAGCCGACAGCATCACCCCCGCCCGCCAGGCCGTCAACCGGGTATCCAGGCGAGCATCACCCGCTACGCGGCAAGACACTGCGTTCCCGGCCTGCGGGAGGGATGCTGGGCGGGTGCCGGCTGCAGATCTTCCGGACGTGCCGCAGAGCGCGATCCTGGTCCCGGTTCCCGAAGCCGAGCCGGTGGTGGGGCGGCTGCGGGCCGGGCTCGACCGCTCGGCCGGCCACGGGGTCCCCGCCCACGTCACGGTGCTGTACCCGTTCGTTCCGCCGGGACAGCTCACCCCCGCGGCGATCGAGATGGCCGCCGCCGCGGTTCAATCCGTCCCCGCCTTCGGCTGCCAGTTCGCCGGCACGGACTGGTTCGGCGAGGATGTCCTCTGGCTGGCCCCCGAGCCTGCCGGGCCGTTCCGGGCGCTCACGGCCGCCGTGCACGCGGCCTTTCCGCAGTATCCGCCATTCGGCGGTGCCTTCGCGGACGTGATACCGCACCTGACCGTCGGTGACCGGCCTGAGGATGGCATCGGCGCGCTACGCGCAGCCCAAGCCCACGTGCTGCCGATGCTGCCCGTCTATACACATGTCAGCCATGCCTGGCTGATGACCGGCACACGAGCGCCTGGCAGCTGGCAACTGCGGGCCTCCTTCCCGCTCGGTCAACGACTCCCAGCCGCTTGAGCGCGCACTCGGCCGGCGGCGTGTGCGGTCGTCTCCGCGGAGACGTTCCACGCAATTGCGCGAGGCGTCTCGAGCTTGTAACCTCAGGTGTGTAAACTTTTTTGAATTGTTAGATTTAGCTGCCCCTATCGTAGACGTCCGGGGTAGGCGTTGTCGAGCTCGTTGAGGGCCTCGCGCCAGCCCATGACGCGCTGTCC
>JBOHCK010000433.1:0-4396 GCA_050698755.1 Streptosporangiaceae bacterium | reverse complement strand
AGGACGCGGAAGTCCAGGCCGAACTTCGCGGCCATCTCCTCCCGCCACTTCAGCGTCAGCGACGCGGGGCACACGACCAGGACCCGGCGGGCGCGGTGGCGCAGCAGCATCTCCTGGATGACCAGGCCCGCCTCGATCGTCTTGCCCAGGCCCACGTCGTCGGCGATCAGCAGGTTCACCCGGGGCATCGCCAGAGCGCGGGCGACCGGCTCGAGCTGGTACTCCTCGATGCTGATCCCTGACCGGAACGGGGCCTGCAGCGTGCGGGTGTCGGCGCTGGTCACCGTCCCCCAACGCACCGCGTCCAGGAACGCGCCTAGGCGCTGCGGGTCGTCCCAGCCGTCCTCGGTCACCTCGGGGAGCTTCGTGGCTGGCACGATCGCGCGGCCGGGCTCGACCTCCCAGACGACGGTCAGCTCCTCGCCCAGGTCGTCGTCGCTGACGCTGGCCAGCCGGACCAGGGTCTGGCCGGGCAGCCGGGATGCGGCAAGCTCATCGACGGGCTGGCGACTGCGGGCGACACCGCTCACCACCCACTGCTGGCCGCGGACCTGGACGAGCTGCCCGGCTTCAGGCGCGCCGTCCTGCCCAGCGCTGGGCACCTCCACTGTCGCAGCCGTCATGCCCCCGCCCTCCTCGACCGGAAACGCTACAGCCTTCCAGGTGTCGGCGTCGATGGGTCACTTGTTCGCTACGTAAACGAGACCCGGCGACGCTTCCGGATGACTGGCGCTCGGCACTGCGATTGGAATGACAGCTCACAAGGTTCGCCGGTTCTGCCTGGTAGGCCCGGTTTCCGGGTGGACACGGGCTGCGATCTCGACGGCGGGCCGCAGGTCGGGGATGACGTCCCCGGGATGGAGCGTCCAGCCCCACTCCCGGTCCTCGTCGCCCCAGGTCTCTTCCAGTCCCGGATACGGGCTGACGAGCGGTAGGGCGGCCGGGTGTTCTGGCAGCTTGACCGCGAACCGGACCGGCTTCCGCCACGACAGGTCAACGACCAGCGTGACATAGCCGCCGCTTCGCCTGAAGGCGACGTAGCCCTTACGGAACACCATCTGCCAGGCCAGGTTCTTCTCGGCGATCGCCTCGGTGAGCAGGTCCACCAGTTGCAGGCCGAGCTGGAGCCGGTCGTCGGGGAGCCCCAGTTCGGCGGCGTAGCGGTCCCAGTCCCATTCCTGTCTTCCGACCAGCTTAGCGGTCGGCTGGTCATCGGCCTGAATCGCGTCCTCGTCGAGGACCTCGATGAGGGAGGACAGTTCTGCGGCGGTGATCCGCTGCGACGGATCGGCGCCGCCAGCGACGAAGCGCACGCCGTCGTGCCGGAGCACGTCCACCGGGTCGCGCTGGTCGTCCGGGCTTTCCCAGCGGAACTCGGGCCGCGGCTTGCCGTCGGAGCCGAGCACCCGGTAGGCGTTGTCGAGGCTGGATGTGCTGGCGATGTGCTGGCCGACCGGCATGGCGGCAGTGCCGCCGAGCTGGGCGAGGTCGCCGTAGGTGGTCCAACGGCCGCACGGGATGGCCGCGATGGCGGCGTTGATCCGCCTCCAGTCGAAGCCCGCCGGCGGCTCGGTTACCCCTGGGACTGGGCCTGGCCAGATCCTGATCGCCTGGTCTGCGAGTTCGTCGGCGCGTGCCAGGATATCAGCGCGGCCCCACGCCTCCCGGCGTATGAGCGCGCGATTGAGCTCCAGATGGCTCGCGCCGTAGATCTGCTGCTTCCGCTCGAACGGGTTGTTGCTCAGCGTCTCGTTGAAGGCGGTCAGGGTCAGGTTGCCGAGCGTGTGCACAAGACTCTGGTGGACCTCCTCAGGGTCCTGGCCAAGGCTTGCCAGGTGCTGGCGCCACTCCTCGCTGAGCGTCTGCGGCATTATGTGCTCGACCGTCAGGTCGCTGTTCCCGAAGTCGATCCGCTCGGGATGACCGTAGCTCTGCTCCAGTCGTTCCAGGATCAGCTTCCTCTGCGGGCCGCGGCCGCTGAAGTAGAACGGGCGGGTCCGGATCGCCTCGCGCAGCTGCTCGTCGCCTGGCCAGTAGCGCCGCGGCCGGGATAGCTCCTGCCGCAGTGCCTGCGGGAACGTGGCATCTTGCGGAAGCTGCCCGACGAACTGGACGAACAGCCTGTTCAGCGCATTGGTGGGAATGCCGGCGAGCTGGCGCCGGACCAGGAACGACTCGATATAAGAGACCACCTCGCGCAGCCCCTCGACCGGCAGCAGCCCCCGCTCGCGCAGGTCGTAGGCGGCCATCAGCACCGGGTAGCTCGTCTGGGCGCCCCAACGCCGCAACCGCAGCAAGCCTGCCCGCACCTCCAGGTCGTCTTCGGCGGCGGGGTCGATCAGCCGCTTGTAGTGGCCAGCGCGCAGCGCGAGATCACGGACGGCTTCTTCGATCGCCTGCTCGCCACCCGGCATGTTTTCCAGGCGGTCCTGGTGGCGGCGGAAGACATCGTCGACGGCCACGTCGATGCCCCGGCGCTGTAGGTCAACTCGGGCGAGCCCTTCCAGGTTGTCGAAGCCAATCAGGCGCTCCATCGGCCGCCAGACCTGGTCGTACACCGTGCCCGCTCTCGTGGGCAGGAGCATGAAGATCAGGTTGCGCAGCAAGTCTGCCTGAGTGAGGTTCACCCCGGTCGCATTCAACGACTGGAAGATGCGGTGTGCGTTGTCACCCTGGCCCGTGGTGATGTCGACGACCACCAGGCGCTCCACCACCACCGCGGCCAGGCGATGCAGGTCAAGCGGCTCATCATCGGGACCGGGCAACTCGACATGGCTGCGGAAGAAGCGGTACCCCTGGCCGATCGGATCCTGGCTCCCGGCATCGGCGCCGCGCGTGACGCAGGCGAAGAACGATGAGCGGTCCGCCTGGGTCGGGAGAAGCCGGAAGCGCGCGTCACCTTGCTGGAACTTGTTGATCAGGTACAGCTCGTCGTAACGCTCGATCGCCTGCGGGTCCGCCTTCGCCGCCGCGTCGCGGATCGCGCAAAGCAGCAGCATGAGCGTGGTCAGCCGCTGCTGCCCGTCCACGATCAGGTAGGACGCGACGTCGCTTGCGGCGGCGGGAACCGGCGACAAGACGATGCTACCGAGGAAATGACCCGGCGGGCTTGCCCCAGCGCCGTCCGCGGCCCGCGCGTACTGCTCGAGGATGTCCCGCCACAGCAGCCGGTGGTCTGGCATCCGCCAGGTGTACTGACGCTGCCACAACGGCACCCGGAACTGCTTCTCGCCTTGGACAAGCTGCTTGAGGTTCGTCTCGCGTACCTGCACCCGCCGAGCATAAGGCGCGTGACCGTCGCGCCGAGGTGCAACGCTCCCAACGAGCCCGATCCACCTGCAGGCATGGCAGAGGCAGGCCAAACACCGAGCACCGCTCAACTACCTGGCCGATCAACTGGGTGCACGGCGGCCACAGCCAACTGCTCTTCGACAGGAAGTCACACGTAGCTACCTAGTTCGCGATGGGTGTGCGTCTGCTGGTCGACTTGGACCATGACGAGGCCACAGCACTGCCTGTGTGGGGCCCGCTGTCACCTGCCAGCGGGCGGACCTGCACCAGCAGCGCTGGACGCGTTCCTGACCGGGCTCGGAGACGAAGCCGGGCGGGTCGGACGTCCGGGATCCGGCGGTTGGCTGGACAAGGCAGCCGTGTGGAGTGCCGGGTTGCATGCCGCTCGGCGACACTCCTGAGCGTGCAGCACTGACCAGCGCCACAACACGAGGTCGACGACTGCCACTGGCTCGCCGAGCCAGCCGGCGATTTCATCGCATAGCTCGTCCACTGACCCTCTGGCGGTCGCGGATACCAACCTTGTGAGGTGCCGATCTGGCTTGGCGATGGGGAGACCCAGATTCTTGGCCAGGTGGCGCCACGTGACAGGTCCGATGTATGGCAGGGACCGGAGAAACGGCTCCGGTTCATCCATGAGTGCCGCGTGCAGACCGCCCGGGCCGATGCATGAGACCATGGCGGCAATGTCGAGGATTGCGCTGATCTTCCTCTCGTGCGCGAAGGTAGCGAGCGCAGCGGTACGTGCGCGCTCCCGGTTCCGGCATAGTGCGGCTGGCTCAAAGCTGTACATCGCGCCGCTGAGCTGGCTGAAGCGGTTCCGCACCACCGACTCCCTCATGCCGGCCGACAGCACAACCCAGGCAGCCTCGCGGACAAATGCGGCCGGCGTCGGCTCGGCCAGTGCAGCGGAAGATTGCCACGCGATCTCGTCGGCAAATCCGCGCTCGATGACGATGCTCTTGGCCGTCAGGTACAGGCGGACGAGCTCTTCGGTGCTTGGCGCGCCCGGATTCACGAGCGGATGCCTTTGTGGCGCCGCGCTACAAGAGCACGTGCTTGACGGTAGGACATTCCTGGGTGCTCCGAAAGCAGTCTACTGATC
>JBOHCK010000432.1:0-4403 GCA_050698755.1 Streptosporangiaceae bacterium | reverse complement strand
CGCTGATAGTGGGCCAGCACGTCGTGGATGGCATCCTGCGGTGTCGTGTTGAGATACAGCTCCGTCGTGGACAAATGCGCATGACCAAGGACCCACTGGACATCGGTTATCTCCAGCCTCAACTGAAGTGTCTTTAACGTCCATCACGAGCGCTCTCACGTGCCCGGATGCCGGTTCATCCGTGGTTATCTCCTGCTTTGTCCATGACGTTGTTCAAGGAGGAGACGATGCTCGTGCATCCCGTGGTGATCCCCGGTTCGGGGACCCGATCGTGGACCGTGCTCGGGGACGACGACGGGCCGGTCGTCCCGGTCGACCGGTTCCTGGCTTACCTGACCGATATCGGCCGGTCGCCGAACACGGTGAAGGCGTACGCCCACGACATGAAAGACCTGTGGCAGTTCCTCGGGTTCCGGAGCCTGGACTGGCGGGAGGCCCGGCTGGAGGACATCGCCGGGTTCGTCGTGTGGCTCCAGCTGCCGGCGGCGGGCCGGGCGGGCGAGGTCGCGGTGCTGCCGTCGTCGGTGCCGGAGGTCAGCGTGACGACCGTCAACCGCAAGCTCGCCGCGGTGAGCTCGTTCTACGCGCATCAGGCCCGCAATGATGAGGGGCCGGGAGATCTGCTGGCCGCGTGGCGGACCGGCGGGCGGGGCGGGTGGAAGCCGTTTCTCCACCACGTGAGCAGGGGGAAGCCGTATCGCGGCCGGGCGATCACGCTGAAGGCGCCGAAGAAGCTGCCGCGGATCCTCACCGTCGCCGAGACGCAGGCCGTCCTTGACGCCTGCACGAGGCTGCGGGACCGTTTC
The DNA here is from genome assembly GCA_050698755.1 of Streptosporangiaceae bacterium. Taxonomy (GTDB): domain Bacteria; phylum Actinomycetota; class Actinomycetes; order Streptosporangiales; family Streptosporangiaceae; genus Palsa-504. The sequence continues at coordinate 3,597 of JBOHCK010000432.1, read as the reverse complement.
TTCTTTGCCCTGATGCACGAGACGGGCTGCCGGGCCGGCGAAGTCCTGGGGCTGCGGCATGAGGACATCGCGGCTGCCGAGTGCGAGATCACCGTCATGCCGCGGGAGAACGCGAACGGCGCACGCGCCAAGTCCGGGGCCCGGACCGTTCCCGTTGATCCGGAGCTGATCCGGCTGTATGCCGACTACCTGCACGAGGAGTACGGCGACCTGGATTCCGACTACGTGTTCGTGAACATCTGGGCGGAGCCGAGGGGCCAGGCATGGTCCTACCAGGCTGCTTATGACCTCGTCCTGCGGCTCCGGGCACGGACGGGCCTGGATTTCGACCCGCACTGGCTACGTCACAGCGCGGCAACGCGCTGGCTGCGCGACGGGGTGTCCATCGAAGTCGTGTCCAAGCTGCTAGGCCACTCATCGGTGACCACGACGTCGGCCGTGTACGGGCATCTGACGGTCGAGGACGCGCGGGCGGCGCTGGAGAAGGCCGGCTGGCTGACCGGGCGGGAGGTGACCTGGTGACCGGCGGCTGGATCAGCCAGGACGACCGGTCCCGCTGGCAGCAGCGGGCCGCCGCCGAACTGGCCGCCATCCTGGCCGCGCACCCGGGCATCCCGGTGATCGCGTGGACCGTCACCGCCTCCGGCGGCGCCCTGTCCGGCCAGGTCCTGGCCCCCGCTGCGGTCCGGCGCGGGCTGTTCGGGCAATGGCGGCAGGCCCTGGGGCTGGACGAGGTCACCGAGACCCCGGCTGCGGGCGGGACGGCTGTTTACCTGCACGCCCGCGGCGTCCTCAGCGGCGTCCCGGTGAGGGTCACCGCGACCGTCTTCGACAGCGGGCAGGAAGACCGGTGAGCCGCACCGGGAACCCGGACGCCGCAGAACCGGGACAGGCCAGGCAGTACCGGGCTCCCGCCGGCCTGCCGGGAAAGCTCATGGCCGCGGTGCGCCCGGAGTTCCGGGCCGGGGACCTGACCTTCGACCCGCGAGATCCGGTCTTCGGCGGGCCGCCGTGCGCGGTGAGCGACTGTGACCGCCCGCACCGCAGGCAGGGCCTGTGCACCTCGCACTGGCAGCGGTGGCGGGGATCCGGCGGGATCTCCCTCGCGGAGTTCACCGCGACCGCCGAACCCGGCTGGCACGGCCACCTGCCGCTGGACTCGTGCGTCATCGCCGGCTGCGACTACGGGGCGATGGGCCGGGGGATGTGCCAGCGGCACTTCAGCCGCTGGTATCGCGCGGGATGCCCGGACCCGGAACGCTGGCAGGCACAGGCTCCGCCGCTGGCACCGGACGGGCCGCTGCGTGCCTGCCGGATCGGCTACTGCTCCCTGTGGACCCGCGGCACGTCGGTGTTCTGCTACGGCCACGACACCCGCTGGAAGAACAACGGGCGTCCCGATATCGATGAGTTCACGGCCTCCTGCGAGAACCCGGGACCCGGCCAGGAGCACATCGACCTGCGTCAGCTGCCCGCCGGGCTCCGGCTGGAGATGCAGTACGTCCTTCAGTGCCGCGGCGACGAGCAGGACGCGAAACTGCCGCCCAGGGAGATCCACCCGTTCGTCGCGGTCCTGGCCGGCGCGGGCGCGTCTTCCCTGCTGGAACAGCCCGAGGAATGGTGGACTGCCCTCCACCCGCCGAGGAAGGGGCGCGGCTGGCGCCCGTTCATCCTCGACGCGCGCCGCCGCGTCGAGGCGCTCGCGTTCGGCGCCGGCTGGGACACCGAGTACCCGCGAGACATCTGGCGGCTGCGCAACCTGGGCACCGGTCAGCCCGAGGCCACCATCAGCTTCACGGGAATCCCCCAGCCCTGGCTGCGGGAGCTGGCCAAGAGATATACCCGCTGGCAGCTGGCCACCGGCCTGTCCGTCAGCACGGCCGGGAACGGGGCCCGGGCCGTGACCCGGTTCGCCGCCTGGCTCGCCGCCCTGCCCGGCCCGCCCGCCGGGCCGACCAGCGTGACCCGCCCGCTCCTGGAGCGCTACCTGGCCGTCCTGCAGGCGGAAATGGGCGGCCAGGTGCGCCATGCCCATTACGTCGGCGGGCTGAGCGGTCTCCTGAAAGCGGTCCGCCGGCACGGCTGGGACGACACGCTGCCCGCCACCACGGCGATCTACCCCGAGGACTTCCCGCCCCGCGGAGCCCGGCTTCCCCGCGGCCTCGCCGCCCACGTCATGGCCCAGGTCGAGCAGCCCGGCAACCTCGCCCGGCAGGACAACCCGGCCTACCGGCTCATCACCGTGATCCTCATCCGCTGCGGCCTGCGGATCTCCTCCGCGGCCGGGCTGGCCTTCGACTGCACGGTCACCGACGCCGACGGCGCCCCCTACCTGCGCTACTACAACACCAAGATGAAACGCGAGGCCCTCGTCCCCATCGATGACGAGCTCTTCCGGCTGATCGGCGAGCAGAAGCAGCGGGTGCTGCAGCGATTCCCCGCCGGGGCCACGCTGCTGTTCCCCCGGCAGAACGGCAACCTCAACGGGCGCAGGCCCGTCTCCACCCGCACCTACCGCGGAGCGCTCTACCGCTGGCTGAAGGACTGCGACATCCGCGACGAGCACGGGCAGCCGGTGCACCTGACCCCCCATCAATGGAGGCACACTCTGGGGACGGTCCTGATTAACCGGGACGTCCCGCAGCATGTCGTGCAGAAGATACTCGACCACGACTCGCCGCTCATGACCGCGCTGTATGCCCGGCTGTCCGATAAGACCGTGCGTGAGCACTGGGAACGGGCCCGCAAGGTCAACGCCGGAGGGCAGCCCGTCCAGATCAGTCCCGACGGCCCGCTCGGCGACGCCGCCTGGGCGAAGCAGCAGCTGTCCCGCGCCACCCAGGCGCTGCCCAACGGCTACTGCCAGCTGCCCCTGGTCAGAACCTGCCCGCATGCGAACAGTTGCCTGACGTGCCCGATGTTCGTGACCACGGCGGAGTTCCTGCCTCAGCATCATGCCCAGCGGCAGGCCGCGCTGCAGATCATCACTGCGGCCGAGGCCAGCGGGCATGCCCGTGTTGCCGAGATGAACCGGCAGGTCGCCGGCAACCTGGACAAGATCATCGCCACCCTCGAGGCCGAGGAACCAGATGATAAGGAGGCAGCCGCCGGTGCGTCCTGACCCGCTCTCCGAGTCCGCGACCCGGCGGCACGAGCTGACCCGGTCCAGGGCCGTGCAGGCCCTGCGGGAGCTCGACCGGGCTGGCACTCCGGTGACATTCGCCAAAGTCGCACAGGCGGCAGGAGTCTCCCGGTCGTGGCTCTATACCCAGCCCGACATCAGCAATCAGATCCGCCGCTTGAGGCAGAGGACGGATGACGCCGGCGCCATCCCGGCCGGCCAGCGGTCCACCGACGCGTCGCTGCGCGCCAGGCTCACCGCCGCCCTCGACCGCAACAAGCAACTCGCCGACGAGAACGCACGGCTGCGGCGTCAGCTCGCCCGCGCACTCGGCGACCAGCGGTCGGCACGGACCCGATCAGGTAACGATCCAGAAGGATGAAACAGCCGCGATCAGGCCGCGAGCGTCCCGTCGGCGACACTGTCCACGACGGGACGCCGCAGGTCACAGCCCCGGCTGACGCGAAAGCTCAAGA
>JBOHCK010000431.1:0-4404 GCA_050698755.1 Streptosporangiaceae bacterium | reverse complement strand
CGTCATCGACCGGCTGGACTCGGCGGCGGCCGCGCGGACCCGCGAGGTGGTCGGCGCGGTCCGGGCGCTGCCGCCCGATGAACGCGAGGTGCTGCTGCTCGTGGCCTGGGAGCAGCTGACCCCGGCTCAGGCCGCCCTGGTGCTCGGCATCCCGCCGGGCACCGCCCGGAGCCGGCTGCACCGGGCCCGCGCCGCGCTCCGCCCGGTGCTCGCAGGGGAGGGCTCGTGGACATGACAGAACTCGAACGGCTCGGCCGGGTCGACCCGCCGGCGCCCGGCGTCCTGGACGCCGCCCGCGAGGTCCTGTGGTCGGCCGTGGCCGCCGAGATGCTGGCCACCGCCCCGCCGGGCGGCGCTCAGGCGGGCGGCGCTCACCCGGAGGCCGCGGGGGTCGCGGAGGCCGCTCGCCAGCCCCGCGGGGAAGACCCGGCCGCCCCGTGACTGCGGTCACCGAACGCCCCCGTCCCTTCGGGCTGCTCGGTCAGCGGAACTTCCGGCTGCTGTGGACCGGGGAGACGGTCAGCACCGCGGGGAACGCGATGGCCACGGTCGGCGTCCCCCTGCTGGCGGTCACGGTCCTGCACGCCAGCACGTTCGCCGTGGCCGCGCTGACCGCCGCGGCGTACCTGCCCTGGCTGATCATCGGGCTGCCGGCCGGCGCGTGGGTGGACCGCCTGCCGCCCAGGCCGCTGATGATCACCTGCGACGTGATCTCCGCGCTGCTGTTCGCCAGCCTGCCGGTCGCGGCCTGGACCGGGACGCTGAACACGCCCCTGGTGGTCGCCGTGGCCCTGCTGGCCGGGGCGGTCAACGTCTTCTTCGCCACGGCCTACCAGGTCTACCTGCCGTCCCTGGTCACGCGGGACGAACTGGTCGAGGGCAACGCCAAGCTGCAGGCGGGGCTGTCCGTGGCCTCGATCACCGGCCGCGGCGCGGTGGGCCTGGCCCAGGCGGTCGGGGCCGCCCCGTCCCTGCTGTTCAACGCGGGCAGTTTCCTGGTGTCGGCGGCGTGCCTGCTGCGCATCCGCGTCCGCCCGCCGGACCGCGCCCCCGCCGCCCTTCCCGCCCCGGAGCCCGCCGCCCCGGAGCCCGCCGCCCTGGAGCACCCGGCCCGGTCCACCGTGCGGGCGCCGAGGGCGTCCGCTGGGTGGCGCGCGACCCGTATTTCCGCCCGCTGACCCTGTACGCCGCCCTGTCTAACCTGGCCTACAGCGGCAACCTGGCCCTGGTCGTCGTCTTCCTGGTCCGCGTGGTCGGCCTGGGCTCCCTGGCCGTGGGGCTGGTGACGGCCACGGGCGGGATCGGCGGCCTGGCCGGCGCGCTGATCGCGAGGCGCCTCGCCCGGACGTTCGGCAGCGCCCGGACGCTCATCGTGGTCAACCTGAGCAGCGGGCTGTTCAGCCTGCTGATCCCGCTGACCGCGCGGGGCCCGCGGCTGGCCTGCTACGTGATCGGCGCGGCGGTCGTGTCGGGCGGCATCATCATCAGCAACGTGATCGCCGCGAGCTTCCGGCAGGAATACTGCCCGCCGTCGATGCTCGGCCGGGCCACCGCCAGCATGCGCCTGGTGGCCTTCGGCGCGGTCCCGCTCGGCGCCCTGCTCGCCGGGGCGCTCGGCACCGCCCTGGGCGTCAGGAACGGCCTCTGGGTCGACCTGGCTCTCTACGCCGCTTCGGGCTCACTCCTGCTCACCCGCCGCATCCGCACCGCGCGAGACCTCCCGCGCCGCCCCGCTAGCTAGCCAATATCCCGAACGAGCGGTGGTTCTCCTCCCGCCAACAGCCCAGAGCCTCGCAGGCCCCATTAGTCACTGTCCATGATGCCCTTGTTTGGGGCTTGTGATCCACAAGCCCCGTCTATCGGGGCCTGTGGGCCACGTGCCCCATTTCCGGCGCGCAGACCAGCTCGATACTGATGGACATAGGCGTATATATCGGACAGAACCGTGAGCCTCAGGCCCCGGCGGCGCGGATCCCGGCCCTGATCGCGTCCTCGAGGCCCTCCAGCGGCAGCTTGCCGTCGATGCGGGCACCGTTGACGTAGAACTTCGGGGTGGCGTTGACGCCGTTCCTGATGCCTTCCTGTATGTCACGCTCGATCCTGGCGGCGTGGGCGTGCCCGGTGACCTCGGCGCGGAACCGGTCCAGGTCCAGGCCGGCGTGCGAGGCGTACCCGAGCAGGGAACCCAGGTCGAGGTCGGCCGAAGGCCGCAGCAGGAGCTCGTACATCGGCCAGAACTTCCCCTGGGCGGCGGCCGCCTCGGCCGCCTCCGCCGCCTGCTCCGCGTGGGGGTGCAGTTCGACGATGGGAAAGTTCCTGAACACGAACAGGACCAGGCCCGGGTACTCCTCGAGCATCCGGTGCACGTCGCGGGCCGCGCCCCGGCAGAACGGGCACTCGTAGTCGCCGTACTCGAAGACCGTGACCGGTGCCTCCGCCGGACCGCGCACGTGGTCATCGGCGGCCACCCTGGGTACCGCGAACTCCTCCATCCGACCCTCGCTAAGTTGGGGACATAACGGCACCGATGATAAGGGGGCACGGTGAAGTTCGGCGTCATGTACAACACGGGCGTCTACGGGGTCGACCCGGACGCGATGATCGCGGTCGCCCGGCACGCGGAGGACTGCGGTTTCGAGTCCTTCTACGTGCCCGAGCACATCGCGCTGTACCCGGGCGCGGCGGTGGGCGCCATCGTGTTCCCGCCGGCCACGCCGATCGCCGACCCGCTCGAGTGCCTGAGCTTCGTGGCCGCCGCGACGCAGCGGATCCTGCTCGGCACGGGCGTCCTGCTGCTGCCCTACCACCACCCGGTGGTGCTGGCCAAGCGGCTGGCCACGATCGACCTGCTGTCCAAGGGCCGGATGAGGCTGCTGACGATTGGCGTGGGGAGCCTGCCGGGCGAGGCGGCCGCCGCGGGCGTCGACTACGCCACCCGTGGCCGCCGCGCGGACGAGGCGATCGACGCGCTGCGGCTGCTGTGGGCCGGTGACGAGCGCGGCGTCAGCTTCGAGGGCGAGTTCTTCTCCTTCCCCGACGTGTGCAGCTTCCCCAAGCCCACCGCGCCGCTCCCGGTGCATGTCGGAGGGTCGAGCCGCGCCGCGGCTCGCCGGGCCGGCCTGCGCGGCGACGGCTGGTTCCCGGGCGGCCGGCTCACCGAGGAGGAACGCGCCGGCCAGTTCGACCTCGTACGGGCCACCGCCCGCGACGCGGGCCGGGACGCGGACCCGGACGCGCTGGAGTACACGCGCTGGGGATCGATCGACATGACCGCCGCCGACGTCGAGGCCCACGCCGCCCGCGGGACGACGCGCCTGGTCTTCGGGCCCGCCTCGACCGACCTGAGCGAGCAGCGCGAGCAGCTCTCGGCGTTCGCCGAGCGGCTCAAGCTCGGCTAGCTCGCGACCGTAGCGGGCGCAGCGGGCTGGGCCTCCAGCGTGAGCTGGCCGTCCTCCGAGTCGTACTCGAACAGCTCGCCGTACCGCCCCCAGTCGCTCGGCCCAGGCCACCATCGGCCGCCAGAACACCACGTTGACCGCGATCACCATGAAGATCATGACGGCGATCGCGATGCCGACCTCGCCCAGGTTGCCCTGCTTGATCGCGGTGGCCACGTACGAGCCGATCCCGGGCAGCGCGTAGTTGTGGTTGAGCACGCTGATCGACTCGGAGGCGGCCAGGAAGAACCACGCCCCGCCGAAGCTCATCATCCCGTTCCAGACCAGCGGGATCATCCCGCCTGGCACGTCCAGCCGCCAGAACCGCTGCCACTTGGTCAGGCGCATGATGCGCGCGGCCTCGTCCAGGTCACGCGGCTGGGAGATCAGCCGGGACGGCGCCACACCCCCCGCGTCGGGAACATGCCCGCCATGCCGCACCCCGGAGTTCGATTGCCCGACAGATCCGCTAGCAGATTCTCACGGGCATCATGCGCCAGGCCACTACTCAGCTAACCCAAGGTGACGGATAGGCGAACACTTGGCGCCCTCGCGGCGGCATGCGACCGACCGCATGCCGCCGCGCAGGCTGCCGGGCTCAGGCGGACGGGGGCATCAGCACGGTGTTGATGATGTAGACGGTGGCGTTGGCGGTCTGCACGTTGCCGCACACCACGTCCGCCGAATTGACCTCGTAGGTGCTGCCCATCAGGGCGGGGGTGACCATGGCGCCTTCCAGGGTCTTGAGCGGCGCGCCCGAAGCCAGCTGCGCGGGCGTGTACCGTCCGGCGACCACGTGGTAGGTGAGGATCTTGATGAGCTCGGCCTTGTTGGCGAGCACGCCGGCCAGCGTGGCGGCCGGGATCTTCGCGAACGCGGCGTTGTCCGGGGCGAACACGGTGATGCCGGCGGCCGAGTTCAGCGTGTCAACCAGGCCAGCCTTCTTGACCGCCGCGACGAGCGTGGA
>JBOHCK010000430.1:0-4440 GCA_050698755.1 Streptosporangiaceae bacterium | reverse complement strand
GGGATCGCCAGGCTCCAGCGGCTTCGGCGCCATGAGGTCTCCCCGGATCGCTAGGTAGCAACGACAACGCTGCCGCAATTCCTGGTGTCCCGCAATGTGGATCATGAACTCGTAGAAGTCCGGCTACCCCGGCGGAACCGCTTAACAGGCGAGCGCGTCCAAGGGTCAGTTTTCCGGACTCCGGGTGAGGGACCATGAAGAGCTTTCGTACCTGCGCGGGCCTGCTGGCCACACTGGCGCTAGCCGGATGCGCGACGGCCAGCCAGTCCGGCCACCCGAGCCTGACCAGCCATACCGGCGCCGCAGCCGTGACCGGCCGTCTGACCGGCCGGTTCGTTATGGAGGGTGGCCCGATCAGCCCGACGGGGCAGCAGCCGGGCGAGCGGCCGATCCCTGGCACGGTGACCCTGACCGCCGCCGGGCACCGCCCCGTCATGATCCAGGTCGGCGACTCGGGGAGGTTTTCCGCGTGGCTGCCGCCCGGCCGGTACCAGGTTTCCGGCCGGACGCCGGAAATCGAGGAGGCGTCGAGCGCCCAGGCCGGCTCGGGAGCCAGTCAGGGGGTGGAGCGCCCGTGCTCGCAGCCCCTGTCCGTCACGATCACCACCGGGCACACCGCCGCCGTCACGCTCACCTGCATCGTGCCATGAGCGACGCTGACCGCGCGGTGACCGCGCTCTACCTGACGCACTACCGGCCCCTGGTCGCGCTGGCCGCCCGGCTGGTGCGGGACCTGTCCGCCGCGGAGGAAATCGTGCAGGACTCGTTCGTCGCCACGCACGCGGCGCGGCGCAGGCGGCCCGACGCCGACCTCGCGCCGTCCCACCTGCGCCGGTCGGTGCTCGACCGGTCCCGTTCCCAGTCCCGGTCCCGATCGCGCGTGCGGCACCGGGCGAAAGTCAGTCAGCTCGCGCCCGCCCTCCTGCTTGACCGGCTCGCCGTGCTCCCGCAGCGCGGCCCCTCACTTGAGCGTTCGGCTTTCATCTCGGCCCTGTGGGCCCTGCCCGCCCGCCAGCGCGAGGACGTCGTCCTGCGGTACTTCGCCGACCTCCCCTAGGCTTTCTGCACCTTCGCCAGACCTTCCCCCGCGATGATATTTGGTATACCATCCTCCTGACCGGGGGCTGAGGCTGCGGTCCTGCGGTCCGGCTGACCTGCGGGAAGGGGTTGCGGTGGATCTGCACCTGGACGGGAAGGTCGCCTTCGTCACCGGCGCGAGCAAGGGCATCGGGCGCTGCGTGGCCGAGTTCCTGGCCCGCGAGGGCGCCGACGTGGTTATCACGGCCAGGAACGCCGAACCGCTGGAGTCCGCTGCCGAGAAGATCGCCGCCGAGACCGGGCGCGCGGTGCTCCCGCTCGCCGGGGATATGAGCGTGACGGCCGACGTGCAGCGCTGCGTCGACGCCACCCTGGAGCGGTTCGGCGCCATCGATATCCTGGTCACCTGCGCCGGCAGTTCGCCGGGCGGGCTGCTCGAGGACCTGACCGAAGAGCAGTGGATGTCGAGCCTGAACCTGAAGTTCATGGGCTACGTGCGCTCCGTGCGCGCCGTCATCCCGCACATGCGGCAGCGCGGCACGGGCGCGATCGTCCTCGTCGTCGGCAACGACGGCCTCAAGCCCAGCTACTGGGAGATGACCGCCGGCGTGGCCAACGCCGCGGACCTCAACTTCGCCTCCTCGGTCGCCGAGCAGTACGGGCGGTACGGGGTCCGCATCAACACCGTCAACCCCGGCCCGGTGAACACCGACCGGTGGGACACCCTGGAGCGTGCCTTCGCCCGCGACAAGGGCGTGACCCAGGAACGCGCGCACGAGCTGGCCGAACGGTCCATCCCGTTCGGCCGGATCTGCGAACCGGAAGAGGTGGCGGCGCTGGTGACGTTCCTCGCCTCGCCCCGGGCCAGCTTCATCAACGGAGCGCACATCCCGATCGACGGGGCACAGCGCAAGGCCATCATGGATTACTAAGGGAGACTGGCCATGACCGACGCTAGCGGCGCCGCCGAACTCCGGCCGCTTCAGGTCGAGATGAACGGCATCAACGTCATCACCGAGAACGAGCGCAAGGGTCACCCCAGGGACCTGTTCTGGCCCTGGTTCGCCGCGAACATTTCCGTGCTCGGCCTGTCCTACGGCGCCTTCGTGCTGGGCTTCGGCATCTCGTTTTGGCAGGCACTGGTCGTGGGTGTGGTCGGGATCGTGCTGTCGTTCCTGGCCTGCGGGTTCATCGCGCTTGCGGGCAAGCGGGGCTCGGCGCCGACGATGGTGCTGAGCCGGGCCGCGTTCGGGGTCAACGGCAACAAGCTCCCCACGGTGATCTCCTGGCTGCTGACCGTGGGCTGGGAGACGGTGCTCGTCATCTTGGCCACGCTGGCCACGGCGACCGTATTCCACCGCGTGGGCGTGGGCGGCGGGGACGGAACGAAGGTAATCGCGCTGATCCTGGTCGTGGCGCTGACCATCTTCGGCGGCGTGATGGGCTTCGACCTGATCATGCGGCTCCAGACCTGGATCACCATCGTGACCGGGGTGTTCACGGTGGTGTTCATCGCGCTCGTGGCGGACAAGATCCACTGGCACGCGGTGTCCGCCATCAAGGGCGGCACGACTCAGGATCTGATCGGCGCGCTGGTCTTCATGATGACCGGCTTCGGGCTCGGCTGGGTGAACTGCGCGGCGGACTACTCGCGTTACCTGCCGCGGCGTTCCTCCGGCTCGGGCGTGATCGGCTGGACCACGTTCGCCTCCTCGATCGCGCCGATCTTCCTGCTGGTGTTCGGCCTGCTGCTGGCCGGCTCGTCCGCCAGCCTGAGCACGGCGATCGGCGCCGACCCGATCGGAGCACTGACCACGCTGCTGCCGACCTGGTTCCTCGTGCCGTTTGCCATCGTCGCCGTGCTCGGGCTGATCGGCGGCTCGGTCCTGGACATCTACTCGTCCGGGCTGGCCCTGCTCACCCTGGGCGTGCGGCTGCCCAGGTACCAGGCCGCGCTGATCGACGGCACGGTAATGACGCTCGGCACTATCTACGTGGTGTTCTTCACGCACAACTTCATCGGCCAGTTCGAGGGCTTCCTGATCACCCTCGGCGTGCCGATCGCGGCCTGGTGCGGGGTCATGCTGGCCGACATCGGGCTGCGCCGGCGCGACTACGCCGAGCAGGACCTGTTCACTGCGTCGGGCCGTTACGGCGACGTCCGGCTGGTTCCTGTCGCCGCCGTGGTGGTGGCGACCGTTGTCGGCTGGGGCCTCGTCACCAACACGGCGGCGACCTGGCTGTCCTGGCAGGGCTACCTGCTCAGCGCGTTCGGCCTGGGCGGCAAGACCGGCGCGTGGGCCTTCGCCAACCTCGGCGTGCTGGTGGCGCTCGCCTTCGGCTTCGTCGTGCACCTGGCGTTCGGCCGCTCGGTCGTCCGGGCGGAGGAATCGGTACCGGTGTCCGCCGCCGCGCCCGCCTAGCCTTAGCTACCCATACGTCACCCTAGGGCCTTTTTCGCGACGGATGCGCGGTTTACCCTGACGGCATGGGGAGGCTAAGGGCGAGCCCCGCGGTCCGCCGGCGCCGCCGAGCGCGGCGGATGATGTGGGTGCTGACCAGCATGACCACGCTGGTGCTCGTGGTCATCGTCGTGATGATCAAGGACATCGGCAAGGTCCCGGCGGTGGCCACGCCGGCCGCGCTCTCCGTGCGCGAACCGGCGAAGGCCGCCGGCTCACCCCGGCCGCAGCGAGTGGCACCGTCGCCGTCCCGATCCGCGTCACGGACGGTGTCCGCGTCGCGGGCGCGCTCGACCCGGCGCAGGCAGGTGACCGATAGCTCGTCGGGGCTGTCCTACCGGTTGCTCTCCTCCCCCTGGCGGCGGGGCTGCCCGCACGCGCTGGACACGCCCATGTTCAGCTGGAGCGCGGGCGAGAGCGCGATAGCCGGGCCCGCGTTTGTCCCCGGGTCCGCCGCCGACTGGTACGGCAACGCCTGCTCCGGCGTGCTTCAGCAGCAGTTCCAGTATTCGAGCGCCGCCGACCTGGAACCGATCGCGATGAGCCTGGCCGACGCGCTGGACCTGGCCTACTATTCCGGGCTGCCGCACTACCTCACGGTCGTGGACAGCTCCGGGATGCAGGTCAGCGGGCATCAGGCCTGGGTGGTCACGTTCCTGATGTCCTACCCGGCCGCCAGCAGCGAGGGCCTGGCCTGGACCAGCGAGGCCGGGGCGGTGGTGCTCGTCGACCGCGGCGCCGGCCAGGCTCCCGCGCTCTTCTACGTCTCGGTGCCCAGTAACCTGGGGACCTCGGCGGTCGGCATCCTCCTGCGCTCGCTTCGCCTCAGCTAGCTCTGCGAGACGGTGATATCGCCGCCGCCGCCGTTGAGGTTGATCTTGTATGGGGACGTCGAGCTGTACAGCGAGGACGGGTAGTTCACGTTCCCGCCGTTGCTGTT
>JBOHCK010000429.1:0-4455 GCA_050698755.1 Streptosporangiaceae bacterium | reverse complement strand
GACCTGCTGTGACCATCGACGCCCGGCTCACGCCGTGCATATGATCCGAATCGAGCCAAAGCGTGACACGGGGGGGTAACTCATGTCTTTTTTCGACTACCCGACTTCCGGACCGGAAAGCCCTCCGCCGGCGCAGGTGCTGCTGGCGGACGCGTCGGAGGCGGAGTGGACGACGCTCCTCGATTTCACGCAGGCCAGGCGGTTCGGCGCCGGGCAGGACGTCCTGCAGGCGGGCGGGGGCGGCCGCTCGCTCTACCTGCTCCTGGAGGGCACGCTCGACGTCGTGACCCCGGCGACCAGGTTCGGCCGTAAGCGCCCTCGGGGGCGGCTCGAAGCGGGCAGCGTGGTCGGCGAACTCTCCTTCTTCGACGGCGAGCCGCGATCGGCGGGCGTCCGTGCCCTGACTACCGTGGTGCTGGCCGAGCTGACGCCTGACGGCTTTGACGGGCTAGCCGCCGGGCATCCCGACCTCGCGCGGCGGCTGCTGCTTGACCTCGGCCGGATCCTCGCGGGCCGATTGCGAAGAGCGGAGGCGGCGGCCGGAGCGGCGAGCTCGGGCGCCCCGTGATGGCCGAACCCGCGGTCATCCAGATCAGGGAGCCCGGCCGCGAGGCCCGCCGGGTCGTCGTGGACCGGGCGGTCGAGCTGGGCCGTGAGTGCGAGGGCGAGCTCGTCGCGGACCCGCGGTTTCCCTGCGCCACCTCAAGCTAGTGGCGAGCCCGGTGGCCCTGTCGCTCGTGGACCTGGGCAGCGGCAGCGGGACGTTCGTCAATGGCCAGCAGATCGAGGGCCGGGCCGTGCTCGACGTCGGCGACGTCGTCCGGTTCGGCGGGACCGAATTCGAGGTCATCAGCCGCCCCGGCGCGGCCCTCGGGCACCCAGAGCAGGCGGCTGAGCGGCCGGGACGGGACGGCGTCCCCGCACCGCGTGAGCCGGAAGATACGCGGCCGGGCGGATCGGGCGCGCTCGGAGGCCTCGCCCGCGCCGGCGAGGTGGTGTTCCTCGGCCCCATCCCCAAGCCCGGCCAGCCGGTGTTCCGCAACTACACCGAGCTGCCCAGGCGGGTGCCGGTCTCTGCCTGGCACGTCATCAGGGTCATCAGCGTGCTGGCCTACATCGCGCTCGTGGTCGGCCTGTTCGTCCGGCCGGCCGGCGCGCTGTTCGCCTTCTTCAAGGTGGTGGTTCCGCTGCTGCCCATCCTGTTCTTCGTGGCTCCGGGACTGTGGCGCAACCTGTGCCCGCTGGCCGCGGCGAACCAGGCTCCGCGCGTCCTGCGCTTCACCCGAGGGTTCACGCCGCCGGCCTGGCTGCGCCGCTACGGGTTCGTCGTCGCTGTCGTGCTGTTCTTCGGCATCACCAGCGCCCGGATCGCCCTGTTCAACGCGAGCGGCCAGGCGACCGGGATCCTGCTGGCCGTCACCATCATCAACGCCTTCGTGGCAGGCCTGTTCTTCAAGGGCAAGAGCGGCTGGTGCAGCAGCATGTGCCCGCTGCTGCCGCTGCAGCGGGTCTACGGCCAGACACCCTTCCTGACCGTGCCCAACAGCCACTGCCAGCCGTGCGTCGGATGCACGAAGAACTGTTATGACTTCAAGCCCCAGGTCGCCTACCAGGCTGACATGCACGATGCCGACCATGGCTGGGTCTCGCCGCGCAAGCTTTTCGCGGCCGCGCTGCCGGGTTTCGTGCTCGGTTTCTTCACGCTGGTCTCGCACCCCCACCTGACGACCCTGCAGGCCTACGAGCGGCTGGGGCTGTACTTCCTGGCCAGCGTCGCCGCGTTCTACATCCTCGACGCGCTGTTTCCCGCATCGGGGATGCTCACCGCCTTGTTCCCCGCGGTCGCCATCAACCTCTTCTACTGGTACGCGAGCGTGATCCTGGCCAGTTCGTTCCACACGGTGACCGGGGTAGCGATCCCGTGGGTCCGCTGGCCGATCCGGGCTATCGTGCTGACCCTCACCGTCGTCTGGCTTACCCGCACGTACGCCGCGGGACGCCGGTTCGATGATGAGTCGTCGGGCCGGCCCGCCGCGCTGGTCCAGGTGGGCCGCGCGGCGGCTAGGGCCCTGGCCAGCAAGGCGCAGCAGAGCCAGGCCGAGGTGCGCTTCGCGCCCGACGACACGCCGGTCGGCGCCGAGATCGGGGCGAGCCTGCTCGAGGTCGCGGAAAAGGCTCACCGGCCGATCGAGGCGGGCTGCCGGATGGGCGTCTGCGGCGCTGACCCGGTGGCGGTCATCGACGGCATGGACTGCCTGACGCCGCCGGACGAGGAAGAGCGGAGCACGCTCCGCCGACTCGGGTACGCCGCCAACACCCGGATGGCCTGCTGCGCACGGGTGAAGTCCGGCCCGGTGAAGGTCGCGCTGACCCCGGAGCCTGGCGGGCCGCCCGCCGGGCCGCGGCCCGAGTCGTTCGACCGCTCGATCCTGTCGGTCGTCATCATCGGCAACGGGATCGCGGGGGTCACCGCCGCGGACTTCGTCCGGCGCGGGCATCCAGATTGCGAGATCCATCTGGTCGGCCGCGAGACTCACGTGCTGTACAACCGGATGGGCATCTCCCGCCTGGTCTACGGGCGGTCAGCCATGCAAGGGCTCTACCTGCTGGCCGAACCCTGGTACGACGAGCACGGCATCACGGCCTGGCTCAACACCTTCGCGACCGAGATCGACCTAGCGAACCGGCGGGTACGGCTCGGGACCGGGGACTCGCTCTTCTACGACCGGCTCATCCTCGCGATGGGCAGTTCGAGCACCGTACCCGCGATCGAGCGCATCGAGATGCCCGGGTCGTTCGTCATGCGGGAAGCCGCGGACGCGATGGCGATCCGCGGCTACGTCCAGCAGCACAGCGCCCGGGCCGCGGTGGTGACCGGCGCCGGGCTGCTCGGGCTGGAGGCCGCCTACGCGCTGTACGAGCTCGGCCTGCGGGTTACGGTGCTCGAGCGGGGCGGGCGTCTGCTGGCCAAGCAGGTCGATGCGCGGTGCAGCGAACTCGTGCAAGAGCACTTCGACGGGCTCGGCATCGCGATCCGCTACCGGGCCGAGGCCGGCTCGCTGCATGGCGACGGCCGGGTCAGCTCGCTGCAGCTCAAAGACGGCACGTCGCTTCCGTGCGACGTGTTCCTAGCAGCCGTCGGCATCCGACCCAACGTCGACCTGGCCGTGGCCAGCGGCCTCGCGGTCAACCGGGGCATCCTCGTCGACGACCGGATGCAGACCAGCGTCCCTGGGGTGTTCGCGGTGGGCGACGTGGCCGAGCACAACGGCATGGTGCTCGGGCTGTGGCCGATCGCGGCCAAGCAGGCGGAGGTGGCGGCCATCAACGCCCTGGGAGGTGAAGAAAGCCTGATCGCCGACGTTCCCGCGACCATCCTCAAGGGTGTCGGGCTTGAGCTGTCGGCCGTCGGCCGGGCCGATCCCGAGCCCGGGGAGGAGGTCATCGTCGTCGAGGACGCCGGCCAGCGTTCGTACCGCAGGCTGGTTCTCGCTGGCGGGCGCGTGATGGGCGCAGTCATCCTCGGGCACCACCCGGAGAACCTCGCGGCGGCCACGTCCGCGGTCAAGCAGCAGCGCGTCCTGGATGAGGGCGCCCGCGCGGCCGTCCAAGCCGGTGACTGGTCCGCGCTCACCGCGCCACGGCAGGCGACCGACATGGCAAGGTGACGGCGCAGGACGCTTACGTCCCGATAGAATCCAGCGGCGGCGTTTACGCCACGATTTGTACGCGGCGCCATGCCGCGGGGGTGGGCAGCACTGGAGCGGGCGGCGTTCCGCACGCAGAGAGGCTGGGCGAATATGCGAACACAGTTGATTCACGGTTCCCGGCGAGTCTGGCTGGCGGCGGGTCTCGCCGCGAGCGGCACTGCCGTCGTGCTCACCATCGGGGCCTTTGCGGCCGCGCCTGCGCAGGCGGGAGGCGGTGGAGGCGACGAGGGCCAGCTGGTCCCGGTCTTCGTCGTCCAGCCCACGACTGCGCAGGTGAACCCGGCCGTCATGCCAACGGTGGAGGTGAAGGTCGAATACAGCAATGGTCAGCAGGACTGGAATTACGATGGCCCGGTCGTCCTGAAGTACGCGGTCAACCGGCTCGGGGCGCCCCTGCCTACCGGGAACGACGTGAACGCCAACGACGGCATCGCCAAGTTCCCCGATCTGACGTTCAGCAAGGTCGGCTTCGGCTTTGAGCTCGAGGCCGAGATACCTGGCCAACCGCAGGGACAGCAGCAGCCCCAGCCCTGGCCATCGGGCGGCCCGGGCTGGGGCTGGATGCCTAGCCAGGGCCCCGAGACCAGCACGCCGTCTTCCCCGTTCGACATCGTCGGTCAGCTCGTGCAGTGCTCCGCAGAGGAGACCTGCCAGAGCCAGACGGTGAGTTCCGACGGCACATCCGGCTCGGCGGTCGCCAACACCCAGGAAAGCGGAACGCTCAGCGCGACCGGCGGTGGCTTCC
>JBOHCK010000428.1:0-4459 GCA_050698755.1 Streptosporangiaceae bacterium | reverse complement strand
GATGCAGCGCATCCTCAAGGAAGTCGAGTAGCCCGCCCTGATCACGGAGCTCGTGCTAGCCCCGTTCTGAGCTGCGCTCCGCGTGGGCCGCGGCTCGCAGCGGCCGGTCGGCGACCCAGACGGCGATTTGGGTGCGCGACCTGAACCCCAGCTTGGCCAGGATGTTGGCGATATGCCTGGCCACGGTGGGCGGGCTGATGGACAGCTCGGCGGCGATGGCCTTGTTGCTGCGCCCGGTGGCCACCAGCGCCGCGATCTCGTGCTCGCGCGGCGTGAGCGAGCCCGGCGGCTCCGCCGCCACCTGGTAGCCCTTCACCGCGCTCAGCATCCGGCCGTTACCGTCGGGTACCTGTGGCGACAGGTCCTTGTCCAGGGCCAGAGCGATCGCTTCCTCGCTGCCCAGGGCCAGCCCGCGGGCCCAGAGCCCGGCGACCACCGCATCCCCCAGGCGCCGGGCCGGGGCCAGCAGGCCATCGGTGCGCGCGCCGGCCAGCGGCGGCAGCCCGGCGGACTTGCGCAGCGCGGTGGCCGCCGCGACCAGGAGCACCGCCAGCTCGGGCCGGTTCTCGTGAGCGGCCAGTGCGGCGAACGCCTCCAGCCCGCGGGCCGTGCCGATGCGTGACCCGGTGGCCTGGCTGAGCTCGATGCTCCTGGTCAGGTGCCGCCTCGCCTGCTCGATTGCGCCCAGGTCCATGGCCACCCGGCTGAGGCCGGCCAGGCAGCGCGCGATCTCCGGGCGGGCGCCGACCTCCTGGAGGATGGCGAGCGCCTCGACGTACCGGCTGTGCGCTTCGCCGGGGTGCCCGCGGAACCTGGCCAGGTCGCCGAGGCCGAGCAGTGCCCGCGCCACCCCCCATTGCTGGTCGATGCGCCGCATGACGCCGACCGAGGCATCGGCCAGCAGTTCGGCCTCCCGGAGCTTGCCCGCCGCGGCCGCGATGGCGGCCTGGGTGCCCAGCGCGTAGCCCTCGTTCCACCCGTCACCGGCGGCCTGCGCGATCGTCAGCGCCTCCTCCGCGGTGCTCGCCGCCTCCTCCGCGCGCCCCGTGTGCAGGGCGATCTCGGTGAGCAGGTTCAGCGCGGACGCCGTCCAGTACTGGTCGCCGTCGGCCCGGCACAGCTCCAGCCCGACGCAGGCCATCCTCTCGGCCGCGACGCGATCGCTGGGCAGGGTGAGCTGGGCATGCACCACGGTGGCCGCGCCCAGGATCCCGGCCGGGACGGCCGAGGTATCCAGAGCCAGGAACGAGTCGAGCCACTCGCGGCCCTCGGCGAAGGTGCCCCAGACGATCCAGCACGGGCTGACCGCGGCGCAGATACGCAGGCCGGTCTCCGCGTCGTCCTGGGCCAGGCACCAGGTCAGCACCTGGATGACGTTCCCGGCCTCGACGTCGGACAGGCGCAAGCCGTCCACCCGGGCCGCCCAGGACGCCGGGACTCGTGCCATCCCCATCGCCCCGCTCTGCTCCGCGACCCGCACGGTATAGTCGCGAAGCGCGAGCCGGAACCTGGCCGACTCCCCGGCCTCGTCCAGGCGCCGCGTGGCGTACTCCTTGATGGTGTCCAGCATCCGATACCGTGCCTGGCGCAGCACCGTCGGCTCGAGCGCGACCAGCGACTTGTCCACCAGCGCGGCGAGCAGGTCGAGCACCTGCGGCGCGGGGATGTCATCGTCGGCGCAGACTTCCTCGGCCATCTCCAGTGACCAGCCGGCGAGCACGGACAGACGGCGGAACAGGATCCGTTCCGGGGCGGACAGCAGCTCGTAGCTCCACTCGATCGCCGCACGCAGGGTCTGCTGGCGAGCCGGAGCGGACCGGTCCCCCGTGGTGAGCAGCTCGAGCCGGTCACCCATGCGGGCGCTGATCTGCTCCGGCGACAGCACCCGGACCCGCGCCGCAGCCAGCTCGATGGCCAGCGGCATCCCGTCGAGCGCGCGGCAGATCGCCGCGACGTCCGCGGCGTTGCCCGGGCTGAGCGTGAACCCGGGCCGGGACGCGGCGGCCCGCTCGGCGAACAGGCGGATGGCCTCGTACCGGTGCGCGTCCTTGGCCAGGCGTTCGGCGTCGTCGGGCGCCACCGCGAGCGGCGGCACCTCCCACGCGGTCTCGGCCGCGATGCGCAGCGGCTCGCGGCTCGTGCTGAGCACCCGCAGCCCCGGCGAGCTGGCCAGCAGTCGCTGGCCCAGCTGCGCGCAGGCGTCGATCAGGTGCTCGCAGTTGTCGAGCGCCAGCAGCATCCGGCGCGGGCGCAGCGCATCGGCGAGCGTATCGAGAAGCGGCCGCCCTGGCTCCTCGCTGATGCCGATGACCGCCGCCACTCGCGAGGCCACCAGCTCGGGCTGGCGCAGGTCAGCCAGCTCCACGAACCAGGCGCCGTCAGGGAACTCATCCGCCGTCGCGGCCAGGATCCGCAGCGCCAGCCGGGTCTTCCCGATTCCGCCGGGCCCGCACAGGGTCAGCGCGCGCGCCCGCCGCAGCATCCGGGTCACCTCGGCGATCTCGCGCTCACGGCCGATGAAGCTGTTTGGTTCCTGGGGTAGCTGGGCCTGGACGCCGGCGGCGGGCATGCCATGAGTAAACCCGAACGAGAACCCTCCGGGACAGGCTTTAGGCACTTTCCAACGCGTTTGGTGACAAGAAGATCCCCTGGCGTAACGGGACTCGCGCGTCGCGCTCGTGCCGCCGCAACCGGGTGGGTCGCGACGGCGTCCATGAAGGCATGAGAGCGTGGCGTACTTCCCTGACCGTGACCGCCGTCGCGAGCGCGGTCCTGCTCACCGCCGGGACCACCGCCGCCGTCGGCGTCGCCACGGCCAGGACCGCCAGCCCGGCCGGCGGCACCGCCCGGACGGGCGTGCCGTGGAGCCACGTCGGAGCCGGGTGGGTCCTGGCCCAGTACACGTCCGCCGCGCCTGGCGGCGGCGGGACCGGGCCGGAGGAACTGTACCTGATCAGCCCGGGCGGGACCAGGTACGAATTGGCCAGCTGGCCTAACTGGCGTACGGCTCCGTCGCTGCTCGCCTGGTCACCCGACGGCAAGCGCGCGCTGTTCCAGGTCTTCTCGGGCAAGGGCGGCACCGAGCAGCTCACCCTGGCCACCGGGCAGATGAGCACCTTCGTCATGCAGGGTTCGGCGACGCCGATCGGGTACACGACCCCGGACGGGCTGAACATCGTGGCGGGCCGGCCGTCGGGGACCGGTACCAGCCTGGCCCGGTACAGCCTGTCGGGACGGCTGACCAGCGCGCTCGGCTACTCAGCGGACGGCCAGGTGCTGTACGCGCCCGCAGGCACCGAGTTCGTCACCGGGGCCAGTAACGGCCTCAAGCTGGTCAGCAACGGCGGCGCGCTGATCAGGAGGCTGCCCGTCCCCGGGACGAGCGCGAATACTTGTAGCCCAGCCCGCTGGTGGAGCAGCGGAACGGTGCTGGCTTCCTGCGCGCCGCCTAACACAGCCAGCCCGCAGCTCTGGCTGGTCCCGCTGAGCGGCGGTCGGCCCACGGCGCTGACCCCGCCGCGCAGCTTCAAGACCGGCGACCTGGGCGACCTCGACGCGTGGTCGTTGCCCAGCGGCCTGTACCTCCAGTCCGCCGGGCCCTGCGGCGTGCTCCAGGTCTTCAAGCAGGCGCGCAACGGCTCGATCACGCTGGTGACGGTGCCGCACACCGAGGGCGACAACCACGTACTGACCGCGCTCGGGTCCCGGCTGCTGATCCAGGCGCCGACTAGCTGCACCGGCAGCGTCTCGCTGCTGTGGTACGACCCAGGGACGCGGGCCGAGCAGTGGCTCGTCCGGGCGCCTTCGACCGCGACCGGCGTCGCGATCGCCGTCCCCTTCTACAGCCGGGAGAACGGTAACCTGTGACGCCCCGTCCGGGACGCGCCTGAGCCCGGTCAATATCGTGGGTGGAATCGGATTGTCGTTTCCGCCTGCACGCGGACTGACCGGGACGGCCAGATGGAACCTACTGCCACGATGCCCGCCTCGCCGCTGCGCGCGACCGAGCACGAGTCGGTCGAAGAGCGGACGCGCCGGCTGGCCGCCGCGCGCCGGCGGGCCACCGCCCTGCTGGCGGCGGTCACGCTCCTGTTCGTGGCTGTGACCGTGGCCGGCGTCCACGGGGTCCTCCTCGGGTACGTGCAGGCCGGCGCCGAGGCTTCCATGGTCGGCGGCGTGGCCGACTGGTTCGCGGTCACGGCCCTGTTCCGCCGCCCCCTGGGCCTGCCGATCCCGCATACCGCGGTGATCGTCGAGCGCAAGGACCAGTTCGCCGTCACCCTTGGCCGGTTCGTGCAAGAGAACTTCCTCAACGCCGACGTGCTGGCCGAACGGCTCCGCGCCGCCCGCCTTGTCCCGCGGCTGGCCGGCTGGCTGACCGACGAGGCCAACGCCGCCAGGCTGGCGGGTTACGCCGCGGACGCGGTGGTCACGGTCGCCGAGGCGTTCCGCGACGAAG
>JBOHCK010000427.1:0-4484 GCA_050698755.1 Streptosporangiaceae bacterium | reverse complement strand
GGCGTCGCGGTGCCCCGCAGGTGCTCGATGTACCTGCTGCCGCCGCGCAGCACCACGTCCCTGGCCCCGGACCGGATCACCGGCGCCCACCAGCCGCCGTAGATCCGGTCGAACGCATACGGCCGCACCGCGTCCACCACGCCCTGGACCGCCTGCTCGGACAGCGGCAGCCGGTTCGGCGCCGACCAGACGAACGTCACCCGGTCCTCGCCCGGGGTCACGAAGATCGTGTCGCCGGACAGCAGCACGCCGCGCCCTTCGGCCCCGGAAGCCCAGTGCACCACCGCGCTGCCGGGGAAGTGCCCGCCGCACTGGATGAGCGTCACCCCGGGCAGCACCTCCAGCGTCCCCGACCACGAACGCACCCGCGCCTCCGGGCCGGCCCGCAGCCACGCAGCGTCAGCCGCGGGCACCAGGATCTCCGCCCCGAACTCCGCGGCCCACGAGGCGATGGACCCGTAGAAGTGCGGGTGGCTGGCGGTCACGAAGCCGAGCCCGCCCGCCGCGCGCACCGCAGCCACCGCCGCGTCGTCGATGAACCCCGGCGGGTCCCACAGCAGGTTGCCCCCTGGTGTGGTCACCAGCAGCGCGCGCTGGCCGATGGCCACCGGCGGGTCCGCGCCGATCCCGGTCAGATGCGGCTCGACCTCGCGCACGTCGGACCGGTGCCCCGCCGCGGCCAGTTCGGCCAGCGTGGTCCACCGCTGCCCGCCGGCCGGCACCCACTGCCGCTCGTCCGCGCAGACCACGCAGACGTCGGGCCGGTCGCCGGCGAAGTGGTTACCACAGGTGGCACAGATAGACGTCATGACACGAACCACCGCCCGTTCGGGATAAGAAAATCAATTTACCGAACGGGCGGTGGTATCACTGTCCGGCCCTGCGGGGGCCGCTCAGCCGGCGGTCGGCTCCCGCCACTTCACCGTCGGGCGGAGGGCCTCGAGGCGGACCCGGTGCGCGTACTGCTTGGTCACGTCGAACAGCGACTCGATCAGCGTGTCCGACAGCAGGTGCGGCTCCAGGCCGAGCTCGATCAGCGCCGTGTGCTTGACGTTGTAGTAGTGCTCGGGTGCCTCGACCCGCGGGTTGTCCACGTTCTCGATCGTGACGTCGCCGGGGTAGGCGCGGGCCACGGTCTCGGCGATGTCCTTGACCGACATCCACTCGGTGATCTGGTTGAACACCCGGAACTCACCGCGGTTGGCCGGGTTCTCGCAGGCCAGCTGGATACAGCGGACCGTGTCCCGGATGTCGATCATGCCGCGGGTCTGGCCGCCGGAACCGTACACGGTCAGCGGGTGCCCGATGACGGCCTGGATGGCGAACCGGTTCAGCACCGTGCCGAACACCGCGTCGTAGTCGAACCTGGTCGCCAGCCGCTCGTCCAGGGCGGTCTCCGCGGTCTGCTGCCCGTAGACCACGCCCTGGTTCAGGTCGGTCGCCCGCAGGTCCCAGATCCGGCAGGCGAACTCGATGTTGTGGCTGTCGTGCACCTTGGACAGGTGGTAGAACGAGCCGGGCCGCTTGGGGAACAGCACCCGGTCGGTGCGCCCGTTGTGCTCCAGCTCGAGCCAGCCCTCCTCGATGTCGATGTTCGGCGTGCCGTACTCGCCCATCGTGCCGAGCTTGACCAGGTGGATGTCCGGGTTGGTCTCCGCGATCGCGTACAGCAGGTTCAGGTTGCCGACCACGTTGTTCTGCTGCGTGTACACCGCGTGGGCCCGGTCGATCATCGAGTACGGGGCGGCCCGCTGCTCGGCGAAGTGGACCACGGCGTCCGGCTCGAAGTCCCTGATGATGTGGTACGTGAAGATCGCATCGGTCAGGTCGCCGACGTACATCCCGATCTTCTGGCCGGTCAGCTCCTGCCACACCGCGATGCGGTTCCGCAGCGGCTCGATCGGGACCAGCGACTCGACCCCGAGCTCGTCGTCGTAGTGCCTGCGGACGAAGTTGTCGGCGACGGCGACCTCGTGGCCCGCCTGCGACAGGTGCAGCGCTGTGGGCCACCCGAGGTACCCGTCCCCGCCCAACACCAGTATTTTCATGCTCCGGCTCTCCTACCGTGTCCTTCGGTCAATGGGTCTGACTTTTAGTTCGCGTGTGCGTAGTACCGCACCGGGCGGGTAACGTGCTGTGAGTGCGGATGCTGAACACCCTCCTCGCCTAGTCGCATCGGGCGGCTTCGCCGGAGTCAGCTTCACCGGCCTGCGGTTTCCGTACTGTATACCTGATCCTCGTTTCATGGTCGGCTAGCTAACCAAGGACATCAATGGCTCTGGTAACCAATCGGCTTGGCGACACGATCGTCCGCAAGGCCCGCACCACGCTCGGCATCCGCTTCGGACGCTTCGCGATCGCGGCCATCTCGGCTTTCGCCACCAGCGAGATCGTCTACGTGATCTGCGCCGTGCCGCTCAAGCTGTCCTCCACCGTGGCTACGCTGGTGGGCTGGTTCTCCGGCGTCGTGGTCAGCTACCTGCTCAGCCGGTGGGCGTGGGAGCGGAAGGGCCGCCCGAACGTGCTCAAGGAGACCGTGCCGTTCTGCATCGTCTCCGCGATCGTCATCGTGGTCCTCGAGCTGGCGGACAAGTACCTCGGTTACCACCCGGCTACCTGGTGGCATCTGCACGGTTCGGAGCGCGCGCTGTACCTCGCCGCGGTGTACGGCGTGGCCAACCTGTTCACGTTCCTGGTGCGGTTCCTGTTCTTCCACTACGTCCTCTTCGCGCGGTCACCGGCCCCGCCCGCCGCGGCCGAGGAGGCCGTCGTGTCGGCCGACTCCGGGCCCGAGCCCTTCGTGGTCGCCGCGGAATCCACCGGCCCGATGCGCGCGCTGCGGGACGACGAAGGCCCGCTAGACCCCGCCTGAGCCCGGTCTGCCTGAGCCTTGCGCAGGCGCTCGCGCCACCAGGTCCCGTAGACGACCCGGGCGAAGCGCAGCCCGTAGAAGAAGTTGTTCACGCCGGGCAGGTGCAGCCCGTAGAGCGGGTTCTGGCCCTTTTTGCTCTCGCCGACCCGCCTGCGGTGAATGGTGGCGGGCACCTCGCCCAGCTTGTAGCCGTGCGTGATGACCCCGATCAGCAGCTCGGAGGCCTGGTACTGCGGCTGCTCCAGCCGGACGGCGCCGGTCACCTCGGCGCGCATCGCCCGCAGCCCGAACGTCGTATCGCTGACCTTCTGCCCCGTGAGCACGCTGATGGTGAAGGCGAAGAACAGGACGCCGGCCCGGCGTACTGCGTCCTTGGTCTCCTGGCTGCCGAGCCGACGGGACCCGGTGACGAAGTCCGCCTCGCCCGCTACGACCGGCGCGAGGACCCGCTCGATCTCGGCCGAGTTGTACTGCCCGTCCGCGTCGGTGGTCACGATGTAGGCCGCGCCGCCCTCGCGGGCCAGCCGGTAGCCGAGCCGCAGCGCGGCGCCCTGGCCCCGGTTGACCGGCACGTCGCAGACCATGGCCCCCGCCATGGCGGCTTCCTTCGCGGTGCTGTCGGCGCAGCCGTCGGCGACCACGATGGCCGCCGTGGCCAGCCCGCACACCGTCTCCGGGAGCGCCTCGATGACCGGGCCGACCGCGCCTTCCTCGTTGAAGGCGGCGATCACGATCGCGACGGGGGGCAGGGCGGTGGCGCGCTCGCCGTAGTTCTGCGCAAACGCCTGCACGGCCGCGTCGTCTGTGGCCTGATCCGCTGGGTTGCCGTAGATCATGCTCGGGTCTCCGCTGCTCGAGCCCCCGGATGGTTAGGATCTTCTGGCGAATTCGGGTCAAAGTCCGGCCAGACCGTGGCCATGCCCGTTTCCAGGTCAAGGGCCGGCCGGTAGCCGATCGCCCTGGCCGCGGAGATGTCCACCACCACGGCCGGCATTTCCCCGTTGCCGACGGGCACGTGCTCCACGGGAATGGGCGCACCCGTCACCCGGCGGGCCGTCGTCACCATGTCGTTCACCGTGACAGACCGCCCGGCGCCGAGGATCAGCGGGCCGCTGTACCCGGCCGCCCAGGCCGCCATGACGCCCTGCACGGCGTCGTCCACGTGCACCAGGTCACGGACCATGCTGCCGTCGCCGCGGACCTGGACGCCCTCGCCGTCGCGCGCGGCGCGCATCAGCCTGGGCACGAAGCTGTCCTTCTCGGTCATCCCGGGCCCGTAGACGTTGGAGAACCGCAGCGACGCGCAGGCCATGCCGTAGCAGTTGGCGTAGCTGGACAGCAGCATCTCCGACGCCGCCTTGGTCGCCCCATACGGGGTGAGCGGGCGCAGCACGGTCTGCTCGGTGATGGTCGCGCCGCCGACGTTGCCGGTCACCGCGTTCGTCGACGCGAACAGGAAGGTCCCCACCTCGTGCTCACGGGCGAGCTCAAGCAGCCGGGCGGTGGCGTCGGTGTTGAGCCGGTAGGTACTGACGGGATCGGCCACCGAGGCGACCACGTAGGTGAACGCAGCCAGGTGAATGATCGCGTCGGTGCCCGGCCGGACGGCGCG
>JBOHCK010000426.1:0-4496 GCA_050698755.1 Streptosporangiaceae bacterium | reverse complement strand
CAGCTCGTGCAGTGCTCCGCAGAGGAGACCTGCCAGAGCCAGACGGTGAGTTCCGACGGCACATCCGGCTCGGCGGTCGCCAACACCCAGGAAAGCGGAACGCTCAGCGCGACCGGCGGTGGCTTCCCGTCCTTGTCGTGCACCCACGCCGGCGGGGTGGTGTCGTTCTTCTCCAACCTGTCGCAGACCATCAAGGTCAGCTTCGCGGGCTCCCTCGGCCAGCATCCCTGGTCCTGGTGGTCCTGGCACAAGATGTCGATCAGCGTCTGCTTCGGGTCAACGGAGCCGTTCACCACGAAGTTCGGCGTCCCGGCGCGGTTCAATCCGGTTAACGGCGATTACGAGGGCCTGCTGCCCTTCTGCCGCCCGTACCGGCCCGCGCCGTGCATATCCTCGGTGTCGTCCTGGGGCGGTTCCGTCAAGGTCACGATCCAGGCGCCGGCCGGCGACCCGCACATTACGTTCTAGGCTCCAGCGGGAACGCGGCCGTCGCGATCACGCCCAGCCGCCCGAACAGCGCGGCGCGTTCGGCGGTCTGGGCGGGGTCGGCGCGCTGCCCGGTGTGGCGCGCCAGCCGGATCAGGCCGTCCAGGCTGAGCGCCTGGTCGTACAGCGCGCTGCGCTCGCGCGCGGAGGCCAGGCTCGCCTCGAAAGCTTCGGCGGCGGGCCCGGGCTGGCCCTGCTGGGCCAGCAGGTAGCCGCGCAGCCGGTCCAGGGCGGCGGCCTCGGCCGCCATGCCCCGGGCGGCGGCCTGGGCGGCCAGGTCGGCCGCCAGCGTATCGGCGGCCGCGTTCTGCCCGGCCAGCACCAGGCACTCGGCGATCCTGACGTCGGTCGACAGCGCCTCGCCGCGCTCGCCGGCCCGCAGGTAACCGGCCTTGGCCGCGTCGAGGAGGTCGCGCGCTTCACCGAGACGGCCGGCCCGGGCGGCCGTGCGGCCGAGCACGCTCAGCGCGAACGCCGTCTCCGACAGCGCGCCCGAGGCCTGCAGCACGCGCAGCGCGGGCCGGGCCACGTCGTCGGATTCGGCGTAAAGTCCCTGATCGGAGAGGATCTCGCCGACGTTGCACGCGGCGATGGCCGCGTTCCACTGGTCACCGACGCGATCGAAGGTCTGGGCCGCGCGCCGGTAGTACGCGAGCGCGGTCACCCAGCGGCCTTCGAAGTACGCCCTGATCCCGAGCTGGTTCAGGGCCTTGGCCTGCCAGCCCAGCTCGCCCAGTTCCTCCCAGATGGCCAGCGATTGCTCGGCCCAGGGCTCGCTGTCGAACCGGCCCCGGGCGACGTCGGCGGCGTCGAGGAGCTGCAGCGCCTGGGCCAGGACGTCCCGGGCCCCTGAGCTCTCGGCCGCCGCGATCGCCGCCTCGCAGGCGTGCTGGGCGTCGCCGTAGCGGCCCTGCATCTGCCGGATCAGCGCGATCTGGACGAGCAGCCGGGCGTCCAGGCGCCGCGCCTGCAGGTCGGTCAGGTCAGCCAGGAACCTGCGGCCGCTGGTGATCCAGCGCAGCGCCTGGGAGAACCCGGCGGTCCGCACCACCACCAGCGCGGTCTTCAGGTGGAGCCTGGCCAGCGCGATGTGGTCGTCGCGGAGCAGCTTGCGGGCGGAGGCGTAGAGCCGGCCGGCCGCGGCGAACTCACCCAGCCGGTACCTGATGTCGGCGTAGGCCTCGGCCGTATGCGCGATCTCCTCGGACGCGGGGTTGCGCTTGCGCCTGGCCGCGTCCAGTGAGCGAGCGAAGAAGTCCGCCGCCTCCGCGTTGGCGTAGACCACGGCGGCCTGCTCGCCAGCGATCCGCGCGTAATGCGCGGCGGGCGCGAAGTTCTGGGCGTGGTAGAAGTGCACAGAGAGCAGCCCGGCCTCCGCCTCCAAGGTATCCAGGGCCCGGCGCTCGAGGGCCCGGCCGAGACCGTCGTGCAGCTTCCGCCGGCGGCGGAACGACAGGCCCTCGTAGGCCGTGTCCCTGACCAGCGCGTGCCGGAAGCGCAGGCTGCCGTCCTGATCGGGCTGGACGAACGCGCTCAGCCGTTCCCACTGGCCCGCCGAAGGCGGCTGCCCGAGCACCTCGGCGAGCAGGTCAGGATCAACCCGCATCCCGGCGACAGCCACGGCCCGCAGCGCGTCCCGGTCCGCGGGCTCCAGGCGGTCGATCTGCGCGCCGACGACGTCCTCGATCGATTCGGGCAACACCGCGGCGCCGTCGGCCTCGGCCGCCACGCGGGCCAGTTCCCTGGCGAACAGCGGATTGCCGGTCGACCGCTCGGCGATGGCCGCCAGCTGATGGGGCAGCAGCGGGGCGGCCCGAGTCTCCCAGCTGAGCAGCGTCGTCGCGTCCTGCTGGCCGAGCGGCTCCAGTTCGAGGCGCACGTCGGCGGCCCCGGTCAGCTGCGGCTGGCGGGATTCCGTGCAGGTAAACACGACCAGCCAGGGACGGCCGGCGACATCGGCAGCCAGCCTGGCCAGCAGGCTCGCGGAGGCTTCGTCGATGAACTGGACGTCCTCGATGATCATGATGGCCGGTTCGGGCAGCAGCGCGCCGATCAGCTCGGCCACGGTCAGCTCCAGGCGCGGCCGCAGGAATTCGGGAGCGAGCGCGGCCACTTCGGGGGTCGGCGGCAGGTCGGCGCCCACGACGGCCGCCAGCAGCGGCAGCCACGGCGTGAGCGCGGCGCCGCGCCGTTCCACCGCTTCGGCCATGGCCGCGAGTGCGGTCGGGGGGCCTGCTGACCCGGGGACGCTGAGCAGCTCCCTGAGCATGGCGTCGGTCAGCGCGTAGGGCGTCCCCGCGGCGTACCGGTCACAGGTGACCAGCAGCGTGAGCTCGTCGGCCTTGGCGAGCAGTTCGTCGACCAGCCGGGACTTGCCGATGCCCGGCGGCCCGGCGATCTCCATGACCTGCCCATGACCCGTGCGCGCGGTGGCCAGCGCGGCGCGCAGCCTGCCGATCTCGGCCTGTCGCCCCACCAGGGGCGGCACGTCCTCGTCGGTGCGGCGCCGCTGCCACTGCGCCGCGCCGACCACGACCGCGTTCACCGGCTTGGACTTGCCCTTCACCGAGAACGCCGGCACCGGCGTGACGGTGAACCCGCTGTCGCGTCCGTCCAGCAGCGACGTGGTCGCGAGCAACTGGCCAGGCCCGGCCCGGCCCATCACGCGGGCGGCCAGGTTGACCGCGTCTCCCTTCACCGAGTACGTGCGGCGGTCGGGGTGTCCGAAGTCACCGGCGTACACGCGCCCGGAGTTGGCGCCCGCCCGGACCGACAGCGGCCCGCTGTACTCGATCACCGCGCGGGCTGCGCGCAGCAGGCGCTGCTCGTTATGACCCTCGCTGCGCGGGGCGCCGGCGACCATCATGATCTTCCCGCCGTCCTGGCTGATGTCGGTCTCGAAGAACGTGACGTCAGACCGGCTGCAAGCCTCCTGGGCAAGGCTGATCAGCTCGTGCAGGGCGGCCGCGGTCGCCTGCGGACCGCGATCGGCCAGCAGCTTGTCCGTCCCCGAGTACTCCACGAAAGCCACCGCCACCCTGCGGTGCTCACTTTCATGGGCACTGCCGAGCGCGTAGTCCGCGATCGGCCCGGGCAGGCATGGGACGAGGTCGAGGCCGGTCGCGTCGCTGCGCCCCCAGCTGCGTTGCTCCGCCGCCGGCGCGCCGCGCAGCAGCCGCCCCGGGCCCTTGGCCTGGCCGACGACCCGGGGGTCGAGCAAGGCGGCGGCCGCCGGGCTCAGGAGGATATCGCCGGCGTCCGCGGCGTCGTCGAGGAGGGCGACCTCGGTCGCAGCCGGGCCGGTGATGACCAGCTCGCGATGCTTGGTACCGACCAGGAAGAAGGCCACGGGTCCCGAGTGCACGCCGACCGACAGCTTGAGACTGGCCGAGCCGGCCGTGGCCCGGACCCGGCCCGCCCGGCGGAGCACCTGGCGCATCTCGAACGCCGCCCGGCTCGCCAGGGCCGGGTGCTCCTCGCCCTCGAACAGCAGCAGTACGGCGTCGCCGCCCCACTTCACCAGCCATGCGCCGTAACTGAACGCGACCGCGAGCAGGTCGGTGAAGACCGCGCTCAGGATGTCGCTCATTTCCTCTGCGCCCACCGCTCCCGCGCGCGCCAGCCGCTCGGTCAGGGCCGTGAATCCGGAGATATCGGCAAACGCGAGCGTGCCGTCGACCTCCCGGTACACCGCGTCCGGGGAGTCCCTGAGCCAGTCGATGACCAGATCGGCCACGTAGGGGCGCAAGATCTCACCGTCACGCACCAGGTATCACCCCCCAAGGGGTCATGTAGGCGGCTACCTGTGGGCAGGAGGGCAAGTCGACCACACCATCGTAAGCACGGATATGCCGGACCGGCGGCGTCCCGGTCAGGCGGCAGGGTCAGGCCGCAGGGTCAGGCCGCGGGGAGCTCTACGGTGACGTCGACCACGCCCCGGCGGGTCACGCTCGAGGACGTGGGCCCGGCCCAGGAAAGCAGGGCCAGCGACGCCCGGTTGCCGGCGTCGA
>JBOHCK010000425.1:0-4501 GCA_050698755.1 Streptosporangiaceae bacterium | reverse complement strand
GCCGCCGATGGCCGAGATCGAGCAGGCCATGGCGGCCGAGACCGAAGCCACCCGCGCCACCGAGGCGGATGGCCTCTCGCGCGCCGGGATCAGCCGGTTCCTAGGCCGGCCGCGCACGGCCGAGTTAGACGAGGCCGGCCTGCAGCGCGAACCTGACGAGATCGGCGCGGCGGGAGCATCCGGTCTTGGCCCGGATGCGGTCCAGGCGGGAGCGGACGGTGCCGGCGGACAGGTGCACCTGTTCGGCGATGATGAGCAGGCCCTGGACTGGGCCCGGCAAGCCAGCCGCATCGACCAGCAGGCCATGCCGGGCAGGCTCGCCAGGCAGTGCAACCACAACCTGGCCGACATCCTGATCGAGCGTACTGAGCCGCGATCGAGAGGTTCAGCAGGGCCCTGGCCTGGCCGGTCTGGTAGCCGATCTGGCGAGCGAGGTCCAGGGCCCGGCCGACCGCCGCGGCGGCCTCCGCGGTGCGCCCTAGGTTCACCAGGCAGTTCGCGCGGCCCGCGATGGCATCGGCCAGCAGCGGGGATGGCGGGCCGTCCGCGAGCGCCGCCAACGCGGCGTCGTAGTGGGCGAGGCCGGTCTCGAATTCGCCGGCCAGGTTAGCGAGGTAGGCGAGCCAGTACTGCGCGAGCGGCCACGCGTCGCCCGCCCGGTCAGCGCGTACCTGGCCAGCCCGGCCGCGGCGGCCTGCTGCTCGCCCGCCTCGGCGAGCCGGTCGGCGCCGTAGGCACGCAGGGTTTCCAGCATCAGATAACGGGACCGCCCGTCCGGGCCGGTGCGAGGCGGCGAGATCAGCGAGCAGTCCACCAGGTGCAGCACCGCAGGCTCGGCGCCGGGGCCGGCCATCGCCCCGGCCGCCTCTAGCGTGAACGGGCCGGGAAACGCCGAAAGCTGGCGGAAGACCTGCTGCTCCGGCTCGCTCAGCAGCCGGTAGCTCCAGTCCACGGTGGCCGCCAGCGACCGGTGCCTGGCGGCGGCCCGGCGGTCGCCGCCGGCCAGCACCGCGAAGCGGTCATCGAGCCGGTCCAGGAGCTGATCCACGCCCAGGGCCTCGACCCGGGCCGCGGCCAGCTCGATGGCCAGCGGCATCCCGTCCAGCCGTGACACCAGCCGCGCCACTACGGGAGCCGACTCGGGGCTCAGGGAGAAGTGCGGGTCAGCCCGCTTGGCCCGGTCGGCGAACAGGGTCACCGCCTCCGACTCGACAGGCTCGGCCTCCTCGCCGGGCTGAGGTACCGACAGCGGCGGCAGCCGGTACCTGGTTTCCCCCGGCACCCGGAGCGCCTCCTGGCTGGTGGCCAGGATGCGCACGTCGTCCGCGGTGACCAGCACCATCTCGCACAGGTCGGCCGCGGCCTCGATGATGTGCTCGCAGTTATCCAGCACCAGCACCGCCTGCAGGCGGGCCAGCGCCACGGCCAGCGAGTCCGCCGCGGACATGTCGGCGGCCTGGGGGATCCCCAGGGCCGCTACCACCGCGGCCGGCACGAGCGACGGTTCCTGCATGGCGGCCAGCTCGACCAGGCACGCCCCGTCGGCGAACCGCCCCGCCACCTGCCGGGCGACCTCTGCCGCCAGCCGGGTCTTGCCCACGCCGCCCGGACCGGTCACCGTCACCAGCCGGCCGTGATCGAGCAGGCCCGAGATCTCGTCAACCACTCCGGCCCGGCCGACGAAGGCCGACAGCGACGGCGCCAGGCCGCGCACGGTGCCGCGCAGGCCGGAAGCCCCGGCCGAGACGGGACGGGCCACGCTCGGCGGCACGGGGGCGATCCTGGTGGCCCCGCCGGGTACCACCCCCGTGGCCCCGCCGGGTACCACCCCCGTGGCCGCGCTCACCTGGCCGGCCCGGGGATCGTGGTCGTACGCATCTAGGCCGAACGCCTGGCGCAGCGCCTCGGCGAACTCCCGGCAGCTCGGGTAGCGGTCCTCTTGCGCCTTGGCCATGCCCCTGGCTATGACCTCATCGACCGCGGGCGTCAGGCCCGGACGCCGGGCGGAAAGCGAGGGCGGCGGCGCGGACAGGTGCGCGTGGATCACCGCCATATCGTGGTCGCGGTCGAACGGCACGACGCCGGTCAGCAGCTCGAACGCCGCGCAGGCCAACGCGTACTGGTCGGTCCGCCCGTCCACGTCCCGGCCCTCGATCTGCTCCGGGGCCATGTAGGCCACCGTTCCCAGGTACATTCCGGGCTGCGTCAGCGCGGCCGAGGCCGACCCGGTCTTGGTCAGCCCGAAGTCCGACAGGTAGACGTGATCGGGCCGACCCGGCCGGGTATCGACCAGCATGTTGGCCAGCTTGACGTCGCGGTGGACCAGCCCGGCCGTATGCGCCGCGTCCAGCGCGGACGCCACGGGCGAGATGATGGCGGCCGGCCCGGCCGGAGGCAGCGGGCCGTCGCGGTGCAGCAGGGTCCTGACGTCACCGCCGGACACGTAGCGCATCGAGATGAACAGCACGCCGCCGGCCTCGCCCGCCTCGTACACGGGGATGATGTGCGGGTCGTCGACAGCGGCGGCCGCCTTCGCCTCCCTGAGGAAACGGTGCCGGAACGCCTCGTTGGCCGCCAGCGCCGGGGCCAGGATCTTCAGCGCCACGCGCCGGTCGAGCCGCTCGTCGAGGGCGCGAAAGACGACGGCCATTCCGCCCGCGCCGATCTCTTCCTCAAGGAGGTACCCGGCGATGCGGGAACCCGCGGTAAAGGCAGTCGGAACGCCTCCGGCCCCCCAGGGCAATTCCTGACTCACCTCCTCCGGCGTTTCGCCAAGAGCGGTTTGTTCATTTACAAATAAGCCCATATGCGCCAGGTTCCAACCTACCCGGAGCGCCGCCTAACTCGGGGCGGGAGGGAGAGGGCCGGTGGTCGGCTGCGCCTGGCGCGGGTCGGAGGGGGAAAGGTGATCGGCCGCGCCTGGCTCGGGGGCGGAGAGGGAAAGGTGATCGGCTGCGGCTGGCTCGGGGGCGGGGGCCGAGGTCGGGCCGGGCGGGAGACGGCGGGTGACGGCTAGCGCCAGCAGGCCGACTGCCGTGGCGGCGGCGAAGGCGGCCCAGATGCCCACGCGCAGGTCGCGGCCTGCTTCGGCGGCCACGGCCGCGCCGCCGACGCCGATGCCGATCGCGGTCCCGAGCACGTCGGTCAGGTTCAGCGAGGCCGAGGCCTGGCCTTCCTGCCCGGGCGGGGCCTGCCTCAGCATCAGCAGCGAGAGCGGCGCGTAGGCCAGGCCGATGCCCAGGCCCGCGACGGTCCAGGCCGCGATGCCCTCCGCGACAGGCACGGCGGGCAGCAGGTCCAGGACCATCCCGGCGATGCCGGCCAGGACGATCACCAGGCCCGTGCGGACGAGGCGGCGCCCTTCCCAGGTATCGCTCAGCCTCGCCTGTACCCAGGCACCCGCGGTCCAGGCCACCGTGGCGCCCGTGACGGCGAGGCCGGCCACCACCGGGCTGCGGTGCTTGACCGCGGTGACGGCCAGGGTCACGTACGCGTCCGCGCCGAAGAACGCGAACGTCAGCAGGCCCCGGCTGGCGATCGTGGCCGGCAGCCCTGACCGCACGGTCAAGGTGCCGGGCGGCACCAGGCGGCGGAACGCGGGCAGGCCGACGACCCCGCCGACCGCGATCAGGGCCAGTCCGATCAGAACCTGACCGGATCCGGTGGCCAGCGTCAGGCCGCCCAGGATCATCGCGGCGGCCGCGGCGGTGCGCAGGCCGTCGGTCAGGCGGTGCTCCGGCGCGTGGGAAGTACCGGGCGGGCCCAGCCGGAGCAGGGCCGGCACGGCGATCGACCCGGCCACCAAGACGATCGGCAGCAAGCCGAGGAACACCCAGCGCCAGCCGAACAGGCGCGCCACCTCGGCGGCGATCGCCGGGCCTGCCAGGCCCGGCGCGACCCAGGCGGTGGACAGGACCGCCATCATCCTGACCCGGAGCGGACCCTCCAGGCTGCGGCCGATCGAGGTGTAGGCCACCGGCGACACTGCGCCGGCGCCCAGGCCCTGCAGGACGCGCCCCGCGACCAGCACCCCCATCGAGGGGGCCAGGCCCGCCACGGCCAGCCCGCAGCTAAACAGCACCACCCCGGCCACGAACGGGACCGCGGGGCCGCGGCGGTCGGATTCCCGGCCGGCCGCGACGATGCCGACCACGCTGGCCAGCATGAACGCGCTGAACACCCAGCCGTACAAGCGAAGCCCGCCGAGGTCACGGGCGACGACCGGCATCACGGTGACCACCGCCAGCGCCTCCGAGGCGACGAAGGTGATGGTCAGGACCAGGCCGGTGGTCAGTGCCCTCCGCTCCGGCGCCCAGAGCCCGCGCACCCGGCCCTCATCCATGATCCCGAGCCTAAGGCGCCGCGGCAGGGCGGCAAAGACGCTGCATCCACACGGAGCTGATGTACTGGCCGCGCGGGCGGAGTAAGGCGGGCGCGGGGGTGGCACCAACGGCGTTCGGGATAATGCCCTTGGTCGAGCAGAGAGGGGCCGGGGATGGGC
>JBOHCK010000424.1:0-4507 GCA_050698755.1 Streptosporangiaceae bacterium | reverse complement strand
AGGCCCTGGCGGCGGCCAGCGGCCGCCGAGGCCACAGCATGGTGGTCGTCGTGCCGGACGGGAACCCCCAGGACGACATGCGCCGCCTGATCGCCAGCCGCAGCGTGGACGCCTTCCTGCTGTCGGAGATGGAGCTCGAGGACCCACGCGTGAGCCTGCTGGCCGAGGCGGGGATGCCTTTCGCGTGCTTCGGCCGGATCGGTCCCGCGCTGCCCCAGCACTGGGTCGACATCGACAACCACGAGGCGGTCGCCGCGGCCGTCGAGCACGTCCTAGGACGCGGCTATGAGCGCATCGCGTTCCTCGGCTACCGGTCGGCGAGCCCGTGGGATCACCAGCGGACCGCCGGGTTCAGGGCCGGCCTGGCCCGCCACGGGGTACCAGCCGACCAGGCTGAGATGCTGCTCGTCGACGACGCCAATGCCCGCTCCAAGATCCGGTCGCTCCTGACCGGCGCCCGCCGGGGTGCCCGCGCGGGCACCCGCCCGGACGCGATCGTGACCGGCAGCGACCGGCTGGCTGCCGTGATCTACGGGGTGGCCGCGGAACTGCGGCTACGGATCGGCCGCGATCTCGGCGTCACCGGCTTTGACGGAAGCATCACAGCCGACCTGCTGCACCCGACCCTGACCAGTGTCACCATCCCGGTCGACGACATAGCCACGCGCATGGTGACCCGGGCCTTGCGGCAGGTCGACCACGGTCCCGACGGGTCCCCCGGCGAGGTGGTAGCGGCCCCGCTGCGACTGGGGGAGAGCACCGAGGGCGAGCAGCGCCTGATTCCCGCGCTAGATGGCCGCGCGAGGCGCGGTGAGCGATTCGGCGCAGACCGGCCCGCCTACCGGCCCGCTCAGCACGCCGCGGCGCTGGTCCGCGGCACACCGCGGACCGTAGCGGTCGTCGTTACCCACATGACCAGGCCGTCGGTCGTAGTCCGGGTGGCGAGCGCGCTCGCGGTCCTGGCCGAGCAGGGCTACGACACGATCGTGTGCAACGTGGACACTCCGGCGGAGCGGGACCGGCACCTGGACGCCCTGCTGCCGACGCACCGCGTCGACGGGGTCCTGGCCATCAGCCTGCCGCTGTCCCGCGAGCAACTGGCCCGGTTCGCCGGGGCGGACGTCGCGCTAGCGAGCGTCGACGCGGCCGCCGCCGGGATTCCGCAGACGGTCGTCGACGACGTGGCGGGTGGCCGGCTGGCCGCCGAGCACCTGATCGGGCTGGGGCATCGCCGGATCGGCTTCGTGGGTGACATGGCGGTCGCGAGGCCCCCGGCCGGCCTGGGCTTCACCTCTTCGGCCAACCGCCTGCGGGGATTCCGGCAGGCCCTAGCCGCAGCGGGCCTCAGCGGCGAGGCCGAGCTCATCCGGCGCGGGTCGCACGACGCGGCCACCGCGGCAGAGCACGCCGCTCAGCTGCTGAAGTCGGCCGAACCCCCGTCGGCGATCTTCGCGGTCTCCGATACCCAGGCCATCGGCGTACTCGCCGCGGCGGACCGGCTCGGCGTTCCCGTGCCAGACCAGCTTTCGGTCATCGGCTTCGACGACATCGAGTCCGCGGGCTTTCTCGGGCTGAGTACCGTCAGGCAGCCGCTCGAGCGGAGCGGAGTGGAGGGCGCGCGACGGCTGTGCGCCCTGCTGCGGGGGGAGCGGGTCGTCCCCCAGCGCCAGGAACTCCCGCTCGAGCTGGTAGCCCGGGCCAGCACGGCCAGGCTCGCGCAGCCCTGACGGGACCGGTCGGCCCGCGGCAGGCGTCGTACAGCGCGGACGCGGTTGCTGGCCCGCGGCAGGCGCCGCGCAGCCCCGATGCGGTCGGCAGGCCTGCGGAACTTGCCCTTGACACCGATGGCGGCCAGGCGTACCCATTAGGTGGAACCTTCCATCAACCAACGAACAATGCGTACAGCCTTGTCCCGGGAGGCACGATGGCCACGATAGCCCTGGAGCAGATCAACAAGCTGTATCCCAACGGCTTCCACGCCGTGAAGGACCTGGATCTCGACGTGCGCGACGGCGAGTTCATGGTGCTGGTGGGCCCGTCGGGGTGCGGCAAGACCACGGCGCTGCGGATGGTGGCCGGGCTGGAGGAGATCTCCTCCGGCACGCTGACCATCGGCGGGAAGGTCGTGAATGACGTCACGCCCAAGGACCGGGACATCGCGATGGTGTTCCAGAACTACGCGCTCTACCCGCACATGACGGTGGCCGAGAATATCGGCTTCGCGCTCAAGCTGCGCAAGCTGTCCAAGTCGGATGTCGCGGCCAAGGTGAAGGAGACCGCCGACATCCTGGGGCTGTCGGACTGGCTGGAGCGCAAGCCGGGCCAGTTGTCCGGCGGCCAGCGCCAGCGGGTGGCGATGGGCCGGGCGATCGTGCGCGAGCCCTCGGTGTTCCTGATGGACGAGCCGCTGTCCAACCTGGACGCCAAGCTGCGGGTGCAGATGCGCGCCGAGGTCCAGCGGATTCAGCGGCGTATCAACGTGGCGACCATGTACGTGACCCACGACCAGGTCGAGGCGATGACCATGGGCGACCGGGTAGCGGTCATGCGGGCCGGGGAGCTCCAGCAGGTCGACCACCCTCAGGTGCTCTACGACCGCCCGGACAACCTGTTCGTCGCGGCGTTCATCGGCTCCCCGGCCATGAACCTGTACGAGGCGTCCATCACCGAGGGCGCCCGGTCCTTCCGCCTCGGGTCCCAGGACATCGAATTGCCGGCCTCGGTACGCTCGGCGCGGCCAGCTCTGGCGTCCTACGCCAGCCAGAAGGTGGTCGTGGGTCTGCGGCCCGAGCACCTGCCCGCCGCAGTCAACGGGGCCGTGGGGCCGACCCTGGTCGGCACCGTGGACCTGATCGAGGCCCTCGGTTCAGAGCTCATGGTCCACTTCACTGTTGACGCCCGGCGGGTCCGGGCCGAGGGCTTGGCCAGCGCGGACGAGGAAGCGGTCACCGAGGCCGGCGAGGGTGTGGCCCGTGTCGACCCGGCCAGCCCGGTCAAGGTTGGCGAGCGGGCCACGTTCGCCATCAAGGCCGACGGCATCCAGTTCTTCGACCCCGGCACCGGGGCGGCGATCTGGGGGTAGGCGCGACGGTCGGCGCCGCACCGCGAGGACCGGCGCCGCACTGCGCGCACCTGCGCCTCATCGCGAGCACCTGCACCGCACCTCATGGCGCCGCCAGCCGCGCTTCTGCCAGCATGGCCCCATGGCGGCGGGAACGCCCGGGGGCGTCAGGAAGACCACGGTAACGCTGGCCGATGGCCGCGAGCTGATCTACTTCGGCGCTGTCCCCGAACGCCCGGACGACTATCCCGACCGCCGCCACCTCGGCGCGGTGCACGTCCAGTCGCAGGCCCGCCGAGACCAGTTGCTCGGCGAATGGGTGGTCATCGCCAGCCACCGCCAGGACCGGACGTTCCAGCCTGATACCGGCCACTGCCCGCTGTGCCCCTCGACGGCCGACCGCCTGACCGAGATCCCGGCCCCCGACTACGAGGTCGTCGCCTTCGAGAACCGCTTTCCGACGCTCGGATCCAGCGACGCCGGCCACGCCAGCGACGGGGATCCCCTGCTGGTCGGCCGTCCGGCCGGCGGCCGGTGCGAGGTCGTCTGCTTCAGCCCGCGGCACGACGCGTCCTTCGCCGACCTGACCCAGGACCAGGCCGCGATCGTCATGGCGGCCTGGGTGGACCGCTCCGCCGAACTGGCCGGCATCCCCGGCGTGGAGCAGGTCTACTGCTTCGAGAATCGGGGCGCGGAGATCGGGGTGACGCTCTCGCACCCGCACGGGCAGATCTACGCCTACCCGTACGTCACCCCGCGGACCGACCGCATGCTGGCCTCCTGTGCCAGCTACCGGAGCCGGACCGGCCGTAACCTGTTCGACGACCTCCTCGACGCCGAGCGCGCGGACTCGCGCAGGATCGTGCTCGAGGGCCGCCACTGGACGGCGTTCGTGCCCTACGCCGCGCACTGGCCCTACGAGGTTCACCTGTACCCGCGCCGCCGCGTGCCCGACCTGGCCGCGCTGCCGGACGCGGCCCGGGCCGAGTTCTGCGAGCTCTACCTCGACCTGCTGCGCCGGTTCGACCGGCTGTTCGGCAGCCCCGTCCCGTATATCTCCGGCTGGCACCACGCGCCGGTCCGCCACGGCCGCGATGAGTTCGCGCTGCACCTGGAGCTGTTCACCATCAGGCGCGCGCCGGGCAAGCTGAAATATCTGGCCGGATCGGAATCCGGCATGGGCGCGTTCGCTAACGACGTCGTGCCCGAGGCGGCGGCCGAGCGCCTGCGTCAGCTCGCCTGACCGTCCGGTCCCCGCGCCACTCGGCTGACGGTCCGGTCCCGCGTCAGCTCCCCGGACCGTCCGGTCCCCGCGCCAGCTCGCCTCGGCTGACGGTCCGGTCCCGCGCCAGCTCCCCGGACCGTCCGGTCCCCGCGCCAGCTCGCCTCGGCTGACGGTCCGGTCCCGCGCCAGCTCCCCGGACCGTCCGGTCCCCGCGCCAGCTC
>JBOHCK010000423.1:0-4523 GCA_050698755.1 Streptosporangiaceae bacterium | reverse complement strand
GGGAAAGCCCAGGTCCAGGGGCTATAGAAGTTATTGAGACCTCAGGGAACTCTGGGGTTATTTATTAAAGTGCGATTCCCCCGGGCCACCCGACAGTTCCTACGGGCCTCTCGTTGCGAGCCGTCCGTGGCCCGCGGCGCCGATGACCTTGCCGTCACCGAAGACCGGTGTGCTGCGTACGTAGGTGGCCTCGATGGCCGCGGACAGCTGCCGACTGTCGTAGCAGGTCCACCCGCAGCGCGACAGCACGTCCTCGTTGCGGATCGTCCACGACGCGTCCATGTCCGCGATCACGAAATCCGCGTCGTTCCCGGGCGTGAGCGCACCCTTCTTACCGGCCAGGCCGAACTTCTGAGCCGGCGCCCAGGCCATCAGCTCCACCACCCGGTCGAGGGTGAGCTGGCCCTTGTTCACCGCGTCAAGCGCGAGTGGGTAGAAGTACTGGATGCCGGGCGTGCCGGTATGCGCACTCCACATCTTCTCCCAGCCGATCTCCTTCTCCTCCCGCAGATGCGGCGCGTGGTCGGAGGAGAACAGGTCGATCGTGCCGTCGCGCAGGCCCTCCCACACCGCCTCGCGTCCCTCGTCGGGAACCCAGTACGACAGCGCATACGGGCCGAGCCGCTCCACGTCGTCCCAGGTGGACAGGAACGGCAGCTAGTGGTTGACCTCGCAGGTGACGTCTACGCCGCGCGCTTTCGCGCGACGCACCGCCTCGACTGATCGCTTGGTCTGCATGTGCGCCAGATGCACCGGGCAGCCCGACGCCTCGGCCAGCCGCAGCAGCACGTCGACGGCGGTGTCCCAGATGACGCCGTTGCGAGCCGCGTACGCCGACGCGTAACCCTGCGGAGTGTTCTCCCCGCGGGCCAGGTACCCGCCCTCGATGTAATCCATCAACGACTGGTCATGCGGATGGATGATGAACCGCTTGCCGGTTGCGGCGATGATGTCCATCGCCTTGAGCAGGTCGCCGTGCGCGTGCATGCCGGTGCCGGCCGGGTGGGGGTACGTCCGCCCGGTGTCGACGACCATGTAGACCTTGAACGCGTTGATCCCCATCTCGGCCATCGGCGCGAGCTGCTCGGGCACGGTGGCGGCCGGATTGTGGTTGTAGTCAACGATCGACTTCTGCGCGTACAGGTCGAACACCTCGCGCAGCGTGTCCACCGAATTAGTCGGCGGCTCCAGGTTCGGCATCCCAAAGATCGTCGTCACGCCACCGGCGGCCGCCTGCTGCGTGGTCGTGTAGACGCTCGTGGCCGCCATGACAAGCGGCGAGCCCCTCGACACCCGAAACGTCACGGACCGGTAAGGGCCATGCCACGCAAGGCAGCAAGGGGAGCAACGCCAGGGGCGGCCCGCAACGCGGGGAGGGAACCGGACGTGTTGGAGCAACGACATGACCGGAACCAACCGGCCGGGCGCCGCGGAGCGACGCCGCCGGGGGCGCCGGGCCGGACGATGCGCAGCTTTAGCCCCGGGATGATCGCCCGACGGAACACCTTCTGGATCGTGGTCATCCTGGTTGGCCTTGTCGCCGCCTTCTCCGCGCTGCGACCCCAGCAGTTCCTCACGGTGTTCAACTTCCAGACCCTCGGAATCGACGCCGCCGTCCTGACGATCCTCTCCATCGGACAGACCTACGTTCTCATCACCGCCGGGATCGACCTGTCCGTCGGCGCGGTACTGGTGTTCTCATCGATCGTATCCGCCAAGGCCATGCTCGCCTTCTCCGGTGCACCCGCCAACACTTACGCCCCCGTCAACCTGTCTTGGGCCTTGATTATCGCGGGCGGCCTCATCTCGGTGGTCACCGGTTTGGCTTGGGGGGTCTTCAACGGCTGGATCGTCGCCCGAACCCGGGTGCCGGCGCTGATCGTGACGCTCGGTTCGTTCGGCATGGCCCTGGGCCTGGCCGAAATCATCTCCGGCGGAACCGACGTCCGAGCCGTACCCAAAGGTCTGATCGACGCCGTGGGCACAGGCACCGTCGTCGGCGTCCCCGTCCTCGTGATTATCGCCGCGGTGGCAGCCGTGATCACCGGGATCGTGCTCCGCAAAACCGTGTTCGGCCGACGGACCTTCGCTATCGGCTCCAACATCGAGGCGGCCCGAAGGGCAGGCATCCGGGTCGGACGCCACACCGTCATGGTCTACGCCCTATGCGGCGGCCTGGCCGGCTTCGCGGGTTTCCTGTCTCTCGCCGAATTCACGACCACGACCCTTGCAGGCCACAGCTCCGACAACTTGAACACCATTGCCGCTGCTGTCATCGGTGGGACAAGCCTGTTCGGCGGCATCGGCACCATCCTCGGCACCGTCGTCGGCGTATTCATTCCATCAGTCCTTCAAGACGGGTTCGTGATCATCGGAATAACTCCGTTCTGGCAAGAAGTCGCAGTAGGCGTGATCCTCATCGGTGCCGTGTACTTCGATACCGAGCGAAGGAAACGCCAAGCCGGGCAATGATCCCATCCTGGCCAAGGTCTGAAGCCACGAACGCATAAGTTCGTCGACCCAATCCGATCTCGACTAAACATACGAAAGGTGAGAATAGCGATGAAGACATCGACTTCATGGCGGATTACTTCCATCGCCGGCGTCGCAGCAGTTGGTCTGCTTGCTAGCGAGGCGCCGCCTCAGACCATCGAGGGTGGCGGTTCGGTGGACGTGATCGTGCGGGCGGGTTCATCCTCTTGACCGTAGGCGTGGTTGGGAGGGGTGGCCATGGCGCAGCGTCCGGTCACGTTGGCGGACATCGTCCGCGGGCACGTGAGCCTGGAGATCGAGGGGTTCGACCGGCTCTATTTCAACGGCTGGGTGCCGGCCCTGCAGACGTCGGGTCAGATCGCCGGGTGGCTGCACTGGCGGGGGTTCCCGATCGCCTCGCCGGCGGCGCTGGGCCGCAACGCGCAGGCGTTCCGCGCGGCGGTGCGCCGGTACGCGGACGGGAACCAGATCCCGTGGGTCGTCTTCCGCAAGGGCGACCGGAAGCTGGACGTGATCCGGCCGTACCTGGACGCCGCGGAGAAGGCCGGCCAGTCCAAGGTGGTGGCGATCGGGGAGGCCCGGGAGTTCCAGTGGGTCTTCGACGCGACGAAGAAGGCCAGCGCGGACGGGCTGCCGTGGTTCCGGTTCTACCGCACTGAGCGGCTGGTGACCTGCTATTACTTTTATATCCATGACCGGCGGATAGGCCCCGCTTTTATCAAGGTCTGCTGCTATGCGCCGTACCCGGTCAAGGTGTGGTGCAACGGGCATGAGATCGCCCGCCGGGCCGCGCTCGCGGAGGGCATCGCGGTGACGCCGCTGGCGAACGGGTTCGCCGCCACCTCCGATCCGGCCCGGTTGCAGGAGCTGTGCGACCTGGTGCAGGCCGGGACGGTGCGGGTGTTCTCCGGGACCTGGATGAGCCGCCTGCCGCTGCCGCTGACCGCCGCGGACCGGGACCACGGCTGCTGGTGGCAGCTGTCCATGCGGCAGATCGAGGTGTCCCGCACCCTGGTCTTCGATGACCCGCGCCGGGTCCGGGCCGTGTCCGGGGAACTGCTGGCCGGCAACATGAACCTGGGCCGCCCGGAGCACGTGGAGGTCATCTTCGGCTCCAAGGTCACCCGCAAGACCCCGGGAACCTTTTCCACCCGGCTGCTGAACCGCGGCGACCAGGTCACGGTGAACCTGTCCTTTAAGCATTCCCGGATCAAGATCTACCTGAAGGAGGACCGCGCGCTGAGAGTGGAGACCGTCATCAATGACGCCGGCGACCTGGGCTGCAAGCGCGGCCTGGAGCACCTGGAGGAACTGGCGGCCAGAGCGCGTGCATGTAACGCCCGGCTGATGGATGCTGTAATTGCCGGCCAGGGCAGCGGCATCCTCGCGAATCCAGTCATCGAGCGGATCGCGCACCCCACCGCCGACGCGGCGGGGCGGAGGGTCCCGGCCATGCGGTTCGGGGACCCCCGGGTGCAGGCCCTGGCCGGTTGCCTGGCCGTGTGGGACTTCGCCGTCTCCGGCATCACCAATCAGCGCCTTCGCGCCTGGATGACCGGACTGCGCGGCACCCCCTACGCCATGAACCAGGCCTCCTATGATCTGGCCCGGCTGCGCGGCAACGGGCTGATCGAGCGGATCGCCCGCACCAGCACCTACCGGCTCACCCCGGACGGGCTCACCTTCGCCCTGGTCTACAGCCGCGTCCACGACCAAGTGCTGTACCCGCTCACCGCGCACGACCAGCCGATCGCCGCTCCCGCCCCGGTCCGCGCCGCATGGCGGACCATCACCCGACATATCGACAGCACCGTCGCCGCCACCCGGCTCGGGCGCGCGGCCTGAACCCCTGCCCTCGCTCCCCAAACTCGGGTCAACCGTCAAAGTCCTCGCGACTCAGAGAGCTACGCTCCGTCCGGGACTTCGCCCGGAAGCAGTGGCGCTTCGCGCCGTCCGGTTGAGGAGTAGTGCGCA
Source organism: Streptosporangiaceae bacterium (assembly GCA_050698755.1). Lineage (GTDB taxonomy): Bacteria > Actinomycetota > Actinomycetes > Streptosporangiales > Streptosporangiaceae > Palsa-504. Next base: position 56 of record JBOHCK010000423.1, on the reverse strand, counting down.
AGCTGGCACGTTAGGTCCATGGCTGATGACTTCTCCGCGCGCTATGGCGACCTGAT
>JBOHCK010000422.1:0-4553 GCA_050698755.1 Streptosporangiaceae bacterium | reverse complement strand
CGCACCCCGTCGAGCTCGACGTGGTGGTGGCCGAAGCCATCGACCGCTGCCGCATGAAGGCGAACGCGCGCGGCATCACGCTGGCCTCCACGGGCAGCCGCGGCCTCTGGGTCCTGGGCGATGAGGACCTGCTGATCACCGCCCTGCGCAACCTGCTGGAAAACGCCGTCGCCTACAGCCCCGAGCGGACCAAGGTGGTCGTCAACGTCAAGAAGGCGAGCGACGGCAACGCCGAGTTGAGCGTGACCGACCAGGGCATTGGCATTCCCGAACGCGATCTTGAGCGGATCTTCGAACGTTTCTACCGGGTCGACCCGGCCCGGTCCCGCGCCACCGGCGGGACCGGTCTCGGGCTGGCCATCGTCAAGCACGTGATGGCGGCGCACAACGGAAGGGTGACGGTGCGCAGCGTCGAAGGTGCGGGATCGACTTTCACCCTCTTCATACCGCTGCGTAGCGACCAGGCCAGCACCGGCGCGGCATGAAACCGGGAATGCCCAATCCCAGGAGGGACTTAAGTGACACGTGTGCTGGTAGTTGAGGACGAGGACTCGTTTAGCGACGCCATCAGCTATCTCCTGCGCAAGGAGGGGTTCGAGGTCGCCGTCTGCTCGACCGGACCCGACGCGCTCGACACCTTCGACCGGACCGGCGCCGACCTGGTCCTGCTCGACCTGATGCTGCCCGGTCTGCCCGGCAGCGAGGTGTGCCGGTCGCTGCGGGAGAAGTCGAACGTGCCGGTCATCATGCTGACCGCCAAGGACAGCGAGATCGACAAGGTGGTGGGCCTGGAGCTCGGCGCCGACGACTACGTGACCAAGCCGTTCTCGTCCCGCGAGCTGGTGGCCAGGATGCGCGCGGTGCTACGGCGCCGCGGCGAGCCAGATGACGTCGCCGAGTCGGCGCTGGAGTCCGGCCCGGTGCGGATGGACGTGGACCGGCACGTGGTCACCGTGCGCGGCACCACGGTGCAGCTCCCGCTCAAGGAGTTCGAGCTGCTCCAGGTGCTCCTGCGGAACGCCGACCGGGTGCTCACCCGGATGCAGCTCATCGACCGGGTCTGGGGCGCCGACTACGTGGGGGACACCAAGACCCTCGACGTGCACATCAAGCGCCTGCGCGCCAAGATCGAGGTCGATCCCGCGCGCCCGCAGCACATCGTGACCGTCCGTGGTCTGGGGTACAAGTTCGAATCAGCCGCCTGAGGGGCTGGCGGACGGCGAGGGCGACGCGCTCGGCGAACCTGACGCGGTGGTGCTCGGCGAAGGCGAAGGCGGGGCGCTCGGCGTCGGCGAGGGCGGTGGCGAGTAGCTCGTGTAGTCGTAGGCAGCCGGCTCGACCGGCACCTGGATCGATATCGCCCCGGCGCCGGAGAAGTCGAGCTGGAGCGTGACCAGCTGTCCGCCGCTCAGCGCATTCTTGAGGCCGGTCAGCACGATCTGCGGCTGCGGGCCGCTCAGGTTCGTCACCGAGTTCGCGGTCAGGCTGACCGGCCCGCCGACGAGCTGCACAGAGCTCGCGGCCCCGGTGGTGATCTGCGTGAGCTGGTCGTTGCTGTGCGACTCGATGGACAGGAAGACCCCGGCCTGCCCGCCGACAGGCAGCGCTGAGCCGGGCGCGGGCCCGAGCACGAAGGCGTCGTCGATGGTGACGCCGCCGACGGTTTCGCTGTTCCCGAAGGAGGCCTGGTGGAATTCGATCGTGGGCGCGTTAGCGCCGGCCTCGCACCCGGCCAGGATCGGGACCAGCACGGCGATGGCACCGAGCAGCAGGCGGCGGTTCAAGCGCGTCACCGTAAGGCCTCCCTTGGTCGCTGGGTCGAGACGGAAAAAGATCGTAGCGGCCCAGGTGCCGGACGGTTAACGCGGGGTCTGGCTGTCGGTGGCGGTGGCCGAGCCGCGTGTGGTCCCCGGCGATCCCGAGGACGCCAGCTTCCCCGACGGGGTCGGCCGGACCGTAGGGCTCGTGCGCAGCGGGGCCGGCTGAGAGCTCGAGGCCGCCCGGGTCGGGTGCGGGCGGGTCGCGGGCGCGGTCGCCGGGCTGAACGTGGCGACCGAGAGCATCGCGCCTGCGACCAGGCAGACGGCGAGGATGCTGGCCAGCAGCGGCAGGATGGTCCCCTGCCCGGCGAAGGGTGACGTCAGCCGGCGCAGCCGACTGCGTCGGCGGCGCGCGCGCAGCTCCCTGTGGTAGGCGAGCACGTCGCGGTCGAGCTCGCGCGCGTCATCCGGGATCTGGACGTCGAGCGGAGGCTCATCCCACCCTGGATTCACCGTCACCTCCACCCGAATCGGATCCTTGCTGTCCATTATGGGTCGCGCCCATCGGGGCCGACACTCCGGCGATCGGAAACCGGCCCGTTTTGTTCGGTTCTCTCAGGTAGACTGTGATCATCGTCGTGAGCGCTCACGTGGCCGTACTGATACATGGCACGGCCGGCTGAATGATGGGGCGCGCGGTGGGTAGTGGCGTACTGACCTGCACATTTACCGCCAAGCCCGTTTTATCGACACCACCTGACGTGGTAAGATGGGTTTCAGCGGAAGGGGTACTTGCCACATGTCTTTCAACGTCGGCGATACCGTCGTCTATCCTCACCACGGGGCTGCTCGCATCGAAGCGGTCGAGACTCGCACCATCAAAGGCGAGGATAGGACCTATCTGGTCCTCAAGGTCGACAAGGGTGACCTGACCGTACGAGTTCCCGCTGACAATGCCGAGCTGGTTGGCGTTCGGGATGTTGTAGGCGCCGAGGGGCTTGAGCGGGTTTTCGAGGTGCTCCGCGCGCCGCACACAGAAGAGCCAACGAACTGGTCTAGGCGCTACAAGGCCAACCTGGAGAAGCTCGCTTCCGGTGACGTGAACAAGGTAGCCGAGGTCGTCAGGGACCTATGGCGGCGCGATCGGGAGCGCGGCCTTTCTGCCGGTGAGAAGCGCATGCTCGCGAAGGCGCGGCAGATCCTGGTCAGCGAGCTGGCGCTGGCCGAGAAGACCAACGAGGACAAGGCCGAGGCCCTGCTCGACGAGGTCCTCGCGACCTGAGTCGTGCCTGATCCATTGCCCGGGATCCCCAAGATCGGGGTGGGTGTTGACGTGCACCCGTTGTCCCCTGGGCGTGAGCTTCACCTGGCCGGCCTGTCGTGGCCGGGCGAGGTGGGCCTGGCCGGGCACTCGGACGGTGACGTCGCCGCGCACGCGGTCTGCACGGCCCTGCTGACCGCGGCCGGGCTCGGTGACCTCGGCGAGAACTTCGGCACGTCCCGTCCGCAGTGGGCGGGCGCATCGGGGACCTCACTGCTCCGTGAGACGTTCCGGCTGGTCAGCGAGGCTGGCTTCACCATCGGCAACGTGGCGGTCCAGGTCATAGGGAACCGGCCACGGATCGCGCCGCGCCGGGCGGAGGCCGAGAAGGTCATGGGCGAGGCGCTGTCAGGGGCTTGCGTCAGCGTCTCCGCGACCACCACCGACGGCCTCGGCCTGACCGGCCGGGGCGAGGGCATCGGCGCGATCGCTACCGCCCTGCTCGTCCCGATCCCTTAGCCTTACACCGTGACACTGCAGCTTCACGACACCGCCGCGCGCGCGGTGCGCGAGTTCACGCCGCTGACGCCTCCAGAGGTGTCGGTGTACCTGTGCGGCGCCACGGTGCAGGCGCCGCCGCACATCGGCCACCTGCGGTCCGGCGTCTGCTTCGACGTCCTGATCCGCTGGCTGGAGGCCAGCGGCTACCGGGTGACCTTCTGCCGGAACGTCACCGACGTCGAGGACAAGATCCTGCGCAAGGCCGAGGCCGAGGGCGTCCCCACCTGGATCGTCGCCGAGCGGAACCAGCGGGCGTTCACCTGGGCCTACGACGCGGTCGGCTGCCGCCCGCCGGACATCGAGCCGCGCGCTACCGGGCACATCCCGGAGATGATCGGGCTGATCCGCCGGCTGATCGAGGGCGGGCACGCCTACGCCGCGGCCGGTGACGTGTACTTCGACGTGCTGTCCTACCCGGAGTACGGCGCGCTGTCCGGGCAGCGGCTTGACCAGGTGCGGTCGGGTGAGGACGTCGACGAGGGGGCAAAGCACGACCCGCGCGACTTCACGCTGTGGAAGGGCGCCAAGCCCGGCGAGCCGTACTGGGAGACCCCGTGGGGGCCGGGCAGGCCCGGCTGGCACCTGGAATGCTCGGCCATGTCCACCAAGTACCTCGGCCCCACCTTCGACATCCACTGCGGCGGGATGGACCTGATCTTCCCGCACCACGAGAACGAGATCGCCCAGTCCCGCGCCGCGGGCGACGGCTTCGCGCGCTACTGGATGCACAACGGGCTGCTCGGGGTGTCCGGGGAGAAGATGAGCAAGTCCCTGGGCAACTCGCTGCTCGTCACCGAGCTGCTGACCAGGGCCAGGCCCGCCGAGCTCCGCTACTACCTGGTCCAGGCGCACTACCGGTCGATGATGGAGTACTCCGAGGACGCGCTGGAGGAGGCGGTCGCCGCCTACCAGCGGATCGAGCGGTTCGTGACCCGTGCCACCGAGGTCCTCGGCGGCCCCGACGCCGACCT
>JBOHCK010000421.1:0-4556 GCA_050698755.1 Streptosporangiaceae bacterium | reverse complement strand
GGTATCGAAGCTGGGCGAAAACGGGTGCGGGCCGGTCCGCCGTGATTCCGGTTACCTTCTCGTAGAAGTCCACCATGGCGTCAAGGTTGTCGACGCGTGCTTGCGGATGGATGACGGTGACGAAGCGCCCCCGGACACCGGTTCCCTCGAAGGCGACGTCAGCGCCTTCCTGAAGAACCTCGCCGAACTGCTCGTCACGGCGCGATGGTCCTCGATCCTCCCCTCGATCGTCGACGCCGCAGAACATGAACCGAAGTTCGCCGATATTCACAGCACAATCCAGCGCAGGCACGCCGCCCCCCTGCGAGCAGTCCTCGAACGAGCAGTCGTCCGAGGGGAGATCCAGCCGTCAGCTGACCTCAGCGCTATCGTCGCCGCATTGCTCGGACCACTCTTCTACCGCCGCTGGTTCTCCCGGGAGCTGATCGACGACAAGTTTGCGGACCTTATCGTTCGGGCCGTCCTCGCCGCGGTGCCTCGATGACAATGGAGTGGCTGGGACGAGAACGAGAACGGGCCTGCGAGGCACCAGGGGCCGCTGATGCATGCCTGTGACCCCGCGGACTGGGCGGGGTTCTTCACCGCGGTCACCGGGCCCGCCGCGGCTGGCTTAGATCGTGCAGTCTGATGAGTTCCCGTCGATTACCGGACTTCGGATCTCGCCAGCCGTGACACTTAATCATCAAGGATCAGCCGCTACTGTCAGCAGGCCCCTGACAGTAGCGGCTGAGTCTTCCATTCGGCAGCGCATGGCGAGCGGTCAGTCCCGCGCTGACGGAGTGGCGGATTTGATAAGGGGCGGCGGCCCGTACGCTTGTGCGCGGATCGGTCTGGCTTCTCGCCTGCCCGCGACAGCCCAATGAGGGCCGCCGCTAGATCGGCCCGGCGGACACTTGACTTCTCAGCCCGGGGACTGGCGTTTCCTCACAGACGGTGATGGCTCCGCGGTCGCCAGTACGCGATATCCGCCGCTCTGCGCGGCATCGGGCCTAGCGTCGATCCGACCTGCGGCCAGCGCAAAGCCGCTCGATCTGCGTGGTGAGGCGAGCGAGGCGCAGGTATTCAAGCCCGGCTCCGTGCGTTCGCGCTCCGCGTGTTAATGGCTCACCGAGCTGGGGACGGCCGGGCCAGCGGGCCCGGTTCAGCTGCCGGTGTCCTGCCGGTGCAGTTCGGTTTCGAGCAGGTCCATGGCCTTGAGGAAGGCTTCCTGCTCGCCGGGGGTGAGCTTGTCCAGGACCCGGGCCAGCGGTTTGGCGGCGCCATCGAGCCAGTGGCCGATCAGGGTTGCCTGGTCGGGGATGATCTGGACGATCGTGCGCCGCCGGTCGGCTGGGTCAGGGCACCGCTCGACCAGGCCTGCGCGGTCAAGGTCGGCGAGCACGCCGCTGACCGTGGGGAGGGTCAGGTCCAGCCGGGAGGCCAGTTCCCCGACGGTGAGCGGGCCGCCGCGGATCTGCTCGAGTGCGGCGACGTGCCGCGGGCTCAGCGGAGAGGGCCCGGGCGCGGGCGCGGCGCGGTCCTGCCAGCGCCGCATTCCCCTGGTCACGCGGGGAAACAGCTGCACCAGGCGCAGGCACAACGCGGAGTGCTCAGAGCTGCCCGCCTGGTCCGCCATGGCCCTGCTTCCGTGGTGCGCCGTCCCGCCTTGACTGCCCGCACCCAAGTATATACGCTTTCGCTATCAAAACTATTCTGATTCAGGAATGAAAATTTACGGAGGGTGGCATGACACCGCAGGGAGAGCAAACCACCTCAGCGCTGGAGGCGCTGGTCCAGGACGGCACGCTCACCGGGTCCTGGACCCTGGACCCAGCCAGGTCCGAGGTCCGGCTGGAGACCAGGCACACCTGGGGGCTCCGTCCGCTCCACGGCGTCTTCCGCCAGGTCACCGGCAACGGCACGGTGACCGCAGCCGGCCAGGTCACCGGCACCCTCACCGTCGCTGCCGGGTCGATCGACACGAAGAACAAGATGCGCGACAAGGATCTGCGGTCGGCCAAGCTCTTCGACATCGCCAACCACCCAGACATCACCTGCACCGTCGATGGCATGCAGCCCGCCAGCGGGGGCGTCCGGGTGACCGGCAGCCTGACCGTCCGCGGCCGCACCCGCCCGCTCTCCTTCGACGCGATGGTCTCCGCCGCCGCAGGCGAGGTGCGGCTGGACGCCGAGGTCCCAGTCAACCGGGCGGACTTCGGCCTGACATACAGCCCGATGCGCATGGCGTCGCTGAACAACACCATCACTGTCCACGCCGTGTTCACCCGTCAATAAGCCCACGGCGCTGCACACGATGGCCCTGCGCCGGCCGGGGATACGTAACGTGATCAACGTTGACGCAAGAGCCGTGAAATACCCGCCCAATTCGGTAGGTCAGCGACATGCCTGCTAAGGGGCATCGATGCCACGCCGAACTCGATGATCTGTGCGGCCACGTGATGGCTGGCACGACTGAGCGGAGCCCAGCTTTGCTGATGTGAGTGCCCGGCTCCCGCATGCCGGATCGGCGATCGGGGTCATCCGGCTGCCGGTGATCGTGATGGCGGATCCACGGCGCGCCAGAGGGTTACGTACGGCGCATCATGTACCGCGAGCAGGTCAGCTGGTGGCGGCGCCGTGCCCGGCGGCCCGAGGTGGCGATGGCGGATGTGCCTGAACGGCCAGCGCGGGACGAGGTTGTCATGGTCGAGGCCCGGCTGGCGCTGCGGGATGCGCTGCTGGCCCTTCGGTCCGGCAAGCGGGCCCTGCTGGTGCTGCGGTACCTGGCTGTGCATGGCGGCACCGTGCTCTCGCAGTCGCCCTCGCGCCCGGCATCCCCGCAGGGGCTGGTGGCTCCGGTCAGCCTGCGGTCGCCGGTCCGGTTCTGGCAGGTGGCCGCCATCAGCAACACGTCCTGTCCGGCAGGTTCCGGGGGGTTGCCGGGGAGCGCGGAACCTGGCTGTTTCTACCTGACCGGCACTGGTATGACCGTCACCGTTTGGTAGTCAGCGCAGGTCGCCCCGTCCGGCACGGGCGCCGGGTATGTGCTCGACATCGTCTTCACCCCGGCTGAGACAGGCCAGTTTGCGGCCTTGACCCGGCGGCTCTCCGGCCTGCCCAGCCCTCGCGACCAGCTCGCGATCATCATCGACGAGCGCGTGATCGCTCATCCCGCGACACAGGGCCCGATAACCGGCGGCAAGGCCCAGATCCCGGGCTTCGCTACCCGGGCCCAGGCGGAAAGCCTCCTGTCGTCCTTGCAAACCCGGTAACGCCGCTCACCCCTGCCCGGATTCGCCACGCCCGAGCACCACGAGGTCCTGCGGCTGATCCTGCCGGGCTGATCCCTTTCCTGCAAAGCACGCATCCGAAAAGGACCCAACCCGATGAGCGATAACCGGTCGGTCACGGACCTGGTGACCCGCGCCAGAAACGACGATGAGCAGGCATGGGACGACCTCGTCGAGCGATACGCACCGCTCGTGTGGTCAATCTGCCGCAGGCGCCAGCTGAGCGGCGCCGACGCCGCCGACGTCAACCAGAGCGTCTGGCTGCAGCTCATAAGCCAGCTAGACAAGATCCGCGATCCGGCCGCGCTTCCCGGCTGGCTGGCTACTACCACCCGGCGGGAGTCCGCCCGGGCCCTGCGCGCAGAGCGAGAACCGCACGCTGCCGGGTGCCTGCTGGACGCCCAGACCATCCCCGACCTGCAAGCCGGGAGGACGGGACGAACCTGGAGCGTGGCCTCACCATGGCGCAGATGATGGCCACGCCGAATTGCCCGCCAGCGCCATGGACACCGACCGTAGCCGAGGATCTACGTCAGTCTGGTCACGCCCCTGGGCGCTGAGGAAGCATGGACGTCCCGTCAGGACTGATGTAAGGTGCCCCGAGGCTTCCGGAGGCCCTTGAGGCGGCGACCGAGGTTGAGCTGTATCTCGCCGTAGGGCTGGCCGCTAGGCGTCCTGGAGGAGACCGATGAGGTTGCCGTCAGCGTCCTTGACCGAGGCGATCAGTCTTCCGCCGCCCACGTCCTTCAGGTCCTGATCCACTTCGGCGCCGGCCTCGAGCAGCGCCTGCAAGGCGCCCTTGATGTCGCCGACCTGGAAGTAGCCGACGGCGCCGCTCTTGTGGCCGTGCGGATCAAGACCGATATCCTGGCCGTTGACCTTGAAGCCGACGTAATAAGGCGTGTCCATGACCGGCCCGGCGCCCAGGACCGCGCTGAACATGGCCTTGGCCCTGGCCAGGTCGCTGACGGGGTAGATGACGGTCTTGATGCCCTCACTCATGGGTACTCCAGATGGTTGTCGTCACATCGACGGGGTTCCGTCGGTCATTGATATGACACGCGGCGACGGAGGAACGTGACCGATGGACGAACGCGACTGGCTAACCGCAAGGTTCGAGGAGAACCGCCCGCACCTGCGAGCGGTGGCGTACCGGGTGCTGGGGTCGGTGAGCGAGGCGGACGACGCGGTGCAGGAGACCTGGCTGCGGCTCAGCCGTTCGGGCACCGACGAGGTGGAGAACCTGGGCGGCTGGCTGACCACGATCGTGGCGCGGGTGTCGCTGAA
>JBOHCK010000420.1:0-4607 GCA_050698755.1 Streptosporangiaceae bacterium | reverse complement strand
CGAGCGGCGGGAGGCCGTGATCGGCTGCTTCGTCCGCTACTTCGGCCAGGCGGCCGCGCATCCCGGGCAGTACCTCGAGCGGGACTGGATGGCCGAGGAGTTCACCCGCGGCTGTTACGGTGCGCACTTCGCGCCGGGCGTGTGGACCTCGTACGGCGAGGCGTGGCGCGCGCCGGTCGGGCGCGTCTACTGGGCGGGCGCCGAGTGCGCCCCCGTGTGGAACGGCTACATGGAAGGCGCCATCCGCAGCGGCGAAGCCGCCGCGGAGGCGATCGGCGCGCTCTGACCGTTCGCGGCCGACAGACGGGGACGATGACCCTAAGCTCGTCGCATGGCCAGGTACTTCGACATCCATCCGGCCAACCCGCAGCGGCGCGCGCTGGTCCAGATCGTCGAGATCGTGCGCTCGGGTGGCGTGATCGCCTACCCGACGGACTCCTGCTACGCGCTGGGGTGCCGGCTCGGCAACCGGGACGGCATGGCCCGGATCAGGTCGATCCGGGGTCTGGATGACCGGCACCACCTCACGCTGGTGTGCCAGGACTTCGCCCAGCTAGGCCAGTTCGTGTACGTGGCCAACCCGGTGTTCCGGGGCATCAAGGCGGCGACCCCCGGCAGCTACACGTTCATCCTGCCCGCGACCAAGGAAGTGCCGCGCATGTTGCAGCACCCGAGGAAGAAGACCGTGGGGGTCCGGATCCCGCGGCACGTGGTGACCCAGGCGCTGCTCGCCGAACTCGGCGAACCGCTCGTCTCGAGCACCCTGCTGCTGCCCGGCCAGGATGAGCCCCTGACCCAGGGATGGGAGATCGCCGAGCAGCTGGCCCACGCCGTAGACGCCGTGATCGACTCGGGCGACTGCGGCACCGAGCCGACCACGGTGATCGACTGGTCTGAAGAGGAGCCCGAGATCGTGCGCCGCGGAGCAGGTGACACGTCCGGGTTTGAATGAACCACACCTGGGTTCGCTCTGCTCACCGATCTCGCCGCCCATAAGTAGGCCCGGCACCTGCTGGTGCCGGGCCTACCGCGGCTCAGGCGGCGCGGACCTGGGTGGCCTGCGGGCCCTTCGGGCCCTGGGTCACCTCGAACTCCACGTGCTGGTTCTCCTCGAGGCTGCGGAAGCCGTAGCCGTCAATGGCGGAGTAGTGCACGAAAACGTCCGGTCCATCGGTGCGGGAGATGAAGCCGTAGCCCTTCTCCGCGTTGAACCACTTGACGGTTCCCTGTGTCATGGTGCTCCTTACAGGGGCTGGATACGGGTCCGCACGGTGCGGCACCCGGGCCGGGTTCTCGACGCGACTTTCCCCAGATCCCTGAAGCGGCGCGCCCGCAACATCGTTCTCCGCGAGCGTGCAGGTGACACGAACACAAGACAACTACGACCAGCGAGCACAACCCGTCCGGTACCCGGTTCATTCCCGCGGGGAATACGCACCGCGCTGAGGGCCTTACACTGGCGGCGGCGGTCAATACCGCCACTCTCGCGGGTGAGCAGCCCGCGCGGTCGCTTGTGTGAGCAGTCCGGTTTCGGTCAGGCAGCCATCGGAGCTGTCCTAGACGTCTTCGAACATGACGCGACCCCAACCACGATGGAGCTCAAGCATGCCCCACAGCGCCCGCGGTCGGCGCACGCCATCCCGCAGCGGCAGCCGGGAAACCCAACAGCAGCGGCACGGGCACGCCGCTGGCAAAAGGCCGCCGACGCGGCCCGATGGTCCCCATTCCGGGCTAGACCAGGCCCTAGCCGCTGCCGCGGCGGCGCCGCAGCCGACTGGGGTCACATTCAGCGCGCTCGGCGTTGATGCTCGCCTGGTCAGCGCGCTGGCAGCGCACGGCATCCAGGAACCGTTCGCCATCCAGGCCCGGGTGCTTCCCGATGCGCTAGCAGGCCGCAGTGTTCTCGGGCGGGCGCAGACCGGCTCCGGCAAGACGCTCGCCTTCGGCCTCCCGATCCTCACCCGGCTAGCGGCCACGCCCTCCCCGCGGCAGCAGAAGGAGCCCCGCGCGCTAGTGCTGGTCCCGACCCGGGAACTGGCCAGGCAGGTGGCCGGCGTGCTCGCGCCACTAGGCCGCCGCGTGGGCGTGAGCACCGCCACGGTCTACGGCGGGGTGCCGATCGGGCGGCAGATCGACAGCGTCCGCGACGCCGACATCGTCGTGGCCACCCCGGGCCGGCTCATCGACCTGATGGAACGCAGGGCCTGCAAGCTCAGCGGCATCGAGATCACCGTGCTCGACGAGGCCGACCATATGGCCGACCTCGGATTCATGCCCGCGGTCACCCGGATCCTCGACGACACTCCGCCCGGCGGCCAGCGGATGTTCTTCTCCGCGACGCTGGACCGGGGAGTTGGCCAGCTCGTGACCTCGTACGTCAGCGACCCCGCGCTGCACGCGGTCCCGGCCACGGTGGACTGCGGCCCGGCGGAGCACAGCGTGCTGGTCCTCAGCGCGCAGGACAAGGTGCCCGTCGCGGCGGAGATCGCCAGCCGGCAGGGGCGGACGCTCATCTTCGTTCGTACCAAGCACGGCGCCGACCGCCTGGCCAAGCAGTTGGTCAGGGCCGGGGTCAGCGCCGGCGCCATCCACGGTGACCGCAACCAGAGTCAGCGTCAGCGGGCCCTTGACGCGTTCGCTGCCGGGCACCCGCGCGTCCTGGTCGCCACCGATGTCGCCGCCCGCGGTATCCACGTCGATGACGTCGACCTAGTCGTACAGTACGATCCGCCGGCCGACTCTAAGGATTACCTGCACCGCTCGGGGCGGACCGCCAGGGCCGGGGCGTCGGGCATGGTCGTCGCGCTCGCCGAGCGCGGGCAGGTCCGCGATCTGCAGCGGCTGCAGGACGCGGCGGGTATCACCGCCGCCCACCATGAGGTAGCGGCGGGGCATCACGTGGTCAGGCAGATCGCGGCCTCAGGCACGCCCATCCCGGCGGCGGCCGGTACGCCGGAGAGCCAGATGAGCAGGCCGGACGCCAGGCGGACCGGTAACCCCACCGCAGGCCGGACGCCCAGACGCCGGTCCGGAACAGGCGGCGCGGGACCAATCCGGCCCGCAGTCTCGGGGCACGGCCGTCCGGTCACGACCGGGGCACCCGCTTCCCCGCGCAAGCGCCGGAAGCGTGCCGGGGCGTTATCTCGAGGGAGCGACTAAGACCGGGTGGCGCGGCGCTCAGAGCGGCGGTGTTCGGGTGAGGACTTCGCGGGCGGCGCGGGTGCCCGAGCGCAAGGCGCCCTCCATCAGGCCCGCCCAGGCTCCGGCGGTGTGCTCGCCCGCGAAGTGGACCCGGCCCACGGGGGTGACCATGACGTCGTCATCCCCGTCGGCCACGGTGACGGTAAGCGCGGAGTACGACTCACCCGCCCACGGGTCGTCGTTCCAGGTGGTGAGCATGGCCCGGCTCACGTCGAGCGACAGTTCTGGCCGCAGCGCCGCGGCCCGGGACGCCCATGTGGCCGGCCCTTCGGCGACGGCCAGCGCGGCCAGCCCCTCCTCCGTGCCCCCGAACGCGTGCAGGACCGGCTGAACCTCACCCGACCCGTCGGTCGCGGTCCACGTCCAGAACCGGTCCGGCACGCTCTGCACGGCCCCGGCGGCGGCGGGCCGGGCCAGCGGGATGTGCAGTTTGGCGTTGTGGGCCAGCCCGGCGCGCTGCCAGGCGGCCAGGTGCCCGGGCGGCACCGGCGGATCCATCGGCAGGAGCCGCAGGACGGCCATCGGCACGGCGAGGATGGCCGCATCGCCGCGTACTTCGCCCGCGTCGGTGCGGACCCGCACTCCGTCCTGGTCCTGCCCGACCGCGCGTACCGGGGTGCGCAGCCAGACCGACGCCCCGAGGCGTCCGGCCAGTCCCTGGGCCACGCGCTGGTTACCTCCAGCTACCCGCCAGCACGGCCGCCGCGCGAATCCGGTGGTGTGGTCCGCCGCCACCGCGGCGGCCAGGGCCCCAGCCGCCATCCCGTTGGTGACCTCGACCCGCGACAGGTAGGCGGCGAGCGCGGCCTGGGAACCGGACCAGCTGCTGGCCACCTCGGCGAGGGAGGTGCCGAGCCGGGCCTGGGCGGCTGCGCGGGCGACCACCTCAGCGCACTGCGCCATGTCGCGGTGCGTGGTCGCCGCCCCGCCGCGCGGCTCTCGCTCGTAGTAGGACATGGTCATGTCCGCCAGCGGCAGGCCGAACTCACCGGCCACGGCGCGCAGGTGGTCGTATCCGTCCAGCACGAACTCGGCTCCGCGCTCGACGATCGTGCGCGGGTCGCCGGGCACCAGTTCCTGCGACCAGACCCGGCCGCCGACCCGGTCCCGCGCCTCCAGGACGATCACCTCGTGACCCGCCCGGGCGATCAGGTCCGCCGCCATCAGCCCGGCGAACCCGGCTCCCGCCACCACGACCCGCATCCAAGCTCCTTATCCGGCGCCGGCTCAGGCCAGAGCCAGGACTATGGCGTGCAGGATCAGCCCCACGCCCGCGCCGACCACCGTGCCGTTGATGCGGATGAACTGGAGATCACGTCCGAGGAGCAGTTCCAGCTGGCTGGCCGTCTCGGACGCGTCCCACCGCTCGATGGTCCCGGTGACCAGGTCGGCGAGCTCGTCGTGGA
>JBOHCK010000419.1:0-4636 GCA_050698755.1 Streptosporangiaceae bacterium | reverse complement strand
GGCCGTGCAACTGCTGCCAGAGGAGCTGGGCGGTGAAGAACGCTTCCGGGTCTTCCTGATCACTCCCGATGCACTTCGCCACCGCGTCGGTTAGCCGCTGGAATGCCTTCCGGCCGGGGAATTCCTCGGGGGTCATCTGGTCGGGCAACGGCAGCGGGTTGGTGAACATCACCAGGTAATTGCCCTGGTGGGCCAGCCCGAACTCGCAGTAGGCCAGGCATCCGGCGCGCACCTGCTCGCACGGGTCCGTGCCGGAGTCCCGCGCGTCGTCCTGGAGCTGGACCAGTTCGCCGAAGCGCCGGTCGGCGACCGCCAGGACCAGCGATTCGATGTCGGGGAAGTGCAGGTAGACCGAGGTCGCGGCGACTCCTGCCGCGCGGGCTACTCCGCGCAGGGTAAGCGGCGGGGCGGCCGGATCGGCCATCAGGCGGCTGGCCGCCTCGATGATGTCGTCGCGCAGCCGCTCGCCCTGGCCACGCGGGTTCCGCTGCCGGGCGGTGCTCGTCTGATTCGCGGGCATCACAGCCTCCCTTGCTTAAGACTACATCCGTTGCGCTACGGCTGAACTTCTTCCGGGAATCTACTTGACACTCGTAAGGCTACACTCGTACAGTCAACTTAACAATACAAATGTAGCCTTACAGTCGTACGGATGGAGATCGTCATGGCCGCGACCGCCGACCCAACCCAAGTCCGCCCGCCGGCGCCGGCCTCGGCCCCGGCCCAGGCCCCGACGGGCACGGCGGGCACGGCTTACTCCCGGCGCTGGTACACCCTCGGGGTGCTCTGCCTGAGCCTGCTGGTCATCGTCGTGGACTCGACGATCGTGAACGTGGCGCTGCCGACGTTCAGCAGGCAGCTGCACGCGAGCGCCAGCGGGCTGCAGTGGATCGTGGACGCCTACACCCTCACGTTCGCCGCGCTGCTGCTGCTGGCCGGGGCCATCGCGGACCGCTACGGGCGGCATTACGCGCTGGCCGGCGGGCTGGCGATCTTCGCCGTCGGGTCACTGGCCGCGGCGTTCACCCAGACGACCGCCGAGCTCATCGCGGCCCGCGCGATCATGGGCATCGGCGGAGCGTTCATCATGCCGGCCACGCTGTCGATCATCACCAACGTGTTCACCGACCGCGCCGAGCGCACCAAGGCCATCGGCCTGTGGTCCGCGGTCAGCGGCCTCGGCGTCGCGATCGGCCCGGTGACCGGAGGCTGGCTGCTCGCCCACTACAGCTGGGACTCCATCTTCCTGGTCAACCTGCCGATCGTCGCGGCCGCGCTGGTCGCGGGGCGCTGGCTGATCCCCGCGTCGCGGTCACCGCAGGCCGGGCGGCTCGACCTGGCGGGCGCGGCGCTGTCGGTCGCGGCGTTCAGCGTGCTGACCTACGCGATCATCGAGGCGCCCGACAACGGCTGGCTGTCCGCCACCACCCTCGGCCTGTTCGGCGCCTCGGCCGTCCTGCTGGCCCTGTTCGTGACCTGGGAGGCGCGCAGCAGCCACCCGATGCTGCCGCTGCACCTGTTCCGCAACCCGCGCTTTGCCGGGGCCGGCGCCTCGATCACCGTGATGTTCTTCGCCCTGTCCGGCGTGGTGTTCCTGAGCACGCAGATCTACCAGTTCGTGCTCGGCTACAGCCCGCTGGCCGCCGGGGTCCGCGCGCTGCCCTCCGCGGCCGCGCTGGCCGTCTTCAGCCCGCTCGGCGCGGCCCTGGCCAAGCGAACCGGATCGGTGGTCCCGGTGGCCCTGGGGCTGACCGCGGTGACCGCGGGGCTGGCGGTGTTCGCGACGGCCTCGGCCACCTCGGGGTACGGGCACTACGTCCTGGCCATGGTCATCATCGCCGCCGGGATCGGGCTGTCGATGTCGGCGGCCACGTCGGCCTCCATGGCCGAGCTTCCGCCGGCGATGGCCGGCGTGGGTTCGGCGGTCAACGACACCACCCGCAACATGGGCAGCGTCCTGGGGGTGGCGGTGTTCGGCAGCGTCACGGCGTCGGTGTTCGCCAGCCGGATGGCGCACCTGGCCGGCGGGCACGCGTTCGGCGGGTCGCTGGGCGCGGCCGCTACGGCCGCCCACCACGCGACCGGGGCGTACGGGGCGACGCTGATGCAGGCCATCGCCAGCGCGTTCGTGACCGGCGCGGACCGCGCCGTGCTGGCCGGCGCGTTCGTCACGCTGGCCGGCGTGCTCATCGCCGTCCGCACCCTGCGGGCCGGCCGGGTGGAGAACCCGGCGCCGATCGCAGTCCTCGCGGCGTCCGAGGCTCGCCTGCCGACCGAAGACCGGCTGCCGGTCGCGGTCCCTGCGCTGGCCGAAGCTTCGGTGTCGTCGAGGTAGCGCACGGCTGAGCACCGCGGCGAGTATTACCCGGCCCTCGTGGTAGGCCGGGTAATACTGCGTTGACGCGACGCCAGTGGCTGGCTGGATACCACTGGCCGGGTCAGGCGGTCTGCCAGTAGACGGAGTAGTACTCGTGGGCGGCACGGCTCACCGGGATCAGGCGGACCGGTTTGCCGCCGGAGACGGCGGCGAACGTCATCGGCGCGGCGGCGGTGCGCTGGACGGAGGCGACGTCGAGGACGGGGGTGAGCGCACCGGGGTCGGCGGGGTAGACGCCGCTCAGCACCACCGGCCCGTAGGTGACCGCCTGGACGCCGGGATAGTCCGGCGTGGGCTCGAACGCGAGCCGCATCGGCAGGGTGACCTCGAGTACGTCACCGGCCTGCCACTGGCGCCAGAGGGTGATCCAGTGCCCGTCGCCCGGCATCAGCAAGGACACCGGGCCCGGCACCGGCATGCCGTTGAGCCTGACCACGGGCGGCCCGGCCACCCAGCCCGGCACGCGGACCCGCAGCGTCATGGTGGCCGCGCCCGAGACCACGGACAGGCTGACCACCGGATCGTCGGGGAAGCCGGTCACCTGCCGGAGGACGAGCCCGCCGAACCTCACCTGCGAGGGGATGAACAGGTTGACCGAGAGGCTGTCCGCGCCGTGGGTGTAGATGGTGTCGGCGAACTTGGCCTGGGTCTCGAGGCCGGTGGCGGTGTCGCAGGTAAAGGTGTCCCAGTCGGTCGCGTAGACGCCGGGGTTGCCCTTGGGGAAGTAGTTGAGCGGCTGGCGCTTGAACGCGCCTGGCGACAGCCCGGTGTAGTAGCAGTTGAAGCCGTGCGGCGAGGTGGGATCCTGCTCCCCCAGCATCTGGTTGAACAGCGTGCGCTCGTAGTAGTCGATCAGGTCGGTCCGGGCGGGCTGGTGGAAGTGCAGCAGCCTGGTCAGCTTGAGCAGGTTGTAGCCGACGCAGTTCTCGCAGGTGAAGTTGGACAGCTGCGAGGCGACCGCGCCGGGCGGCTGGAAGTGCTCGTAGTTGCCTGCGCCACCGATGACGTAGACGTGGTGCGCGGTCACGATGTCCCAGAAGTTCTGGGCGATGTCGCGGTAGGTGCCGCTGCCCGTCTCCTCCCACATCCGGACGCACGCGATGATCTTCGGCGTGGTGACGTTGGCCTGCAGCCCGGCCAGCGCGTCCACTCCGTCAGCCAGCGGGTCGAGCACCTGCGCGTGGTAGAAGCGCTGCGCGGCGGCCAGGTACCGCTCCGAGCCGGTGATCGTTTAGAGGTTGGCCAGCGCCTCGGGCAGCCCGCCGAACTCGGTCTGGAGGACCATCTGCATCTGCACGTAGGGCAGCCTGGCCGTCCGCCAGTCCACCCAGTCGCCCAGCTTGACCGCGACGTCGAGCGCCTGCGCGTCGCCGGCCAGCTGGTACTGGTCGATCAGCCCGGCCAGGTACTTGTGGATCATGTAGTACGGCGACCACACCGGCAGGCCCTGCTCCAGCCAGTCGAAGAAGACCTCGGGGAACGCGGACAGGTACCCGGGGTGGAAGCCCGCCTGCCGCGCCCGCGCCTGCAGCATGGCGAGTTGGCCCACGAGGTACCGCCCGCGGGCCAGGGCCTCGGTGTTCCCGGTGTTCGCGTACGTGAGCGCCAGGGCGGACAGCAGGTGCCCGGTCATGTGACCGCGCACCTGGGACGCCGGCCGCTCCCACCCGCCGCACGGCGGCGCGGCCGAGGGCAGGCCGTAGTTCAGGCGGAAGGAGCGCAGCATGCGTTCGGGATCGAGGAACAGCAGGTACGCCGTGTTTCTCAACTGATTCTGACTGAACGCGCTATCGAGGAGCTCCACATCCTGCAACGGCAGCGCGGCGGTCCGCCCGGCGATGCCGTCAGGCGCGTAACCCCCGGGCTCCGGCGGCACGTTGGCCCGGCCGAGGAGCCTGGCGGGCGCCTGGCCCCCGGCGCGGACGGGCGACGATGAGCCGGTAAGCAGGACTTGCTCGGCGACCAGCGCGCCGGCGCCGAGAACCGCCAGCACCTTCCGCCTGCTCAGGCCCGCCGGCTTAGCGCCCGCTTCATCCACGTCCGAGGTCCTTTGCCCGCTGCGCCCCCGGGGATGATCGTACCCAGCGCCGCCGGAAGGCAGGCAGTTCTTACGTGGCTATTACGTACGCTGCTGTCCGTGAACCAACCGGCACGCTCGGTCGTAATCCTAGGTAGTGGCCAGTGCCACGCGGCAGCGCCAGATCATGGGTTTTCATCGTGAACGCTCCCCGGCCCATGATCGCTCGTCTCCCTCCTATC
>JBOHCK010000418.1:0-4644 GCA_050698755.1 Streptosporangiaceae bacterium | reverse complement strand
GACCATCGAAGAACCAGTCCTGAGAGCGAGCAGCAGCATCCACGGCGGATCGTTATAGAAGAATTGGAGGCAGCAGATCATCCGGTCGGCGGCGGTAATGCTGAACAGCTCGGCCATCAAATCGGCGAACCGGACCCAGTAGTCATGCCCGACCGCGCAGCCCTTGGGCGGACCGGTGGTACCCGAGGTGTAGAAGATGTTGGTCAGGTCCCCGCGGGCTTCGCCTGGCCGCCCGGGCAGGCCTGGCCCGGTGTAGGCGCTGAGCCCGCCGGGCTCGCAGTCCGCGGCCACGATGACCTCGGCCAGGTCAGGACAGGCTGGCTGGAGCTCGGCGAACAGCGCGGCATGCGCGCTGTCGGCCACCGCGATCCGGGCGGATGAGTCACGCAGCACGTGACCGGCGTCGTGGCTGCGGGCAGCGGGGTTGAGCGCGACGAGGATGCCGCGGCAGGCGGCCACGGCGAGCCAGGCCACCATGAACTCAGCGCGATTCGGCATCATGACGGCGACCCGGTCACCTGGCTGGATCCGTGAACTCAGGTAGCCCGCGAACGACTCAATCTCGGCCCACAGCCGGGCCCGGCTGACACTGACGCCGTCCTCGAAGATCAGCGCCGGGATACCGGGATTCACCTGGCATGCGTCTCGGACCAGCTCTACCAGGTCACGCGCGGGCGGCCCGCCGCCCGGCATGCTGGGCGGGCGGCCGTCGGGGATCGGCGAGGTCACTCGTACCATTCCTGCGGCCCGAGCTTGACGGAGTCCTGCCAGTGCAGGTCGTGGGTGACGATGAGCCTGGCGTTGTAGCGCCGCTGCATCTCCTCGATCTTCTCCCAGCTCTCGACGATCGCGTCCGGGCTCCACAGCAGCCCGGGCAGGCAGCGGGCCTGCATCTTCTCCTTGTCATAGACCGCGTCGCCCGCGAGGATGTAGGCCTCGCTGTCCAGCCGGACCAGCATTGACTGGTGACCTGGCGTGTGGCCGGGCGTCGGGAAGATGATCAGGCGGCCGTCGTTGAAGATGTCGTGCTCGCCGCGCAGTTGCTTCCAGTCCCTGACCGCGTCGAAGTCCTGGCGGACGTAGACGTCGCGCTGGTAGACCGGCGGCCAGTAGGCGAAGCTGAGTTCCTCGCGCTGCACGTAGACGGTGGCGCCCTGGACGAACTCCAGGCCGCCGGCGTGGTCGTAGTGCAGGTGTGACTGGACGACGTGGCCGATGTCGCCGGCGTCCACGCCGAGCGAGTCCAGCCGGGAGCGGACGTCGTCGCCGGGGTTCATGACGATTTCGTACAGGTCGGCGGCCTCGCCGAGGCGGCTGCGCGGGTCGTCAAGCAGGGCCGGGTGCGCGCCGCTGTCGAACAGCACGTTGCCGTCGGGATGCTGGATCAGGTAGAAGAAGTACGGCACGTGAATCGTCGAGCCGCAGTCCGGGTCGAACGGGTCGAAGACCGAGCGGAGTGTCTTCTCGCCGCCGCAGTGGAAGGCGAACATCTTCATGGTCGTGTCCTCCGGTCCGGTTCGGGCTCGGTCAGGCGCCAGCCGCCTCTTCGTCGTGGTGGTAGCGCGGCTTGCGCTTCTCGGCGAAGGCCGTGAGGCCTTCGGACTGGTCGGTGGTGGCATCGACCCGGCTGTAGTACTCGTTCATCAGCCGGAAGTGGTCCGGTGGTGAGGCTGAGAGGCCGTTGCGGACCAGTTCCTTGGTCATGCGGACCGCCATCGGGCCGTTGCCGGCGATGACCCGGGCGATCCGGTCGGCCTCAGCCTGCAGGCCGTCCGCCGGTACGACCCGGCTGACCAGCCCGATCCGCTCGGCCGTGGCAGCGTCGATGAACTCGCCGGTCAGGAGCATTTCCATGGCGTGCGACAGCGAGATGATCCGCGGCAGCTGATAGGCGCCGAAACCGTGCAGCAGGTTCCATTTCACTTCGGGTGTCCCGAAGACGGCGTTCGGCGAGGCGATGCGGATGTCACAGACCAGGGCTAGCTCGAGGCCGCCGGCGAGCGCGTACCCGTTGATCGCCGCGATCAGGGGCTTGGACGTAGTCGCACCGAAGTCCCAGCGGTCCTGCCGCCACGGAGTCCACTGGCCCAGGTCAGCGCCTCCGGTGTGCATGATCTTCAGGTCAGCACCGGCCGTGAACGCCTTATCGCCCGCCCCGGTAATGATCCCGACCAGGATGCCCGGGTCCTGCTCGATCTGCTGGAACGCCTCGGTGATCTCGGCGTAGGTGGCCGGGTCCAGGGCGTTGAGCACTTCCGGCCGGTTGATCGTGATCCGGGCGATGCCATTGCGGGTTTCGAAGAGGATGGCCATCAGCTGCCGGCCTCGCCGGATGCGGCCAGTGCGTCCTTACGCTCGGCATCGGCATCGCCGAGCAGCATGCCAGCGCGCTCCATCGCGGCTGGCCTGTTTTTCGCCAGCCACTGCGCGATCAGGGTACTGATGAGCAGGACACCGACGGTGGCGTAGATGAACCAGCGCAGGGGGGCGGGCGGATAGGGATGGATGTTGCCCCACAGCACCCAGATCATCGCCGCGATCGAGATGATCGGCAGCAGCGCATGCCTGGCCCAGCTGAATTCCGACCGGTAGTCCCGCCACATGAAGCGGATCAGTCCCACGCTGATCAGCAGATAGGCGGCGATGAAGAACAGGGTGGCGAAGTAGGACAGCCAGGACGCGAAGTTCAGCGCGCCGTAGATCGCCCCGAACAGGATCGAGGCAACCAGCGCCAGCGTCCCGCTGAACAGGCACGCGATATGCGGTGACTGCCGGGCGTTCAGGCGGCTGAAAGCCGACGGCAGCAGGCCGTCCCGGCCCATCTTCCAGAAAATCCGGCTGACCGCCACGACGGTCACGATGTTCAGCGCGGTGAAGCTGGAGATCACCGCGAGGTTGACAAACACGCTCAGCGCGCCGTCGCCGAACTTGTCAGCCAGCGTGTTGAAGGGCGTGGCTGCGGTGGCCAGGGCATTGACGTTCTTGTTGGAGACCCCGTATCCGATGGTGACGGCATAGGACACGACCACGTAAAAGATGCCCACGACCAAGGTGGTGAGCATGACCGCACGGGGGATCGTCCGCCGCGGCTCGCGCGCCTCGTCGCCGAGAGTAGTCGCGGACTCGAAGCCGACGAACGCGAAGATCGTGTAGACCACGGCCGTGAGCAGGCCGCCGGAGCCTTTCAGGCTGGCACTGGGATTGAACGCCTGGATCGTGTTGCCGCCCGCCCCGCCCTTGAAGATGATCACCAGCGAGAAGATCGTCAGGATCAGCATCTCAAAGCCCAGGCCGATCAGGCCGGTGCGCAACGACGGCTTGATGCCCAGCACGCCCAGCGTGGTGGACAAGATGATCAGTGCGGCGGAGAAGACCCACCAGGCAATGTGCACGCCGGAGGCAGCCAGCAGTGACGAGACGAAGTTGCCGAAGAAGTCGAGCTGGAACGGGAACAGCAGCAGATACGCGCCGAACAGCGCGACGCCCGTGACGAACCCGGTCTTGGGGCCGAAAGTCCTGGTCAGATAGGTGTAAAACGAGCCAGCGCTCGGCAGCCGGCGGGCGTATTCGCCGATCACCAGGGCGATGCACACGCAGACCAGCAGGCCTATCAGGAACGCGAGCGGTGTGGCCGCGCCGGAGTAGCTCACGATGAACGCCAGCCCGGCGACTGAACCTGCCGCCGGAGCAATAAGGGCCGCTGATTGAGCCGTGACGGCGGGCAGGCCGATGGCGTGCCGTTCCAGACTCTGCTCACCCTGGCGAACTGACATCGGCGGCCTCCCTCGGGGCGGAGCCGGCGGCAATTGCCCTTATGCTACCGATCGATCGATCGGACATCAATGGGTCAGCTGAGCCCGGATGAGACGATGGGGCACTGTGCGCGGGGGCTGACGAGTCAGCGTGCCGTGCCGGGCTGCGGCGCGCCGCCGTCTGGCGGGCTGTCGCCGGTCACCCGTAGTTCGGCCCTGACAAGAGCGAGGATGTCCCTCGTAGGCAGGCCCGGCAAGTCCACGGCCCGCACAGCCTGGCCATCCACCCAGGCCCCGGCCATCGCAAGGGCGAGCTCAGCAAAAGAGTCAGCGATCTCCGCCGGGTGCTTGGGCCCGCGGTCGGAGTACCAGCGGGCGACGCCGTTGCACATTTCCAGCAGCGCCAGGCGGGTGATGCGCGCGTCGGCGAAGCTGAACTCGCCACTGCGCTTGCCGCGCTGCAGTGTCTCGGCCCACAGCCGTTCGTATCCGTCGCGTAGCTGCATGACCTTGGTAAATGCGGCATCAGACACGGCACGCAGCTCGTCGTCAGCGACCAGCGACCGCTGGGCGTCCAAGGTGTGGAAGCCCACGTGCGCGCGAACCAGGGCAGCCAGCTGCGCGGCCGCATTCTCCGCACCCTCCAGGGCTGCGTACGCCACCCTGGTCAGCTCGGTCATGCTCTCCACCATGAACGCGACCAGCAGTTCGTCCTTGCTGCCCATGTAGTGGTACAGAGCGGACGTCGACAGGCCAGCCAGGTCTGCGATATCGCGGATTCCGGTCGCCTCGAAGCCCTTGGCCGCGAACAGCTGCAACGCAGCGTGCTCAATGCGCTGCTTGGTCGGAAGCTTGCCCGGATCCGCCGGGACTGCTACTCGCGCAACGGGCT
>JBOHCK010000417.1:0-4652 GCA_050698755.1 Streptosporangiaceae bacterium | reverse complement strand
GCCAGTCCGAAGGTCAGGGCCTCGGTGGCTAGCGAGTGACGCTGCCCACCGGTGACGGGCCTGTCGCTCACGCGCCGCTCCCCACGCCGACGTCGTGCGGGGCGGGATGACGGCCAAACTCGCCGGCTATGGCCATGATGCGGTACGCCTGGCTCGCGCTCAGCCGCTGCCGCCACCGATCGGGCTGCAGCGATGCCACCCGGTTGGTCTGGTAACCGCTGCCCGGGCGGTTGGAACCGCGGATCCGTTGCTCGACTGCGGCCGAGAAGGGCAGGCCGAGCTCGGCCAGCAACTTCGCGAACCCGGCCTGCGGATCGGCGCACAGGTCCTCGTGCACGACCGTGGACCAGCCGCTATGGGCCGCGACCGACGCGCGCAAGGACGCCGAGAGCACCAGGTAGGTGTAGGCCACGCTGGTCACTTCGTCGTCCGTCCGCGGCAGGGGCAGGCCGAGGCGGTCGATGACCTGGCGGCGAACGCGACGGTCCGCCTCGAAATGCCGCGGCTTGAAGCCCAGCTCGAGCCAGCTGGCAATCGCGTTGAGCGGATCCCGGAACACGACCACGACGCTCGGCTGCCAGCGCGAGGTGATGAAGTCCAGCGCAAACGCCGAATGCACGGACTTGACCATGGGCACGTCGGCGGGCGGCCCGACGCGGCCGCGCGGCACCGCCAGCTGGTCGAACACGGCTTTAAGGGCTCGGGTGCCGGGCCTGGTGTCACCTTCTACGATGCGGTCCGCCCAGTTCACGGAGGTGAAACGCAAGACGCCCCGGGCCGTCAGGTCGCGCGGCGAGACGCCGCGCACGCCTGGGTCAAAGGCCGAGGCCCAGAGCCGTTCGTAGTCGCGGGCCACGTCACCGGCGGCTATCACCGGGTAACGTCCGAGGCCGGCCTTGGCCCGCAGGGCAAACGGGTTCACCAGGTCGTTGTCCGGTTCGTGGACCAGCCGGGCACCGCAGACCTGGCTGAGTACGCTCGCGACCCAGGTCGTACCGGAGCGTGGCGCCCCCACGATCAAGACCGGGCGCCGCGTAAGTTCGTCGGCCATCTCCCCCCGATGGCTGTTATACCAGCCGGCCCCGGCCTGAACGGGTTAGTTGACGAGCGAGGGCTCAGGAGCCGATGCGCCAGGACTCCCGGTACGCCTGCTGGGCGGCGGTGATCGTATCGACCGACACGCCCATCGCGGCCAGCACGAGCCGCGCCGCCTCGGCGTCGAGGTCGGCGGGCACCTCGTGCACGCCGACCTGGAGCTTGCCGGCGTTGCCCGCCAGCCAGGCCAGGGCGAGCGCCTCGAGGCCGAACGCGAGGTCCATCACTTCGGGCGGGTGCCCCTCGGCCGCCACGAGGTTCACCACCCGTCCCTCGGCGAGCAGCAGGACGGTCCGCCCGTCGCCGACGTCGTAGGCGTCGACGTGCGGCCGAACGTCGCGGTGCACCCCGGCCGCCAGCCCCGCCAGCGCCCGCACGTCGATCTCCACGTCGAAGTGCCCCGCGTTGGCCAGGATGGCGCCGTCGCGCATCGCCGCGAGGTGCTCCGCGCCGATCACGTCGCAGGAGCCCGTGGCGGTGATGAACACCTCGCCGAGCGGCGCGGCCTGCGCCATCGGGAGCACCCGGAACCCCTGCAGGGACGCGTCCAGGGCCCGCACCGGGTCGATCTCGGTCACGATGACCTGGGCCCCGGACCCGCGGGCGCGCTCGGCCACGCCGCGGCCGCTGGCCCCGAACCCGGCCACGACGACGGTCTTGCCCGCCAGCAGCGTGTTGGTGGCGCGCAGGATGCCGTCGATGACCGACTGCCCGGTCCCGCACATCCCCTCGACCAGGCGCTTGGCCGGGGTGTCGTTCGCCGCGATGACCGGGAACGCGAGCGCGCCCTCGGCAGCCATCCGGCGCAGCCTGATCACGCCCGTCGTGGTCGACTCGCAGCCGCCCCGGACGCCAGGCAGGGCCTGCCTGGCCGCCGTGTGCAGCGTGTTCACCAGGTCGCCGCCGTCGTCGATGATCAGGTCGGCGCCTTGGTCCAGAGCCTGCTCGATGTGACGGTAGTAGCCTCGACGGTCCACCCCGGCCCGGGCGAAGACCGCGATCCCGTACCGGGCGGCGAGCGCCGCCGCGATGTCGTCCTGGGTGGACAACGGGTTGGACGCGGCCAGGCGGACCGTGGCCCCGCCCGCCCTGAGCAACCGCACGAGCATCGCCGTCTCCGCGGTGACGTGCAGGCACGCCGCGATGGTCAGGCCCTCGAAGGGCCGCTGGCTCGCGAACCGCTCCATGAGCCCCGCCAGCAGCGGCATGGCCCGCTGCGCGTAGCGGATGCGGACGTCGCCGTCGCCGGCCAGGCCGGGGTCGGCGACGTCCCCGTGCGCGATGGTGTCAGTAACGGTAGGTCTCCGGCTTGTACGGCCCGTCGACGCTGACCCCGATGTAGTCCGCCTGCTCCTTGGTCAGCTGGCTGAGCCGGACACCGAGCGCGTCCAGGTGCAGCCGCGCGACCTTCTCGTCCAGGTGCTTCGGCAGCGTGTACACGCCTACCGGGTACTCGCTGGTCCTGGTGAACAGCTCGACCTGCGCGATCACCTGGTTGGTGAAGCTGTTGGACATCACGAAGCTCGGGTGCCCGGTGGCGTTGCCCAGGTTCAGCAGCCGGCCTTCGGACAGGACGATGATGGCGTGCCCGTCCGGGAAGGCCCACTCGTCCACCTGCGGCTTGACGTTGACCCGGCGGACCCCGGGCCAGGCGGTCAGGCCGGCCATGTCGATCTCGTTGTCGAAGTGCCCGATGTTGCCGACGATCGCCTGGTGCTTCATCCGGCTCATCTGATCGGCGGTGATCACGTCGCGGTTGCCGGTCGCGGTGACGAAGATGTCGGCCGTGGACACCACGTCCTCCAGCGTCGCCACCTGGTAGCCGTCCATCGCCGCCTGCAGCGCGCAGATCGGGTCGATCTCGGTCACGATGACGCGGGCGCCCTGCCCGCGCAGCGACTCCGAGCAGCCCTTGCCGACGTCGCCGTACCCGCAGACCACGGCGACCTTCCCGCCGATCAGCACGTCCGTACCACGGTTGATGCCGTCGATCAGCGAGTGCCGGCACCCGTACTTGTTGTCGAACTTGGACTTGGTCACCGAGTCGTTGACGTTGATGGCCGGGAAGAGCAGCGTGCCCGCCTGGGCCATCTCGTAAAGCCGGTGCACGCCGGTGGTGGTCTCCTCGCTTACGCCCTTGACGGTCGCGGCCACCCGCGTCCACTTACCCGGGTGGTCGGCCAGCGAGTTGCGCAGGCGGTCGAGGATGATCCGCCACTCCTCGGGGTCGTCGGCGGCCGGCGAGGGGACCCCGCCCGCCTGCTCGTACTCGGCGCCCTTGTGCACGAGCAGGGTGGCGTCCCCGCCGTCGTCCACGATCAGGTTGGGCCCGTCGCCGCCCGGCCAGGTCAGCGCCAGCTCGGTGCACCGCCAGTACTCCTCGAGCGTCTCGCCCTTCCAGGCGAAGACCGGGATGCCCTTCGGGTCGTCGGGGGTGCCGTCCGGCCCGACCGCAACGGCCGCGGCGGCGTGGTCCTGGGTGGAGAAAATGTTGCAGCTCGCCCAGCGGACCTGCGCGCCGATCGCGACGAGCGTCTCGATCAGCACCGCGGTCTGCACGGTCATGTGCAGCGAGCCGGTGATCTTCGCGCCGCGCAGCGGCTGGGTCGCCGCGTACTCGGCGCGCACCGCCATCAGCCCCGGCATCTCGTGCTCGGCCAGCTGGATTTCCTTGCGCCCGAAGGCGGCGAGCGAGAGGTCGGCAACCTGGTAAGGAAGCTGATCCGCGGACATCGGTTCTCCTCATTCCCTTTTTAGCCGAACGAGCGGTGGTGACTGCCCCGATCACACGCTACGGGACCGCGGGGCGGCCCCGCACGCGCTGACGCACTTTCTTGACACAAAATTGTTAGAATTCATCCATGCGCATCACGGAGGCCGCCCGGCGGCTCGGAACATCGGCCCGCATGCTCCGCTACCGCGAGGATCTCGGGCTGCTCCCGCCGGTCCGTGACTATCCCGGCCGGGCCTCCCACCGGCAGTTCAGCGAGGTGGACTTGGAGGCCGTCGCCGCGGCGCTCGAGCTCGAGCGGCGGTACGACATCAGCCCCGCGGCGCTCTCGTTCGGGCTGCGCGTGCTCGCCGAGCCCCATGTCCGCGCCGCGGTGGCCGACCTGGGCCGGCGGACCGGCCGCGTCCCCGCCCCGACCGGGCGGGCGCTGGACTGGGAGCAGGAACGGGCGCTCCGCTTGCTGGCGCGGGGCTGACCCACGCCGGACGGCTAGCCGGTCTGCGGCTTGCTCGTCCCGGTTGACGGCGTGACTACGACGCCGGCATACTCTAGATATGCAACTAGGTTGCTCTTTCTCTGGGGGTCCGGGATGGCGGTGACCGCTCCGGCCGAGGGTGGGCAGCGCCACGACCGGCCCGGGGCCAGGTCCCTGGCCTGGTTCACGCCGGCCAGCCCTAACCTCCAGGCGGTCTCAGTCGTGCAGGCGCTCGGCCAGGTTCGACATCACCTGCAGCGCGAATACTGGCGTCTTCTGGACCATGAACAGGAACGTCGGCCGGTCAATCACCGCCAGCTTGGTGTCGGTCACCGCGGTCACCGTCCCGCT
>JBOHCK010000416.1:0-4661 GCA_050698755.1 Streptosporangiaceae bacterium | reverse complement strand
ACGGGTTTGGTGCCGAACCACGACGCGATCAACAGGGTTCCCTCGTGGGCCAGCAAGTTCAGCGCCTCCGCTGGCGCATCCGGGTTACCGCTGGCGTCAATGACCAGCGGAACCTCCTCTTGCGCCAGTTCCTCCGGCGCTGCGGTGGTGACGCCAAGGCTGTCGGCCACGGCGCGGCGCCACGCCTGCGGCTCGGCAATCAGCGGCCGCCACCCGGAGCGCCGCAACAGCAGGCCGGTCAGCAGCCCGAGCACACCGGCCCCGAGCACGATGACCCGGTCGCGATATCCGGTCCCCGCATCGAGCGTCACCTGCAACGCCGTCTCGACCAGCGGCAACAAGGTGGCTGGCGCGGGGTCGATAGGAGGCAGCGGGATCAGCTCACCAGCCCGTGCCGCGAATACGTCCTGGTGCGGATGGAACGCGAAAACCGCCTGGCCGGACTCCGCTACTTCGCCGACACACGCATATCCATAGGCGAAGGGATAGGAGAAGGTACCGCCAAGCGCGTCGATCGTGTCGTCCAGCGCCAAATCGGCAGGGACCTCGCCGCGATACACCAGCCGTTCGGTGCCCCCGCTGATGCCAGAGCACACGGTGCGGACAAGGACCTCGCCGGCCGCAGGCCGCGGTATAGGAAGTTCCCTGATCTCCACACAACGCGGCGCGGTATGAAATAGCGCGCGGGCAGGCACGCAGCTCATTTACCCGCCAGTTATCTAGACAAAACGGGCCGCACGCTCACGACGCCGACCTGTCCATGCCGCCTTGACCGTGTCCTTGGCTCAGGCGGAGCGGGGGCCCGGCGCACCGTGGGGGGGAGACGGCGCGGCCGGGGCCCCGCCCCTGACCCTGCCGCGGCGTGCCCCTAGGGCATGCCGCAGCCGGGCTGCTTCAACAGCATGCCCGAGTCGAAGCAGGTTCAAAGGGAAAATTTCATATGTTCTCAGCCGAGAGCATGATCGAGGGAGGATCGCTACCTTCGCACCAGTGTGGAGATGTTCCGCCCGGAGCGATATTCCGGCCCGTGACCAGGACTTTCGGTAGTCCCGAAGGACTCCGTCGGCGTGCCGCCAGGCGGACCCTGGCGGCGAGAGAGAAGTTCCCGCGAGGGCGCAGGCGGCCGCGGGAAAGCCGCGGAAGGCAACTGGCTGGGCGTAATCGTGGCGTGCGCTGGGCAAACAGAGGCAAAATAGCCGGGTGACATCCGGACGGTCCACGATGTCAGAGCTCCTTCCCCTGCGCGATTCGGATCCGCATGAGGTGGGTGGATACCGGTTGCTCGGCCGCCTCGGGGAAGGCGGGCAGGGCGTGGTGTTCCTGGCGGTGGGTCCTGCTGATAGCCGGGTGGCGGTCAAGCTTCTGCCGTCAACCACGGACCCGCAGGTCCGGAACCGCTTCCTGAAAGAGTTCGCGGCCGCGCAGCGGGTCGCCCGGTTCTGCACGGCCCAAGTCCTTGATGCGGGATTCTTCGAGCGGCGGCCGTTCATCGTCAGTGAATACGTCGACGGGCCATCGCTGATAGAGGTCGTCGAGCAGTTCGGGCCTCGCGCCGGCCCGGCCCTCGAGCGCATCGCCGTCGCGACGCTGACCGCGCTGGGCGCGGTGCATGGCGTCGGGATGGTGCATCGCGACTTCAAGCCTGGCAATGTCCTGCTCGGGCCCAACGGGCCAGTGGTGATCGACTTCGGGCTGGCGGCCGTGCCCGGGATGACCACCACGGGCCCTTCTGGCCAGGTCGCGCTGGGAACACCGGCGTTCATGGCCCCTGAGGCGCTGGCTGGGACTCGAGTGACCGCAGCCGCCGACATGTGGTCGTGGGCGGTGACGATGGCGTTCGCGGGTACCGGTGAGTTGCCCTTCAGGGGCGAGTCGCTGACCGCCGTGGCGTTCGCCATTCTTCACTCCGAGCCAACGGTGGGCGGCCTTCCCGAACCGCTGAACTCGCTGATCCTCCGCTGCCTCAATAAGGACCTGGCCGGGCGACCATCGGCCCGCGACGCACTCCTCGAGCTAGTGGCCGCGGGAGCACGGCTGGTGGGACCAATGCCGCCCAAGGCCTCCGCTCCGGCCACGGGCGATGAGACACCCAGCTCGCAAGCTGCCTATACCGTAACGACGGGGCCGCCGCGGCACAAGGGCAATGGCCTGCTCATTACCGGACCGACGAATAGGCCCCGGTCGGCACGGCACGGAAATAGCCGCACGCGGCGGCGCCGGCGGGCGGTCATGATCGCGGCCGCGATTGTGCTGGTGGCCGGGGTCGGCAGCGCGATCGCACTCAATATGCCCCGGCAGGGCGCATCGCCCGGTCAGCTAACGGGCCAAGCTCAGGCGAACCAGGAACTTGCCGCTGAGGCTCAGGCTAGAGCGCAGGCCGTAAACTGGATCCTGTCCCAGGTCAGCCGGGCCGCGGTCGTGGGATGCGATCCCACGGTATGCCAGGAACTGCTCAACAAAGACCCGTCCGCGAACGTGATGCAGCTCGGACCCGGGGCGAATGATCCTCTCGGCTCTACCCTGGTGGTCGCCACGGCCGGTATCCGAGCCCAGTTCGGCGTCCGGCTTGAGTCCGTCTACGCCCCGGCCGTCATCGCGAGCTTCGGCAAAGGGCCCGCCGAGATTGACATCCTGTGGGTCTATCCCACCGGCACCGCCAAGTACCGATCGGACCTGCAGACGGGCCTGAGCTACCGGAAAGCGGCTGACGCCCAACTGCTGACTAACAGCCAGATCACGGTCTCACCCGCAGCCAGGGCACAACTTCTCGGCGGCGATATCGATCCGCGGCTCCCCCAGCTCCTCGCCATCATGGCCGACATCCACCCGGTGGACATCGTAGGCTTCGTCGATCAATCACCTGGTGGCGGACCTGCCAGCCTGCTGCGCGGGGTGGACTTGGCCACGGTGGACAGCAGGTCGCACATGACACGAGCCGCGTACCTCAGCTGGATAAAGAGCCTCATCGAAACCCAGCGATCCCAGTACCTCCCGGTTTGGGAGCAACAGTCCGCACCGGGTACCGGCCAGGTCGTGCTGCAGATCGCGTATGGGGCGCCGAGCCCGCTTAGCTAGACGTCCGGCTGCGGGGCCGGAGCGCCCTTGCGCTCCCCTCCAAGATGCGCGAGGACGCTACCGGCCCGCAGCGTCGCGGGCTGGGCTCACCGCCTCCGGCAGCGGTGCGGCCCGTTGAGACTCCAGGTCTAGGTCAGCGTTCCGGTCCGCTGGATCCCAGAAGTGAAGATCTCGGTAGATTTAGGAAGAAGTAAGAATCAATCTTCCGATGTAGGTACCCTATGGCAGCACAGGCAGGAAGTAAAGAGCATGAACAAGATGAATCAAGAAGAGATGGGTAGACCCGCGTAGGTTCCCGCTTGCGAAAGAGCTAGACTCTTCTAACTTCTTCTGATGAGATGGGCACGTGGCCGGTGGCCTGATCAGCACCGGCTGGTGGGAGGGGCGCTCACATGGCCGGTGAGGATTGGTGGCGACTCGCCGATTACGTCATCTCACGCCGGGTCGAGCTAGGGATGCGGGACAGGCGAGCTTTCGCCGAGGCGAGCGGGGTGACCGAGCGGACGCTGGGAAAGCTCGAGAACGGCCAGTCCGTATCCCCTAGCACCCTCGGTATGGTCGAGAACCGGCTCGGCTGGGCCCCAGGTTCGTGCCGACGGATACTGGCGGGCGGGGAACCCAGCTTGGGGTCGCAGGACCTTGGGCAGGGTGAGAACGAGGACCCGACGCTGTACCACCTCGCGAGCACCCCGGGTCTGCCTCCCGACGTGGTTCGCGGCCTCGTCGCCCTGGCCCGGAACTGGCGACAGGGCGAGGGCGGCACAGACGAGCAGGCCCGGCGGGGCTCTTTACCGATAACCGTCCGCGCGATCGCGAGCGGGCCGCCCGTTGACGTATTCCAGGGCCGTCTGCTGGAGCGGGACCCCGGTCGATGCGTACCTGGTTTCCTGGCTTGCTCGACTCATTTCCTCGCCGATGTCGTATCCCCGCGGGGCCGTCGGTGTGTCAATGGTCGCCCCGCCGCCGCCTAGCGCCGCGATGACTCCCAGGAGCGCGCCGAACAGCGCGCCGAGCAGCAGGTCGGCGCGCAGCCGAGCCAGCGGCGGAGTCCCGGTGGCCGTCGTCGCCGGATCGAAGCTCTGCGCCGCGACCTGCTCGCCCGGGTAGCTCAGAGACTGAGCGTAAGCGAAGTAGCTGCGGGCGGCGGCGTTAGCCACGGCCTCGGCCTGGGCGGCGGTGGATGCGGTGGCGCTCACCCACAGGCCGTTCGCCGCGAAGGGTTTTACCTGGACCCCACCCGGAAGGGTCTGAAGCAGCTTGGCCCCGATGTAGGCGGACCGGTCGGGCGCAAACATAGGCCCGCCGCAGATGGCCCCGGCCGGGCAGTCCGACGCCGGAAATATGACGAGCGCCTGACTGGTGAACACCGGCGGGTTGAGCGCGGCAAAAACCGCGCCAGCGAGAAGGCCAAGCGTGGCCATGAGACCGATGAGGGCCCGGTACCGCCTCAGGGTCTGAACGAACTTCGGCACGTCCGGAACTTGCTGGTTCATGTGGCCTCCGTATGAAATCGCTGGCGGCCGACCCAGCGTGGTGGCTAATGCGCACCATGATACGACTCGCAGGGGAAAACGGACATGGGTAAC
>JBOHCK010000415.1:0-4695 GCA_050698755.1 Streptosporangiaceae bacterium | reverse complement strand
GCGGGACAGATCCGGTCGGAGGCATTAAAGGCATCGACCGCGTCGGCGTACAGGCGGACGTTGGGCAGTTCGCGGTAGTACTTGTGCGGCGGCCCGTGGTACACGTCGCGGTCGTAGCGGAAGACGATCTCGTTACAGGAGCGGCACCGGAAGATCTTGGCCTCGTTCTGCGGACCCGACTCTTTCATCCGGATGGTAATGATCGAGATCTGGTAATTCTCCATCTCCGGAGCGACCGGCTTCTTCAAGAACATGGTGACGCCGTGCGTGGAGTTCTGCACGTACAACTGCCCCGTGGTCAGTGAGCCGCCTTCGGCTGCCATGCAGAGGACGATCTCCTGCTGATCGTTGTAGTGGTAGAAGTGGAACCTGGGCATGGTGGGCAGCGAGTAGGAGAACGCCGCTGCGGGGACCAGATCACCGGGGTCGAAATACGGGAACAGCTCCTTCTGCTGCTGCATGCCCTGATGGTTCATCATCGTCTCGAACACATTGGCCTTGCGCGGCGCCTTCGCTGGCGGGCGGTCGTCACCGAACCACGCCGGACCGGTCACAGCATCGCCCGGAGGTCGTCGGCGGACGCGTCGAACTGGATGGCCGCGATCTCGTCGAACGGGAATCCGATCGCCTCCATCTCCCGCTCCACGCTCGCCGCGTCGTCTGCCTCATAAATGTTGACGATGGTTCCGCCGGCCATGTTGGCGTAGCAATGCACGAATGTCGCGTGCTTGTTGGCCAGGATGTCCGGCACGTTTTCGCGGAACTGCTCCGGGGAGACGCCCGGGGCATGGTGGATGACTAGGAACCTGGGCACGGAAAGCCTCCTCGTCGTGCTGACCGCGTGCGCTAAACGATCTGCGGCACGACCCGCAGCACCCGGCTGAGCGGTACGTTGAGTTGAACTATACCGTTCAGTTCAGTACCGTCAAGGCTGCGGGACTCATATCTGGGGAGGCGTGATGAACGGGACAGTCCGGACCGGCCGCGGCCCTGGCGCAGCGGACTCGGCGAAACTGGGCTCGGCCCGGTCGCCGGGATCGACGGACAAGCACACGCGGATACTCGCGGCCGCGCGTGAGGTGTTCATCCAGCACGGTTTCCAGGCCGCCTCAATGGACCTCGTCGCCGCGGTCGCAGGAGTGTCGAAGGTGACGATCTACAGCAAGTTCGGCAGCAAGCAGGAACTGTTCAGCGCCATCGTGGACGATGTCTGCGAGCAGATTCTGGCCATGGAGATCCTTCTCCCCGGGGCCGTGGAACCAAGCTATGAGGGCCTTACCGAACTCGCGACCCGCTACGCGCTGGTGCTCTTCGATCCCGAGGTGCTCGCCCTGGTCCGGCTCGCGATCGGCGAGAACCATGACGAGAAGCTGCTTGGCCGGTTGTACTACCAGGCAGGCCCCGCTCGCGCCCGGGCCGGGCTCGCCCGCCTCCTGCGGGCCATGTCGGACTCCGGAGACCTGGCCATCGGCGACCCTGAGCTGGCGGCGGACCAATTCGTCGCCCTGCTGCAGCCACGCCGCTATTACGCACTGCTTGACCCGGCCGCCAGTCCTTCCGCCGAGGAGATCGAGCAGATCGCCCGGGCCGGCGTGGAGGTGTTCCTGTCCCACTACGCGACACGGCCGCGGTCCTGAAACCGGAAGAGTCGGCACGGCTCATCAAGGAGGACGATGACTGATCAGGCGCTCGTCAGCACCACCTTGGGTACCGTCCGCGGCTGTATCGAGGACGGCCTGTACGTCTTCCGCGGCGTGCCGTACGCGGCACCGCCCGTGGGGCCCGCCCGCTGGCAGGCGGCTCAGCCTCACCCGGGCTGGCCGGGCGTACGTGACGCGACGCGATACGGTCCCTCGGCTCCGCAGCCATGGCGGCCGGAAGGAATCCCGGCCATCGGCCGTCACGGGGAGCCGCCCTTCGACGAAGACTGCCTGACGCTCAACGTGTGGACGCCCGGGCCGGACGACGTCGGCCGGCCGGTGCTCGTCTGGATTCACGGCGGCGGATTCCTGAGCGGATCGGGCAATCTGCCGGTCTATGCCGGTGACACCTTCGCCCGCGACGGTGACATGGTCGCGGTTTCCGTCAGTTACCGGCTCGGGCCGCTCGGCTTCTTGTCCGGCCTCGGCGACCGGAACGCATGGCTAACCGATCAGGCGGCTGCCCTGCGGTGGATCGCCGCCAACGTCGCGGCGTTCGGCGGGGATCCCGCGCGGATCACCCTGGCCGGCCAGTCTGGCGGCGCATTCTCGGTCGCCGCGCTCGCGCAGCGTCCTGACACGCGAGGCTTGTTCCAGCGTGGCATCCTGCAAAGCCCGCCGGCCGGAGTAGACCTGCCCACGGCCGAGGACGCGATGGCGCACACCGCGGCGCTGGCCCGGCTCCTGGGTCACGCTGACCTGGAGGGACTGCGCCGCGAGCCCTGGCAGCGCCTCATCCAGGGCACCGTCGGGTTGATGGCCCAGAACGCCGCTTTCGGCCAATGGAACCTGGCGTTCCGGCCGGTCATCGACGAGGCAACCCTGCCGGAGGACCCTATGGCCACCCTGGCGGATAGCGACGTCGACCTCATCATCGGCTGGACGAGCGACGAGGCTGCCTTCGCGTTCGGCTTCGATCCCGCGTACAACACCACGACGCGCGAGCAGGTCATCGCCTGGGCGGCCGGCCGCTACGCCGGCGCTGCCGCAGCCCTGTACGACGCCCACGCAGCGGTTTCTCCCGGCGCGAAGCCGCTCGACGTCCTCATCCAGATTTTCACCGACGACTTCTTCCGCCGCGGCGCGCTCGAACTGGCGGAACGCAGAGCGCATCACCGTCCTGTGCACGCCTACCAGTTCGAGGTTCGGACGCCGCGCCTGGACGGAACCCTGAACGCGACGCACTGCGGTGAACTCCCCTTCACGTTCGGCAACATCGCGCGCTGGGGCACTCCGCCGATCGTCCAGGGACTGTCCGCCGCGACCATCGGCCACGCCACGGACGTCTTCCATGAGGCCTGGATCGGATTCGTGCGCAATGGCTCGCCCCGTCACCCGGGCGCACCGGACTGGCGGCCATACACCCACGTCGACCCGGCAGCCCTGGTCGTCGGCGCTGACTACGCCCGCACGGTGACCGATGCGACTGCGGTTATCTCGGCGGGCTTAGCGAACCGGCTTCCGGCCGCCACCCGCCGTCGTCGTGCGGGACGAGCAGTGGACTGTTCATGGCCGCCCTGACCACGGTCGGCCAGCGGCTGTCGTTCCGGTCGAGGACCGCCCGCCAGGTCTGCGTCTGGGTCATGGCCACGCCGATCGCGGTCGGCGGCCGCCCGGCCTTAACCAGCAGGCGGAGGACGGCCGACAATGACGTTCCCGTGCTCAGCACATCGTCGACCAGCAGGATGCGGCGGTCGGCGAGCAGGGCGAGCGACCTGGGATCGAGGTAAACCCGCTTGCTCTGCTGCGGGCTGGTGATCGAGGACAGCGGCTCGGAAAGGCCCTCGTCGTACCAGAACTTGCGGGACGTGCTGAGCGCGATCATGCGGGGATGCCCCAGCCGGCGCGCTACGCCCTCGGCGAGGGGAAGGCCGAGGGTGGGGACTCCGATCACGGCTTCGGCGCCGAACTGCGCCACCTGGGCGGTAAGCACGTCGGCGATGGCGTCCTGTACGCGGAAGCTGGCCTGATTCGTGATCAGCGACGCGATCGCCCGGGTGCCGTCCCCTGGCAGCACCCGGATGGGCAGGAGCAGATGGCGGCCGTCGGCCAGCCGCGCCGGGTAGCCGGCCTGATAGCTGGGCGCGGTGAGGACGGGGTCGTCGGCCCGGAGGAAGTCCTGCCAGAAATCATGCGAGGACGCGGCAGCGGGCATCAGGAACGGGCACCACCATTCGACGGGCATGAGCTGGCGGAACTGGCACCGGGAGCGCCGGGACGTGCCGGGGGCAGCGCGGCCATAACGGCATCCGGGGACCAAGCGCCCGGAGCGGTGCGCCGGTCCGGTCAGGATAACCCGCGCGCGCCGGCCTGGTACGTGGCTCAGGCGGGCTAACCCTCGAGGAGCCTGCCGTTCTTCGACAAGTCCGGGTCGGTGCATGCGGAGAGGTTGAAACAGCAGGGCCGTCTCTTCCCGGCCTCCATCTTCGAGATGCTCACGTCGACCCGTCGTGTGCGCGTGTCAGGGTTGTTCGTGGCGTTGACCCAGCGCACCCATTCCCAGCGCGCCATCGGGGTGATCTGGTTCCACAGGCTCTGGATCTCCTGCGGGGCAGCTGCCAGGGCGGTCGCAAGATCCTGGGGCACGCTCGGCTCTGGCCAGTCCCTGGTCACCTCGATGTCGATGGTCGCAGTGTCACCCGCGCTGATGCCGGCCGCGTGCTGCAGCGCGTCATCGACCCGCATCCAGTGGCCAGAATCTCCGTCTGGTTCGAGCACCGTGAAGAACTCGACGCCATTGATCGTTCCGTGGACGGCCACCTGCCCGCGCGAGGGCAGTTCCTTGCTCGCCTTCACAGGCAACCGCAACACGGCCGATGTGTCGATCGTGGACAGCGTGGCGTCGAAGCGAATGGCCGCTGCCTCTGTGCGCTGAGTCACCGCCGTCTCACCTTCTCCGTTCCGGACACGGCATCCCGATTGCGAGACCGTTATCGAGTGCGTCACGATTGGCACTCTCCAAACCCAGGGACAACGAAACGCGGACGACGGTTAT
>JBOHCK010000414.1:0-4713 GCA_050698755.1 Streptosporangiaceae bacterium | reverse complement strand
GGGATGGACGGCGTGCCCGGCAGCCAGCACGCGCAGTTCATCGACGTGCTCCAGCGCGACCACGCCACCGTCGAGACCGACGGCGTCCGCACCGCGAAAGCGATGGGCCTGCGGAACCTCCCCAGCATTATCTTTAGCCCGACGATCTTGAGGTCGTCTGACCTGCGGCTTTGTGTCGTGGACAGTGTTGTTCACGGACTTTCCCGGGGTTCCCCCGAGGGCCGGCCGGGATCTTCCTGCCCTCTGCTTTCCGGGCGTGTCGTGGATGGTGAGCGGATCGCCGCTGCCCGCTGTTCTCCGAGTGCGCGCTCGAGTGCGTCGCGGAGCTGGCGGTTCTCTGATTCCAGGACGCGGATGCGGGCGGCGGCTGCCTCCAGGCGGCGCAGCAGCGAGGCGGGCGTCGCGCGCTGCCGGTCCGGGACCGGCGGTGATGACAGGGCCTCCTGCTGCCGGGTGCGGAGCCGCCCGATCTGCTCTCGCAGGTCTTCCTGGGCATAGAGCCAGGAGCGGGAGACGCCGGCAGCGGAAGCGACCGTGCTGAAGGTGACGTGCCGGCCGTCGGCGTCCAGGCTGCGCAGCACGGCCACGGCCCTGCGCCGGGCGTCGTCTGAGCGGCGGCGGGCGGCGGCGATGATGTGAGCGGAGTTGTCAGCTCGCACCGGCGGCGTCCTCCTGCTCGTCCGGGGTGACGGCCTCGAGCTCCGTGATCATGCGGCCGAGGTTCGCGGCGACCTGCTCGTTCATCTCGGTGACGCGGGCGTGGCCGTTGTCCCTGGCGGTGGTGATCAGGGTGAGGGTGCGCTGCTGCTGCTCGCGCAACTCGGGCAGGAACTCGGGGCCGGTGATGAAGACCGGGCAGGTCAGGCACGAGTTGGCATGCGGGCACTGCCGCTGGACTGGCAGGCCGCAGTAGCCGTTGGGCAGCGTCTGGGTCGCGACGCCGTACCTGGTCTTCGCCCACTGCGCCTGGCCGAGTGGCCCGTCCGGGTCGATGGTGACCCGCTCGCCGCTGATGTTCACCCTGGTGGCCTGCTCCCAGCGCCGCCGGACGGTCTGGTCGGTGAGTTTCGCGTAATGGGCGGTCATCTGGGTTGAGGAATGGTCGAGCAGGACCCGGACGACTTCCTGCGGGACGTCGCGGTTGATGAGCCGGCAGGCGAAGGTGTGCCGCCACTGGTGGGGCGTCAGGTGCACCGGTCCGCCGTGCTCGTCGCGGACATCGCAGGTGTCCAGCCACTTGTTGAGCAGGCCGCGATAACTGTAGTAGGTGACCGGGTGCTGCCCGCCGGCGTTGGACTTGAGCGCCGGGAACAGGTGCGGGTGCCGGCCGGGCCAGCGGTCCGCGACGCGCTGCTGCTGGCCGCGGATCGCGGCTTCGAGTTCCTCGTCGACGGGGACGGCGGCCTCGCGGCGCATCTTGTGGTTGAGGTAGCGCAGGTAGGGGGCGTCCTGGCCGTCGTGGAGCAGGCAGTCGAAGGCCAGGGTGCAGGCGTCGGTAGCGCGCAGGCCGCAGCGGATGAGGATGACCGTGATCAGGCGTCCTTCGGGGCTGGTCCAGCGGTCGAGGTTCGCCGGCGATTCGACCTGGGTCATGATGTGCTCGGCGAGGTGCCTGGTCAGCTGCGGCGGCCGGGCCGGGATGTCGCCGGGGAAGAACGCGGCCGTGACCGGCAGCGTGTCATCCCACGCGTGCTGGCGGATCGCCTGCAGGAACGCGCTTACCGAGGTGACGGCGTCCGTGCGGGCCCCGTGGCCGATCGCCTGGCTGGCGAGCCAGGCGAGGTAGCGTTCCAGCAGCGCCCGGTCGATGCCCCCGAGGGCCGTGGCGCCCGCGATGCCGGCGAACTCGCTGAACCTGGTCAGGGCGGCGACGTCGGACTGCACGGTGCCGACGCTGAGCCCTGAGCTCAGCCGCAGCCTTGCCCAGCGCTTGGACAGGTCCCGGAGCCAGGGCTGGGCGAGACGGTCGAAACGCAGCCGGATTCGGGAGCTCGCCGACTTTCCCGGGTTCAGGACCAGGCCCGGGATGCGGTGCAGCCGCCAGACGTCGCGGGAGTACTCGGCTTCCCAGCCGGTGCCCTCGGCGAGTTCCTCGGCCATGTCGCGGGCGAACAGCAGGAACGCCGGGTAGGACGGGCTCTTGCCGCGGCCCGCCTGCCGCCGCCACTCGTCCTCGGACAGGTCGAGCAGCGATCCCACGCCGGCGTCGACGGCCCTGCGGACCGCCCACCGGGCAACCTGGTGCGGGAGGGTGATCGTCGCCCGGTCAGCCCGGCACTGGACCGCGTACTGCATCTCGAGCCTGAGCTGGGCAGGGAGGCCGCGGAAGTCGATCCGGGCCCGGCCGCGCAGCAGGCAGTGCCCGGTGAACTCGCCGGGATCGGGGGAACCGAGCTGCCGCCACCTGGTGTCGTGCGCCTTGCAGAACCGGCGGGCCTCGTTCTCGGTCCAGAGCGTGCAGAACGGCAGCAGGCACTCCGTCCGCGGCTGCGCCGCGGACGGCTCGGCCCGTGCCGCCCATGCGGCCGGGTCAGGGCAGCCCGCATGCTCCCAGGCCGAGCGGTGCCGGATGCACAGACCCTGGCCGCTGCTGCCGTAACGGCAGCCGGGCACCGAGCAGGCCGTCAGCGGGCGGCGCCCGTTCAGCGGCGGGCCCGGGTCGGCGAGGAACGCCGTCACGTCCGGGCGGCCGCGGTCCCTCCACCGTGTCCCGTGCGCAGCGCAAAGGCCGTTCTCCGCCCGGGGCCGGTCACAGCCGACGACCGGGCAGTCCGGCCGGCCCAGGACCGGGTCGTCCGGGCCGGGGACCAGGATGTCCGCGCGGAACTCGATGCGGACGGCGGCCAGGAGCCTTTCCAGCAGCCCCGCCTGCCCGGATGCGGGCTGCTGCGCGGGCACGGCCATCAGGCTTGCTCCCGCTCGAAGACGGTCGCGGTCAGCCGGACGGTGACCCCGCTACTGCGGGCGGCTGCGTGCAGCCGGGATGTCCCGCCGCAGCCGGGCTGCTCGCGGCACTCGCCCAGTCCCAGCGCCTGCCGCCAGGCCGCGAAGGCCCGCCGGACCTGCGGGGCGGGCGCGAGCCCGCTGACTCGGCCGGTGAGTACCGAGCTGGCCGGGCCGACGGTCCAGGCGATGCAGGGCAGCTCCGGGTGCCCCTCCAGGATCCGGGCCAGCTCGGCGGCTGCCTGCCGCTGCCAGGATGCGCGATCGGCCTGGGCGATGACCGGGGTCACAGCCGTATCTCCTGCCCGGTGAACCAGCCCGCTTTCTCCAGCACGCGGCGGGCGTCCTCAACCGTCAGGTGCCCGTACGCGTCGATCGTCGTCGCGACTGACGCATGGCCCATGAGCTCCTTCACGGTCTCCATCCCGGCACCCCTGCGCAAAAGCCATGTCGCGTACGTGTGCCGGCACCAGTGCGGCGAGAACGCGATCCCGGTCGCGGCACGCAACCGCGTGACTAGGTCATACGCCGCCGGGTAGGTCATCGGGCGGCCGACGGGAGCGGCCCACAGGTTGACGAACACGTAGTCCGAGTCGATAGCCCCGTACTCGCGGTTCAGGTAATCGGCATACAGCCGCATCAGCGGCGCGCCCGCCGGGACCGCCCGGCCCCGGCCGCTCTTGGCCCGCATCCCGTTCGCGTTGTCTCTGGGGACCACGTGCACCAGGCGGCCGCCGATGTCGATGTCCTCGTGCCGCATGCCCAGGGCCTCGCCGATCCGGACGCCGGTTTCGAGCAGCATCGCCAGCAGCAGCCGGTCCCGCAGGTGACCGCAGGCGTCCAGGACCGCCTGGGCCTCCGTCACGGTCAGCACCCGCGGCAGCGGCCGGGGAGCTTTCACCTTCACCGCCAGCCGGGGCTGCGGGCTGCGCCCGGTCACGTGGTGCAGGAACGGGCGGAACGCCGTGCCCGCATAGCCGCGGCCCGGAGCCAGGACGGCGCGCAGCACCCCGGCCGCCTTCTCTCCGTGACGGGCGTGGAACTGGTAGAAGGACGCGACCGCGGCCAGCTTCCGGTTCACTGTCGACGCGCCGCAGTGGTGCGCCTGCCCAGTGAGCACGGAGACCGTCCCGTCCCGGCCCTGCGGCGGAAGCCGCAGCCACGCGACGAACGAGGCGACGTCCTCCAGCGTCACCTCGTCCCAGGCCAGGTCCCGGCCGGACAGGTAAGCGAACCAGTCCTTCAGGTCATGGGCATACGACTTCACAGTGTTCGGCGACTTCTCCGACGAGCTCAGGAACCCCAGGAACCGGTCCACGGCCCCGACCGGGC
This sequence comes from Streptosporangiaceae bacterium, assembly GCA_050698755.1. Classification (GTDB taxonomy): domain Bacteria; phylum Actinomycetota; class Actinomycetes; order Streptosporangiales; family Streptosporangiaceae; genus Palsa-504. The sequence goes on along the minus strand of JBOHCK010000414.1, from coordinate 438 downwards.
TCCCGTCGTCTCCCAGAACCGTCCACGACACCGCATCCCACGGCATCACCACACGCTGCACGCGCATCGAATCCCCCCGACATCTCCGTGATGGACGGCGCAAGATAACCACGTCCACCACGAGCTCCGGAGCGGTTAGAACCCGCGTCGCGCACGTCAAAGACAGCGGGGAGACGGCTAGAGATAACCAGCAAGGCCTGGCAGGTCAACAAGGGCTGGGTCCTCGCCGCGAACATCGCCGCCGACCTCACCGCCTGGGCCCGCCTCCTCGGCCTCCACGACCAGGAAGAACTCCGCGACGCCACCCCCGGCACGCTCCGCTACCGGATCTGGCACCTGCCCGCCCGGCTCGTCCGCCACGCCCGCAAACGGAACCTGAAGATCAGCCCGGACTGGCCCTGGAAAGGCGCGTTCATCACCTGCTGGAACCGGTTCTGC
>JBOHCK010000413.1:0-4758 GCA_050698755.1 Streptosporangiaceae bacterium | reverse complement strand
GGTCATCGGGAATCCCCGGGTGAGGATGGGAGTTTCGGCATGGGCTTGCCCGCCGTCCAGCAGCGAGTGCTCGACCGGATGGAGGGCGCGCTCAAGGCCAGCGAGCCTCACCTGGCCGCGATGTTCGGGATCTTCACTAGGCTCAGCGCGGGCGAGCCGGTCGGGCGGGAATCGCTGGCCGCCCGGCGGCGCCGGTGGTGGCTGCGCCCGGGCGCGGGCCTATCCGCTCTGGTGCTGGTGCCTGTCATGTTCGCGGTAATCATCACCGGCGTGCTCCTGGGCGCCCGGTCGCACGCGGGCACCTGCGCCGTCGGCATGCCGGCGGCCGGCACGGTGCCACGGGAGAACCAGTCCGCGTGCGCGACGTCCGGCCGGACGGGCCAGCGGTCGTCGTCCACCGTGGGCGTAGCGTCCTGTACCGGGCCCGGCGGGCCGACCGGGACGGCCACGACCGCCCACTTCGCCGTCTGGGCCCGCGACGCACAGGCGTCCTGGCCGTCCGGGACCAGCAGTTCCGGCCTGTGCTGATCTAGGGCACGAGTTCTCCGTTTCGGCGCGCACCCGGTTTAGGGCCGGCCTTTCGCTGGTAGCCGCGACGGTGGAAGGAAAGGAAACCACGAAACGGAGGAGGTACGTCGTGGACGCCAAAGTGCGTGACCTGATGACCCCTGGTCCCATCGGGGTGGACTACCACCAGTCGATCGCGGAAGCCGCCAGGACCATGCGCGACTGGGGAGTCGGTGCCGTGCTCGTCACGAAGGACGAGGTGGTGCACGGCCTGGTGACCGACCGTGACCTGGTGGTGCGGGCGATGGCCGAATCGATGGCTCCGGACGAGCCGGTGGGCCCGCTGAGCAGCAGCGACCTGGTGGGGGTCAGCGCAGACGAGGACGCGGAGGTCGCCGTGCGGCTGATGCGCGAGCACGCGGTCCGCAGGCTCCCGGTGATCGATGACGGGCAGATCGCGGGCATGGTGTCACTGGGCGATCTGGCCCTGGAGGCCGAACCGGCCTCCGCCCTGGCCGCGGTCAGCCAGGCCCGGTCCAACGGCTGACGAACCTGCCCGCGCAGGGTTGGGCTCCGCCCTTTAAGGGAAGGGTCTGACTGGCCGCTAACGGGAAAGCGCCGCCTACCGGCGGCGGGTCAGCGGGAACGCGAACCACAGTGCGCCGAACGCGCACCCGACACAGATCCCGATCAACACGCCGGTCGGGCGCAGTTCCTGGAGCAGTTCAGCGAGATTGCGGTCATCCCGTTGCGCTTGCGACTCGTCGCGCGGATCCGGGATGACCGCAGGTCCCCTCATGGCCTCTCCCGCCAGGCCAGCGGCTGTTTCGTGGTGGCTACCAGCGGTACCAGCGGCTTCGCGCTCCGCCTTCACCCACCCGGATGAGGAAACCGAGCACCCAGACCACCAGGACGATCAGGGCGATCCACCACAGGATGTGGATGGCGAATCCGAGCCCGCCGAGCAGCAGGGCTAGGAGGAGAACGAGCAGTATGAGCGCCATGTGCTTGATGCCTCTCTTGTCGGCGTTCAGTTGAACCGGGGCCCGGCTACCCAGGCGCGGGCGGTTCACACCAAGAAAAGCGTCGGTTGCCGTTTGCCCTGGCCACGCCGGGCAAGCTAGCGGGGGTGAACCGCTCGCACGGGGCAGGAGCCGAGGCGGCCGAGATCCGGGCGCAAGAGGAAGTCCGGACCCAGGACGACGAAGATCGGGCGGACCCCGACGGGGAAGGCCGGATCAGGGAAGCCCTTGAGACGGCGGCGGCCGTGGCCGAGGAGACCGGAGGTCTCGGGACGCCCGGGCGCCCGGTTAACCGCCGTTCCCCGTTCATGGTCGGGATGACCGGAGCGCTCGGTGTCGCGGTGGCCTACGGCCTGGTCGAACTGGTCATCCGGGCCCGGTCGGTCCTCATTCTCATCGGCCTGGCGCTGTTCATCGCGGTCGGCCTGGATCCGGTCGTCGGCTGGCTGGTGCGCCATCGCGTCCCCCGCGGGGCGGCCGTTCTGCTGGTCATCGGCAGCGCGGCCGGGGTGCTGGCGGCGTTTCTCGCGGCCGCGATCCCGCCGCTGGCCTCCGAGACCACCGCGCTCGTTCATCAGATCCCGCACTACCTGCACACCCTCCAGGACCGCAATTCGCAGCTAGGCAAGCTGAACGTCAGGTACCACCTCCAGCAGCGCTTGTCCCGGCTGGTCAGCGGGAACGGAACCGCCTGGCTGGGCGGAGTCCTGGGGGCGGGGGAACTGGTGCTCAGCACGGCCTCCTCCATGGTGGTCGTGCTGGTGCTCAGCATCTACTTCCTGGCCGGCCTGCCGCGGATCAAGGTCTTCGCCTACCAGCTGGTGCCGCACTCGCGGCGGCCCCGGGTCATCCTGATCGGCGACGAGATGCTGGCCAAGGTGGGCGGCTACGTGCTGGGTAACTTCATCACCTCGGTGATCGCCGGCCTTGGCACCTATCTGTGGATGCTAGCGTTCGGCATTCCGTATCCCCTCCTGCTGGCCATGTTCGTGGCCCTGCTCGACCTGATCCCGGTGATCGGGTCGACCGTCGGTGGAGTCGTGGTGACGCTCGTCGCGCTCACCGTGTCCCTGCCGGTGGCGCTGGCGACCCTCGCGTTCTACGTCGGCTACCGGCTGGCCGAGGACTACCTCATCGTGCCCCGCATCATCGGCCGCACCGTGCAGGTTCCCGCGATCGTCAGCCTGGTCGCGGTGCTCATCGGCGGGGTACTACTGGGTATCATCGGGGCCCTGGTAGCGATTCCCGTCGCTGCGGCCGTCCGGCTGCTCCTGCACGAGATCGCGATCCGTCGGCTCGACAATAGTTGAGGCATGGCCGTGCGGGCCGGGCGCTAGGTGGGAGGCATCGAGGTGAGAGCCGTGGAACGGGAGTCGGTTGAGGCCAGGCTCCGCGACATCCAGTCGATCACCGACTCGGCCTTGTCTCGCCTTGACGAGCGAGAGCTGCTCGCCGAACTGCTCGATCGCGTGCGGGACATCCTGCAGGCCGACACGGCCGCGGTGCTGCTGCTGGACGTGCCGTCCCGCCAGCTGATCGCGACCGTGGCCGCCGGGCTGGAGGAGGAGGTGCGCCAGGGCGTACGCATCCCGCTCGGCCAGGGGTTCGCGGGGCGGATCGCCGCCGAGGGCCGGCCGGTGATCCTGGACCACGTCGATACCACCACCGTGCGGAACCCGATCCTGTGGGCGAAGGGCATCCGGTCCATGATGGGGGTGCCGATGGTGGCGGGTGGCTCGGTGATCGGGGTATTGCACGTCGGCTCGCTGACTCCACGCGAGTTCTCTGGCCAGGACCTCGAACTGCTGCAGCTCGCCGCGGACCGGGCCGCCGCCGCGGTGCTGGCCATAGCGGCCAGGACCGATCGGGTCGCCGCGGCCGCACTCCAGCGCAGCCTGGTTCCTTCCGCGCTGCCGGTCGTCCCAGAGGCGGAGATGGCGGCCCGCTACATCGCAGGCCGCGGTGGGGTGGGCGGTGACTGGTACGACGTCTTCACCCTTCCGTCAGGTGAGCTGGGCGTGGTCATGGGCGACGTAGCGGGCTCGGGCCTGGCCGCCGCGGTGATCATGGGACGGATGCGCAGCGCGCTGCGCGCCAGCGCGCTGCGCGCCTACGCGCTGGAAACCCGGGATCCGGCCGAGGTCCTGGGCAGGCTCGACCGCAAGATGCAGCACTTCGAGCCTGACGCCATGGCCACCGTCCTGTACGCGGTCTTCGAACCCGGCCTGGACGTGATGCACGTCAGCCTGGCCGGGCATTTTCCCCCGGTCATCGCGCAGCCGGGCCGGGCGGCGGAGCTGGTCCGTGCCGCGACGGGTCTGATGATCGGCGCCGCCCCCGGCGCGCGGCGGCCGGTGACCACGGTGCAGGTCCCGCCGGGCGCACTGCTCTGCTTTTACACCGACGGCCTCATCGAGCGCGTGGGCGAGGTAATCGATGAAGGGCTGGCCCGGCTCTGCGAGGCCGTGACGGCCGAACCCCCGGACCTGGCCTGTTCGGCCGTGATGCGGGCGCTGGCCGGCAACGAGCCAGCCCGGGACGACATCGCCTTGCTGATGCTCAGGCGTCAGGCCCCGGGCGATGCGCCAGGCTGAGCCGTTTGCATGCCGACGACAGGGGTAGGCGAGGGTTCCGTGTTCGCCATCGTTAGGGAGCTAGGAACGGCATGAGCCTGCCAGCCAGCCAGCAACGCACGCTGGGCAGCATCGAGGGCAAGCTCACGGGCGCCGATCCCAATCTGGCGTCCATGTTCGCGATCTTCGCCCGGCTCAACGTCGGCGAGCCGGTCGCCACGGAACACCTGGCCGTCCGCCGCCTCAGGCTCAGGTCGCATCGGCCGCACCTCTCCGCGTTCGCGGTGGTGCTCATCCCGGCCATGTTCATCACCATGGTCGTCGTCAGCGCGCTGGCTGGCGGCCGTCTCAGCCCGCGGGCGTGCGGGGGCGCCCATCAGGCGAGCAGCATCTCGCCCTTGGTGCGGTCCGCGTGCCAGCTCACCGCGGACACGGCCGCCGTGAAGGCCGCGAACATCGCGAGGCCAACCACCCCGGACGGCACCGAGAACCCGTCCTGCATCGCCCTGGTTCGGCACGGTCGGTCGGCCCGCGGGTGGGCGTGCTACAAATAGGCCAGGGACGGAGGTCCGGTTGCCGATCGAGCACCTCGGGCATGAGGCGGCAGAGCTACTGAGCCTCACCAGCCGCGGCGAGGCCAGGTCGCTGAACCGGCT
>JBOHCK010000412.1:0-4767 GCA_050698755.1 Streptosporangiaceae bacterium | reverse complement strand
CTTCGAGGTGGTTCTTCAGCTCGTCGACGAGGCAGCGGAGTGGCTGCTGGGCAAGAACACCCACCAGTGGGCCCAACCATGGCCGGACAGGCCCACCCGCGACGAACGCATCTGGCGGGATCTTGATTGCGGCAGGACATGGATCGTATGGGACGCCGACGTCCCTGCAGGCACCATCACCGTAACCACCAAGGATCCGCGCGATCACGCAGGACGATACGTCTGGCCTCGACGAAAGCGGCGGCAACAGGCGCTGTACGTAGGCCGGGTCATCGTCAGGAGGAGCCACGCCGGGCTCGGCCTCGGTGCCGCGCTGTTGGACTGGGCTTCGCAGGCCGCGATGCAGCAGATCGGAACTCCCCTGCTCAGGATCGACGTCTGGACCACCAACCGGGACCTGCACACCTACTACCGGCGGCACGGATTCAGGCGGAGCGCACGGCGGCTTCCCTGGAAACTGCCGGGTTACCCGTCAATGGCGCTGTTCGAGCGGACCGTTATCCCGGAGGTAACTGGCAACACCCTGTTCAGCGTCCCTGAGGCGCCAGATCCGCACCGGAGGTGGCGCTGATGGTGGCGCTGCCCAGGACAGCCTCGCCGTCGTAGAGGACGACGGCCTGGCCCCTGGCTACGCCGCGCGCCGGATGGTGCAGGCGGATCCGCAGAACGCCGCCGTCGAGCCAGGCCGTGCACGAGTGGACTTCACCATGGGCGCGAAGCTGGACGAGGCAGTCACGCGGCTCGGTGGGCGGGGCGCAGCCGGTCCAGACCGGCCGGGTCGCGGTTATCTCGGTGACGTCGAGGCCCTCTGCAGGCCCCACGGTCACCGTCCTGGTCACCGGCTCGATGTCCAGCACGTAGCGGGGCCTGCCGTCCCCGGCCGGCGCGGACAGGCTCAGCCCGCGGCGCTGGCCGACGGTGAAGGCGTACGCGCCGTCGTGCTGGCCCAGGACGGCGCCCGAGGCATCGACGATCTGGCCGGAGGCCTGGCCGAGGTGCCTGGTCAGGAAGGCCTTCGTGTCACCGTCCGCGATGAAGCAGACGTCGTGACTGTCCGGCTTGTCCGCCACGGCCAGCCCGCGGCGGGCCGCCTCGGCGCGCACCTGGTTCTTCGGGGTGTCGCCGAGCGGGAACATGGCGTGGTTGAGCTGAGCGGGGGTGAGCACGGCCAGCACGTAGGACTGGTCCTTGGCCTGGTCCGCGGCCCGGTACAGGACGCCGTCGCGGATCCGCGCGTAGTGCCCGGTGCACACCGCGTCGAAACCGAGCGCCAGCGCGCGGTCCAGGACCGCCGCGAACTTGATCTTCTCGTTGCAGCGCAGGCACGGGTTCGGAGTCCGGCCTGCGGCGTACTCCGCGACGAAGTCCTCCACCACGTCGCGCCGGAAGCGCTCGGCCATGTCCCACACGTAGAACGGGATCCCGATCACGTCGGCGGCCCGCCGCGCGTCCCTCGCATCTTCTATCGTGCAGCATCCCCGGGCCCCGGTCCGAAATGAGGATGGGTTCGAGGACAGCGCCAGGTGGACGCCGGTCACCTGGTGACCCGCGTCGACCGCACGAGCCGCGGCGGTCGCGGAGTCCACCCCGCCCGACATCGCCGCCAGCACCCGAAGACCGCTCATCGCGTTCCCAGGCTACGCGGCTTGCCTCACCAGTCCGCCACACCGGGCCGCGGACGAGGTAAGCGGGCGGCGGCGCGACGGGCCCGGTCGACGGCCTCGCCAATGACGGCACCGAGGGCGTCCACGTCCTGCTGGGTGGAGGTGTGACCGAGCGAGAAGCGGAGCGAACCGCGGGCGCGCAGGTCGTCTGCGCCCAGGGCGAGCAGCACGTGGCTGGGCTCCGCCACGCCCGCCGTGCACGCCGAGCCGGTGGAGCAGGCGATGGCCTGCGCGTCGAGCAGCATGAGCAGGGCGTCGCCCTCACAGCCAGGAAAGGAGAAGTGCGCGTTCCCCGGCAACCTGCCCTCCCCGGCGGGCGCCCCGTTGAGCACGGCGTCGGGAACGACGGACAGGACCTGGCGGACCAGGTCATCGCGCAGCGCGGCCAGCCGGACGGCCTCGTCCGCCCGGTGCTTGGCGCACACCGCGGCGGCGACCGCGAACGCCCTGATCGCCGGGGTATCCAGGGTGCCGGAACGGATGTCGCGCTCCTGCCCGCCGCCGTGTAGCACGGGAACGGGCTCCGCGCCGCGGGCCAGGATCAGCGCGCCGACACCGACCGGGCCGCCGAGCTTGTGGCCGGAGACGGTGAGCGCATCCGCTCCGCTCGCGGCGAAGTCCACGGGCAGCTGCGCGGCGGCCTGCACCGCGTCGGTGTGGTACGGGATGCCGTACTCGTGGGCCACGGCGGCGAGCTCGCTGACCGGCTGCACCGTGCCGACCTCGTTGTTCGCCCACATCACGCTGACCATGGCCACCCGGCCGGGGTCCGGCGCGATGGCGGCCCGGAGCAGCTCGGGGGTGAGCGTCCCGTCGGCGCCGACGTCCAGCCAGGCCGCCTCGGCCCCCTGGGCCAGCTCCAGCCAGCGCACCGAGTCGAGGACCGCGTGATGCTCGATCGCCGTGGTCAGCACCCGCCGGCGCCCGCCGTCCTGCCTGGCCCAGAACAGGCCCTTCACCGCGAGGTTGTCCGCCTCGGTCCCGCCGCTGGTGAAGACCACCTCGCTCGGCCGGGCGCCGAACACCTCGGCCAGCTGTTCCCTGGACTCCTCGACCACCCGCCGGGCCCGCCTGCCCTCGGAGTGCAGCGATGACGGGTTCCCGAGCCGGGCGAGCTCCTCGGTCATGGCGGCGATAGCTTCAGGCCGCATCGGCGTGGTCGCCGCGTGATCCAGGTACACGGACCTGGGGAACGTCGAAGTCATGGCTGCGTCAAGCCTAACCGCGGCCACGCTGCGGACGTAACGGGCGAAGTCAGAGCTGCTTGCGCCTGGCAATCTCGTCCATGAGCTGCGGGACCACCTTGAACAGGTCGCCGACCACCCCGAAGTCGGCCAGCTCGAAGATGGGGGCTTCCGGGTCCTTGTTGACGGCCACGATCGTCTTGGAGGTCTGCATGCCCGCCCGGTGCTGGATCGCCCCGGAGATGCCGATCGCCATGTACAGCTGGGGGGAGACGGTCTTGCCGGTCTGCCCGACCTGGAACTGGTGCGGGTACCAGCCGGCGTCGGTCACCGCGCGAGACGCGCCCACGGCCGCGCCGAGCGCGTCCGCGAGCTGCTCGATGATGCCGAACCCCTCGGGACTGCCGGTGCCGCGCCCGCCGGACACCACGATCGAGGCCTCCGTCAGGTCGGGCCGCTCACCGCGCTCGGCCACCACGCGCCCGGTGATCGTGGCTCCGTCGGCGTCGCCGTCCAGGGATACCGGGGATAGCTCGGCTGACCCCGGGGCGGGCTCAGGCGTGACCGAGTGGGGACGCACCGCGATGATGGGCGTGCCCCGCTTGACCCGGGAGTGGACCACGGTCGATCCGCCGAAGATCGACTGCTCGGCCACCGGGTGCCCCTCGGCGTCCGCAACCAGGTCCACGGCGTCGGTGATCAGTCCCGAGTCGACCTTGACCGCGAGCCGGGCGGCGATCTCCTTGCCCTCGGCCGTGCCCGCGATCAGGACGAGCGCCGGGGAACCAGCCCGGACCAGCTGCGCGAGCAGCGCGGACGTCGGCGCGACGACGTGGCGGTCGAAGCCCGGGTCCGCGTCGGCGTAGATCTTCGCCGCGCCGAACTCCGCGCAGCGCGCCTGGCCCTGCTCCGCGCCAGGTCCCGTCCAGACCACGGCGGGCTCGCCGAACCTGCGCGCGAGCGTGATGAGCTCACAGGTGACCTTCTTCACCTCGCCGTCCGCGTGCTCCGCGAGCACCAGGACCTCAGCCATGGCGGTTCCCTTCCGGTCCTTTAGATGAACTTCTGCGCGGCGAGGAACTCCGCGGCCTTGACGCCGCCGTCGCCTTCGTCCTTCACGATCACGCCCGCCTGCCGTGGCGGCCGCCGGGCGAAGTCGACTACCTCGGTGCCCGCTCCGGCGAGCCCGACGCCGGCCGGGTCGATTCCCGCGTCGGCCAGGGTCAGCGTCTGGACCGGCTTCTTCTTCGCGGCCATGATGCCCTTGAACGACGGGTAGCGGGGCTCGTTGATCTTCTCGACCACGCTGATCACCGCGGGCAGCGAGGCCTCGACCTCGTGGTAGCCCTCGTCGGAGACCCGGCGGATGCGGATCACCTGGCCGTCGATGTCCACCTTGCTGGCCAGCGAGACCTGCGGGACGCCCAGGCGCTCGGCCAGCATCGCGGCCACCACGCCCATCCTGGCGTCAGTCGACTCCGATCCGCAGATCACCAGGTCGAAGCCGGTCTGCCCGAGGACCTGCGCGAGCGCGTACGAGGTCGACAGGGCGTCGGAGCCCGCCAGGCCGTCGTCGAGCAGGTGCACGGCCTTGTCGGCGCCCATCGACAGGGCCTTGCGGATCGATTCCGCGGCCTTGTCCGGGCCCATCGACAACACGGTGACCTCGGCCTCGGCGCCCGCCTCGCGCTGGGCCTCGGCGATCCGCAGGCCCTCCTCGATGGCGTACTCGTCAAGCTCGTTGATCAGCCCGTCCACCGCCGCACGGTCCAGCGTGGAGTCCGAGGCCCTGAGCTGGCGGTCGGCCGCGGTGTCTGGCACCTGCTTCACGCAGACGACGATGTTCATGGACGACACCGACCTCCTTCGTTGCTGGCCTACAGCCTGCCAAACCGCCCGGCGCGGCCGGGCACCGGGGT
>JBOHCK010000411.1:0-4770 GCA_050698755.1 Streptosporangiaceae bacterium | reverse complement strand
GACCACCAGGTTGTCGGCCTCAAGCCCGACACCAGCGGCGGCGCCCGCCGCAAGCCACCAGCGCGGCCGGCTCCGTAGCAGTGCCGTGCTGACGCACAGCAGGACCGCGGCCCAGGCGAGCAGGTCCAGCGGCGTGGTGTTGCCGATGTGCACGGCGCCGATGACGATGGGAGCACACGCCGTGGCCAGGGCGGCGAGCACCCGGCCGAAGCGGCCCGCGCCGAACAGGGCGGCGAGCCTGGCCGCCATGATCACGATGGCCCCGCCGGCCAGCGCCGGGATGATCCTGATGGCCGTCGGGCTGACGCCGAGCAGGCCGGTGATCCGAGTCAGCAGCGGAGCCAGCGGTGGCTGGTCGACGTAGCCGAACGCGAGATGGTGCCCCGCGACGATGAAGTACAGCTCGTCTTGCTGGAAGCCGTACCGGCCGCTCACCGCGAGCTCGACCGCCGTGAATATCGCCGCGATCACCCACACCAGCGCCGGCACGCGATCGGAGCGGGACACTGAGGGCAGCCGCGCCGGGCCGTCTGTCGTGGCAGTCGTCGCAGGATGCGCGGCTTGCGGGTGGCCGGCGATGCTGGCTGGCTGATTCATGGCGTGCCTCCTGCGGTGTTTCCTGCCGGTCGTACTTCCGGAACGAGAGCGGCGCAGATGAACTCGATCACTGTCCGCCTCGCGGTTTCGTCCTTGTAGAGAGCGGAATCCCGCCCCTCATGCCGGTGATAGCCGAACCATGACAGCGTTTCGGTGACGATCCTGGCTGCCACCTCCGAATCCGGCATGGGCCGCAGCAGCCCCGCCGCCATCCGCCGCTCCAGGTAGCTGCCCAGCTGCTCGAAGGATCCCGCGCGGGCCATGTCGAACCATGCGGACTCCAGCTCTGGCATCTCCACGGCACACCGCTCGATCACCGCAAGTAGGGGCCAGTAGTGCTCGATGAGGTCGTAGCGCTCCGCGACGATCTCCCGCAGTTCCTCAGCCACGTCAGCCGGCTCCTCCTCGGCGAGCGCCGCCCGGATACGGGGCGTCTGGACGTCGCGGAGACCCGCCTTGATCACCGCGAGAGTCTCCCCCGGGCCCGGAGTGGCCACCGGCAGAACCAGAGGACGTTCTGCGGACATCCCGAACCACTGCAGGAAAACCAGGTGGAACAGCGCCTCCTTGGACTCCACGTAGGTGAACAGGGCGCCCGCCGACATGCCCGCCCTGGCGGCGACCTCGGCCGTCTTGGTTCCTCGGTAGCCAAGGCGCCCGAAAACGTCGGTGGCAGCGATGGCTATCGACACGAGGCGCTCACTGGCCGGAATTCTGGGCACGATCCGATTATAACTGAGTGAGTCAGTCAGTCAATAGCGGCCGAGCGCCTAATCCGCTCGCTTGCCGTCTGCCGTATCTCTACAGCTAGGTCTGGCTCGCATCGTTGCGCTGGGAATGTTGGATGCAGACGTCCCGGCAGGAGAGGCCGGATGGTACGTACCGCGCCCATTCGGCAGGGGTCAGGGAACCTCCTACTTGTGAGCACAGTCGCGCCAGCGGGTCCGCGAGGTAGCTGGTGCTCCACACGATGACGCCACTGTCGCCCGCCTCGGTTGTAGCCGACGGCCAGTGTGGTGCGATCCCGGGCTAACCTCGCCGAACTTGAGCTGCTGAAAACGGGGTGCGGCGGAGGTCCCTGATGCTCGGGACGGTCAGGACGATGACGCAGGAACCGGCCGCCCACGCAGCGGCGAAGAACAGCGTGGTCCGGGTACCGAGCAGGGAGGCAATGGGGGCGGCGATGAGGTAGCCGAGGGGGACGAAGGCGACGGAACCGAACCAGTCGTAGGCGCTAACCCGAGAGAGGATCTCGCGAGGGACTTCACGCTGCAGGGTCGTCTCCCAGAGGGTGCTGAAAATCGACAGCCCGACGCCGGCCGCGCCTGCGGCGATGGCTATGAGCGCGGTGACAGCGGACATGGCGATCAGCGCCAGGGGCAAGGCGAAGATGGCGGCGCCGAGAGTAGCGGTCACCAGGGGCCGACGGACCCGCAAGCGCATTGACACGAGTCCGCCCACGATGCTGCCGGCACCGAGGGCGGCCAGGATGATCCCCCACGACCCGGCGCCGCCGAGGCGGTCGCGGGCGGTGACGGCGCCGAGGACCATGAAAGGGGCGAAGCAGATCGCGTTGAAGGTGGCGAACTGGGCCACGATGACCCACAGCCAGGTGCGAGAGCGGAACTCGTGCCATCCTCCGACGAGCTGGGCCAGGATCGAGGACTGCCTGGCCGGCGGGCGCGAGGGTATGTTCAGGCGCAGCAAACAGGCGGCGCTGACGGCGTAGGTGGCCGAGTCGATAGCGATGGCCCAGCCGGCACCGGCGGTGGCGACGATGATCCCGGCCAGGGCAGGGCCGAGCACCTGCCCGGCGGAGCCGGCCACACCGCGCAGGGCGTTGGCCGGCTGCAGATGCTCGGCGCTTACCATCTCGGGCATGAGCCCGGTCATGGCTGGGTTAAAGAACGCCTGGCCGATGCCCAGGACCGCGGCCAGGACCATCACGGTCCACAGCGGCGAGGAGCCGGTGAGCAGCAAGACGGCGAGCAGTCCCTCGCTAGTGAAGCGAGCCAGATCTGCGCTGATCATGGATGCCCGGCGCGGGAAGCGGTCCGCGACCACGCCGCCGAGGAGCAGCAGAGCCACCAAGGGCACGGTCTCAGCGCCCAGAACGTACCCGACCGCGGCGGTCCCGTCGCCTTGGTCGAGCACTGCGAACGTCAGCGCCACGGGCACCATGGCCGAGCCGACCAGGGAGGTTATGTACCCGGCGAAGAACAACCGGAAGTTCCGCTCGCCCAGCACCCCCAGGCGGCCGGCCAGCCGCCTACCGCGGGCGCTGGGCACGTCCGGATGTCGTCGTCACGTGAGTGGTCATGGGAAACAGGACGGCGCTGACGCTGACCCTGATGGTCCCGGCGGTCCGCGGTGGCTTGGCCTGGCGGTGCAGAGCGATGCTCGCGGCGCGCATGGCATCGACGGCCTCGGCCCACTGCGCAGGGTCGACCCACAGCTCAGCGTCCACACCGAGCCGGTCACCGCCGGATTCGGCCTCCTGGCTGCGGCGCCGCAGTTCGACGCAGACCGCCTCGGTGAACAGGGCCAAACCGTCAGTCAGCGACGACGTCCTTGATGGCGAATCGGGAGCAGCCGGCCGGTAGACGAAACGGCGTTCCTGTCCACCTCGTCGCGAGCGGACCTCGGCCAGCTCGATTACGCCGGCGCCGTGCAGCTGGCGGAGGTGGTAGCTGGCCAGCGCCTGGCTGATGCCTAGCTCGCGGCTGAGTTCCATGGCGGACAACGCGGTCCCGGTCAGCAGCGACAGCATCCGCAGCCGCAACGGGTGAGCCAGGACCCGCAGCCCGGACAGCTCATCTTCTTCCCGGGCACTCTGAGGGTTCACACCACCACCGTAGGGCGGTAAGTCTCCACCGTCAAAGAGTTATTTGGGAGTCTGCGACTCCTCGCTTGCGTCCAACCGTGCACGCCGGGCGGACAGCCTGATCCACCAGGGGGACAGCAATACCAGCAAGACGATGCTGATCCAAATCGGCGACAGCGCTACCCACCACCAGGACCACGTGATCACTCCGGTGAGCTTGAGCACGATGGGGGTTAGGAGGGTGAGCAAGCCCAGCCAGTTCTCTACGACGTTCCAGTACCGCTCCCCGGCGGACTGGGGTGGCTTGAACTGGATAAAGAACACCTAGCCAGCCTAACGACGCGATCGGGAGCCACGCTACGGCAGGACACGCCGGGTGCCGCACGAGGTTGCTTGAGCGCAGCACCGGATGACACGGTCGCCTCAACTCTTCGGCGTGGTGCGATCCGGTGCTGCGCTGGAGGATTGGGATGGCGGGTTACGCCAGTGGAAATGCGGGCCGGGGTTACCCGGCTCGGGCGGGCGGGCTGTGGCTTCGGAGGACCTTGGACCGGTCGGGGTTCCAGGCGGTGGTGGTGCCGTCGGAGTTCAGGACGAGGGTCCAGCCCCACCGGTGGATGGCGACCTGGTGGTGGAAGAAGCACAGAAGAATACAGTCTTTGGCGCTGGTGGGGCCGCCGTTGGCCTTGTGGCGGACGTGGTGAACTTGACACGCGGCGGCGGGCTGGGTGCAGCCGCCGGACCAGCGGCAGTGCTGGTCCCGCAGGGTGACGGCGTGCCGGATGGCGGCGGGGACGGTGTCGCTGTAGCCGATGTCCAGGGGCAGGCTGGGCCCGGCGAGCGGGGCGCCGAGCTGCTGGCGGCGCAGGAAGCTGGCGAGCCCGCCCGGGCCGGACAGGAGCTGGACGGCCTGGCCGATGATGGCGCGCTCGAGCGCCTCCCGGGCCATGGATCCCGGCCCGGCGGCCGTAGCGGGCGGCTGGCGGTTCGCCTTGCCCGGGTCCGCGTGGTCCGGGTCCGCGTTGCCTGAGCCCGCGTCATACGGGCCCGCGCCGTCCGGGTCCGCGCCGCCCATGTCCACATCACCCGGGTCTGCGTCGCCCATACCGGCGCCGCCTGCGGCCGCTTCGCCTGGGCTGGTGCCAGGGCCGAGCCGGGCCAGTTCGACGCAGAGCCAGACTAGCCCGTCCAGGGCGCCGGGGTCGACCTCGCCCATGACTACCGGGCTGATCAGGGCGTCGCACGTCACTGCGGCGGCTGCCGGGCCGTCGAGCCAGGCGGCGCCGTCGCTGCCGGTTTCCGAGGCGGCGGCGCGGTGCCCGGCCCACCGGGCCCGCACGGTGGTGATC
>JBOHCK010000410.1:0-4776 GCA_050698755.1 Streptosporangiaceae bacterium | reverse complement strand
GCTCTCGGGTCTCGGCGAGGACACGTTATCTGGAGTGTGTCTTCGCTGTAGCCGCTGTAAGCGCCGGAGGTGTCCTCTTACGGTGTTGGCCATCCTTCGGCCTGCTCGACGATTTCCGCTGTGAGTGTCTCGAGCTCGCTGGTCAGCTCGCGAAGGCGCCTGGCGTTGTCGAACAGGGGGCGATAGCGCTCGAGTTGCACGGGACTGAGCGTCCGGGTGACGGTCTTGGCTCCGGCTTTGCGGATCCATGTCGGGTAGGGACCATGCAGCTGGCTGGGGTCGCTGTGGCAGTGGCAGCGGGCAGAGCCGCAGCGGGTCGTGCGCTGGATCAGGCTTCCGGGCAGGCACGGGCCGAGCGCGGCGATCTCCTCGGCGATCTGGCGCTGGCGGCGTTCGGCGTTGGCTGTTGCTGAAGGCATGCCTTGTTGCTATCGCATTTTGCCCGCGTGCCGGCGAGGCTCCACCGCCCCATGCCTTGAAACCTTTACTTTCAAGGCATGGTAAATGGCCCGGCGGGCTGCCGGATGGGGGTGGGGCGTGCTTATCCAGAAAGTGCTGATGCCCGGCGGCGGGGAGTCCTGGACGCTGCTGGGGGATAGCGGCGAGGTGGTGGAGCCTGCCGAGCGCTATCTTGCCTACCTGGCGGCGATCGAACGTTCTCCAAATACGATGCGCGCCTACGCGATCAGCTTGAAGCTGTGGTTCGAGTTCCTCCAGCACACCGCGGTGAGCTGGGACGAGGCGGGTGTTGAGGACGTGGCCCGGTTCGTGGCCTGGCTGCGCGCCCCGGCGGGCAACGTGATTGTGCTGGCGGACGGGAGCGGGGTCCGGGGCCCGGCGACGGTCAACCGGTACCTGGCGGGCGTCTTCGGCTTCTACGACCACCATGCGCGGACCGGCCTGCGGGTCGCTGCCGAGCTCGTGTCGTGGCGCCGGGTGAGCCGTGGTTCCTATAAGCCGTTCCTGCATCACGTGACCAAGGGCCGGGCTATCCCGGTCAGGCCGGTAAAGCTGCACGTGCCGCGGCGTGCGCCCTGCATCTTGGAGCCCGCGCAGATCGTGGCGATCCTGGCGGCCTGCGAGCACCTGCGGGACCGCTTCCTGCTTTCGCTGCTGGCCGAGACGGGGATGCGGGTCGGCCAGGCGCTGGGGCTGCGTCACTGCGACTTTGTCTCCCGCAAGCGGGAAGTGCACATCGTGCCCCGGGCGGAGAACGCGAACGGGGCACGGGCAAAGGTGCGCTCGGCGGCGGTCGTTCCGGTCTCGGCGCCGCTGGTGCGGCTGTATTCGGAGTACATGCACGTCGAGTACGGCGACATCGATTCCGACTATGTGTTCGTGAACCTGTTCGGCGGCCAGGTCGGCGCCGCGATGACCTACACGGCGGTGCACAAGCTGATCGGGCGCATCGCCGCTCGTACCGGGATCGGGTTCACTGCCCACATGCTCCGTCATTATGTGGACGGCCGGGTTATGTGGCCGGCAGCAGCATCTCCGCTGGTAGCAGAGTCACGCGTGCTGGTCCCGGCCACATAACGCCGCGAAGAATCGCCTTATCTGTTCATCACGATCAGAAAGGCCGATTCGCATGGAGACAGCAAGCGTCCGCGAGGCGTCGGCTCGGGTGATCGCCGGGTTGAGCGCGGCAGGCAGATCGCGCACGACGATCAAGCGCCACGAGGCGGAGCTGAACGCGTTCGCCAGGTTCCTGCAGGTCCTCGGCCAGGACATCCCGACCGAGGCGAACTGCCTCGATTTCGTGGCCGGGCGATCCGGGTGCAGGCTGGCGGCCCTGCGCGAGCCGGCGAGTTCCCGGCAGGCCCAGCTCGCACGCCGGCCCCTGGTGTTGCTGATGGAATGCCTGGACGGTGGCATGCCGCAGGTTGGCCAGGCCACCGCGCCGCTGGTCGACCGGTGCCCGCCATGTTTCCGCGCGGCCCGGGACGAGTACCTCGCGGCGTGCCGGCAGCGCCGCAACGCCGAAGCCAGCGTCGTGACCAAGAAGCGCGCCGCCGATGCGTTCCTGGCCTACCTGGAGGAGGCCGGACGGGAAACCCTCGGCCAGGTGCAGGCCCGGGACCTGGCCGGATTCTGGGCCCGGCGCCAGCACCGGGGCTACGCGGCGAAAACCACCGGCACGCTGCGCTCGAGCCTGGCCGACTTCCTGCGCCACCTGCACCAGACCGGTCAGATCGGCGAAGACCTGGCCAGCCGGCTTCCGCCCCAGCGCTACCCCCGGCGCGGCCAGACGGCACCCTATCCGTGGACGGCCGCGGAGGTCCGCCTGGTCCTGGACCAGATCGACCGGCAAGCCGCGATCGGCAAACGTGACTATGCGATGGTCTTACTGACCGCCAGGCTCGGCCTGCGGGTCGGAGACCTTCGCCGCCTGGAACTGGGCTGGTTCGACTGGCGGGCCAAGAACCTGACGCTGACCCAGCACAAGACCGGCGTGGCGCTGAGTCTGCCGGTGCCCGGCGACGTGGGATGGGCGGTGATCGACTACATCCGCCACGGCCGGCCCGAAGCCGGATGTGCGCAGGTGTTCGTCAAGCACCGCTACCCGTTCACGGCGTTCGGCTCGTCGTCGTCGGCGGGCTGCCGGCTCCGGTATTACGCGCGGCGTGCCGGGATCGTGTTTCCGGCGCGCCGCTACCACGGCCTGCACTCGCTGCGCGGCGCACTGGCGGTCGCGATGCTCCAGGCCGGCACGCCCCCGCCCGTGGTTACGGCGGTCCTGGGTCACGCGGCTGCCACGACAACCGCGGCCCACTACCTGCGGCTCGATGTCGAGCACCTGCGCCGCTGCGCCCTGGACGTCGAAGACGTCCTTGCCGCCGGGCAAGGAGCACGTTCGTGAGCGCGGCGACGCTGGGCGGCCTGATCGGCACGCTGGTCGCCGCCCGCCACGCCGGCGGGTACCGGTACGCCTTCCCCGAACGGGTGCTGCGCCAGTTCGCCGGGCACTGCCGCCGGGAAGGATACGCCGGCGGCTCGATCGTCAGGGAAGCCGTCGAGGACTTCCTTTACGGCCGCCACCTCAAAGCCTCCACCATCCGCCGCGAGGAAGTCGTCCTGCGTGACCTGGCCGAACACGCCCGCCAGTTCGGCTGGCACGCGTGGGCGCCGCCGGCGCTGACAACGGTGAAGAAACCGCACCGGCCGCCGCCGTATGTGTTCAGCGACGAGGAGATCCGCCGCCTGTTCCGCGTCATCGACACCCAGCTGCTGTCAGAAAACTCCAACCGGGCATTGGTCGACCCGGTGCTGTTCCGGGTGTTCTACGGCACCGGGCTGCGGCTGTCCGAAGCACTCGGCCTGGAACTGCGCGACTTCGACCCCGCCCGCGCGACCATCGAGATACGTGACGGCAAAAACCACGAGAACCGCCTCCTGCCCGTCACCAGGCGCCTGGCCGCCACCGTGGAAACCTACATCGCTGCCGCCCACCCCTGCCCCGAACCCGGCGACAAGCTGTTCCACACCGGCAACCCTGCCAGGCCGGCGGACAAGTCCACGATCTACAACAGGCTCCGGCGTTACCTCGCCGACGCCGGCATCCCCCATTTCCCCGGCGGCCCGCACATCCACTCGCTGCGGCACGGCTTCGCCGTGGCGAACCTTCGCCGCTGGGCCGCAGGCGGCGCGGACCTGGTGGTCATGCTGCCCTACCTGTCGGCCTACATGGGCCACGCCGACCTGCGCGGAACCCAGTACTACCTGCAGCTGACCGCCGACGCGCACCCCGAGGTCGCCGCCATGGTCACCGCCAGGTTCGGCTATGTCATTCCCGGCCCGGCCGACCCGCAAGGAACCCGGCAGTGAGCCGGCCCGGCCCAGCCGGCGGGGACCTGGCCGGCCGGTGGCTGTCGAGGTTCCTCACCAGCCACCTGGCCGCCGAAAGGGACCTGTCCCCGCAAACCATCGCGTCCTACCGCGACGCGATCAGGCTGCTGCTCACCTGGTTCCGCGACGAGCAGGCAACCCCGCCAGAAAAGCTGCGCCTGGCCGACATCGACCGGGCACGGGTGCTGGCGTTCCTGGACTGGCTGCAAGCTAAGCGCGGCAACGCAGCGTCAACCCGGAACCAGCGCCTGGCCGCCATCAAGTCGTTCGCCCGCTACACCGCCATCGAGCGGCCAGAGTTCCTGCACCAGGCCACCGAGATCATCGCCATCAAGCAGAAGAAAACCACCGCCGGCGACATGGGGCACCTGTCCGGCGACGAAGTCAAAGCCCTCCTGGCCGAACCAGACCCGGCCACCCGGCGCGGGCTGCGCGACATGTCCTTACTGTCCACGCTCTACGACACCGCCGCCCGCGTCCAGGAGATCTGCGACCTGAACACCGGCGACATCCGCACCACCCGCCCGACGGTAGTAACGCTGCACGGCAAAGGCTCCAAAACCAGGCGAATCCCGCTGATGGACCCCACAGCCCGCCTGATCCAGGACTACCTCAGCCGCCGCCCGCCACACCCCGGCGTCGGCAAAGACGCCGACCCGCTGTTCAACGGGCCCCAGCACACCCGGCTAACCCGCTGGGGCGTCACCAAGATCCTCGCCAGGCACGTCCAGTCCCTGCGCCGGCGCGACCCGGGCTACGCAGCCAGCGTGAACGTCACCCCGCACGTCATCAGAAGGACCCGGGCGATGCACCTGCTCCAGGCCGGAGTCAACCTGATCTACATCCGCGACCTGCTCGGCCACGCCGACGTGTCCACCACCGAGATCTACGCCCGAGCCGACGCCGAAGCCAAACGCAAAGCCATCGAAG
>JBOHCK010000409.1:0-4791 GCA_050698755.1 Streptosporangiaceae bacterium | reverse complement strand
GGCCCGGATTTCCTGCAGCCGGGCGCTGCCCTGGCCGGGCGGTATCGCCTCCACCGGCCGGCCGAGCACGTCCAGGATATGCGCGCCGAGCACGGTCACTGTTCCTATCGGCCATTCGCTCGCCTCCGGGGCGCTTTTAGGGCCCCGCCTTCCCTCGTCGCTCCTTCGTCGCTCCTCGGTCCAGGCGGGGCCGCGCCCCTTTGGCTCGCTCATGGCTGGCCGCGCCCCTTTGGCTCGCTCATGGCTGGCGCCGCCGCTCGCCGTAGCGGCGGCGTTTGGCCTCCGCGGCGACCTCGTCCAGCGCTTCGGCCGACAAGATCGCGGGTTCCCCGTAAGACAGCGCGAGCCGGTAGGTGCGGGCCAGCCATTCCAGCAGCAGGGCCCGGTCGTAGGCCTGCGCGAGGTCACGGCCGTAGGTGACGGCGCCGTGGTTGCGCAGGATGACTGCGCTGCGGCCGTCCAGCGCCTCGACGGCCGCCGCGGCCAGGCCCGCCGACCCGAAGCGGACGTAGGGCGCGACGCGGACCGGGCCGCCCAGCCCGGTGATCTGGTAGTGGATGGCGGGCAGCTCGTCGCGCGACGCGGACAGGGCGATCACTTCGGGCGAGTGCGTGTGCACGACGGCCTGCGCGCCGGTCGCCGCGTATATCGCCAGGTGCATCGGCGTCTCGGTGGACGGCGTCTCCTGGTTGCCGCGGCCGGCCTGGTCCGTGAGCTCGGTGCCGGCCGGCGTGACGAGGCAGACGTCGGCGGGCTGCATGTCCGCGTAGCCGATCCCCGACGGGGTGATCGCCACCACGTCACCCACGCGCACGCTCATATTGCCTGCGCTGCCGACGGCCAGCCCGTCGTCAAGCAGGCGTGCACTGTAGGTGACCAGCTGGGCGCGAGCCGCCTGAAGCTCGTCGGAGTCCGTGGCATACACTTAGCTCGGATGTTAGACGGACGTCCGACAAAAAACTAGCGTGGTGCGGCCGGAGCCGTCTGTGCGGATCCTGGCAGCGCGGGAGGCTCATGCCGAAGATCGTCGACTGGGACGCGCGGCGGGACGAGATCCTGTCCGCCACCTGGCGGGTGATCGCGCGGGACGGCATCGCCGGAGCCACCATCAGGGCTATTGCCCGCGAGGCCAACTGCTCGCGCGGCATCCTGGCGCACTACTTCGACGACAAGGCCGACATCCTCGGCTCGGCGCTCGTGATGTCCCACCGCCGGGTGGTGGCGCGGATGGAAGCCAGGGCGGCCGGCCTGTCCGGGCTCGACGCGCTCCGCGTGATCATGCTCGAGGCGCTGCCGCTGGACGAGCAGCGTGATCTCGAGGCCCAGATCGAGATCAGCTTCTGGGGCCGGGCGCTGGGCAACCCGGGGCTGCGCAGGCTGCAGCACGCGGAGTTTGATCGTTTCGCCGAGCGGCTGCGCATCCACCTCGCCGAGGCGGACGCCCGCGGCGAGCTGCGCGACGGCGTGGACCTCGCGCTGGCCGCCCACCAGCTGCTCGTCCTCATCGACGGGCTCAGCGCCGAGCGCGTGCTCTACCCGGACCGGGTCGCCCCGGCTCGCCAGCAGCAGATGCTCGATGAGCTGCTCGACAGCCTGCGCACCCGCTCTGACCGAGCCGGCCGGGCCGGGCTGCTCTCCGGGTTAGCTGCCGCCCGATCTCTGGGTTAGCCGCTCCAGGAGTACCACCGCATCGAGGTCCCCGTAGCCCGCGCCTGGCCGGTACGCCACCTCCGCACCCGTCGCGTCCCCCGCACGCTCCAGCAGGAGCCTCAGGTCGACTTCGGACATCGGCGCATCGGGGTGCGCCGGGTTGATCGCCAGCTGGAACTCACCGTCGCCCGCGTCCCGCTCGTCATCCCGGCCCTGCACTCCATTTCCTCCCGCGTTAGATTTACGGGGTTGTGGCTTTGTAGTCGGACGTAATCACAAGCGATGGGAGGCGGACCGTGGCGTTGCCCTACGATTCCGCGGCTAAGTTCCAGGAGTACGCCCACCCGGAGATGATCGTGTCGACCGAGTGGGTGGCGGAACACCTTGACGACCCCGGCCTGGTCGTGGCCGAGTCCGACGAGGACGTGCTGCTGTACGAGACCGGCCATGTCCCCGGCGCGGTGAAGCTCGACTGGCACACCGAGCTCAACGATCCGGTCACCCGCGACTACGTCGACGGGGCCGGCTTCGCCCGGCTGATGTCGGAGAAGGGGATCACCAGGGAGACCACGCTGGTCCTTTACGGCGACAAGAACAACTGGTGGGCGGCGTACGCGCTGTGGGTCTGCTCCCTGTTCGGGCATCCCGACGTGCGCCTCATGGACGGCGGCCGGGCCAAGTGGATCGCCGAGGGACGCCCGCTCAGCACCGACGTCCCTTCGCGTCCGCACGCGGATTACCCGGTCATCGAGCGCGACGACAAGCAGATCCGCGCGTTCCAGGATCAGGTCGTGGCCCACCTGGGCCAGCCGCTGGTCGACGTCCGCTCACCCGGGGAGTACACCGGTGAGCTGCTGCACATGCCCGACTACCCGCAGGAGGGCGCGCTGCGCGGCGGGCATATCCCCGGAGCCAAGAGCATCCCGTGGGCGCGGGCGGCCGCCGAGGACGCCACGTTCCGCACCCGCGCCGAACTCGAGGCCATCTACCGCCACGGGGCCGGGCTGGGTCCGGACGACGACATCGTGGTCTACTGCCGCATCGGCGAGCGGTCCAGCCACACCTGGTTCGTGCTCCATCACCTGCTCGGCTACCCGCACGTGCGCAACTACGACGGGTCGTGGACGGAGTGGGGGAACAGCGTCCGGGTGCCCATCACCCGCGGGGACAGCCCGTGACCAGTGGGACTCTCAATCCCCGCCTGCAGGAGATCGTCGACGACTTCAACGCCGTGTCGGGCCGGGACCGGCTCCAGTTGCTGCTGGAGTTCTCCCAGGAGCTGCCCGCCCTGCCCGACCGGTACGCCGAGGATCCGGGCCTCCTGGAGCCCGTGCCGGAATGCCAGTCGCCGCTGTTCCTCGCCGTCGAGGTCGGGCCGGACGAGACCGTTCGCCTGTTCTTCCAGGCGCCTGCTGAGGCGCCGACCACGCGGGGCTTTGCCAGCATCCTGCACGCGGGGCTGGACGGGCTCGACGCCGACGAGGTCCTGGCCACCCCGGCCGAGTTCTCCAGCCAGCTCGGACTCGCTGACCTGGTGAGCCCGCTGCGGCTGCGCGGGATGGCCGCGATGCTGGCCAGGATCAAGCGTCAGGTCCGCGCAAAGCGCGGCTGACGACGAACCTGGCCAGCACGGCGAGCTCGGCCAACGCGGTGCGGGCGGCGTGGTCGGCGGCGTGGTCAGCGGTGTGCTCCGACTGCTTGCGCAGCTGGGCCAGCGCCGACCTGAGGTGCCAGCTCACGCACTGCCGGGCCCAGCCCATGTCTGCGCCCTGTTCGGCCAGGGCGGAGGCCCGGCCCAGATGCTCGCCGAAGGTGGTGAGCCGGTCGGCGGCCTCGGTGGTGGCGCTGCCGTACAGCGCGCCGAGCCGGGTGGCGGCGGCCAGCAGTGATGCGGTCTTGTCCGCCTCCATCCACAGGCACTGCTCGATCGTCACCGCGTATGTGTGCTCAAGGGCGTGGTCAAGGGCCTGGCCCCTGGCCATGCGGGCGACCGCCTGACCCAGGGCCGCCGCCGCGGCGCACGCCGTGTCCACGTTCTCGCCGTGCCGGAAGAATCCCTCGAAGGCCAGCGACATGAGCTCGTCAGCCGCGGCGAGCGTGGCGGGGGTGCCGAACACGGTCCAGGCCGCCTTGTGGGCGGCATGGCCGCGATGCATCGGGTCCCGGTCCATCACGTCGTCGTGCATCAGCGAGAAGGCGTGCACGAACTCGGCACCGACCGCGGCGGGAACGGCGTCCTCGGCCGTACCGCCGACGGCCCTCGCGCAGAGCAGGGCCAGCGCAGGGCGCAGCGCCTGGCCGTCGGTGTTCGCCGCCGTACCCGAGGCGTCCCACCAGCCGAGCTGGTACCCGGCCACCTGCCGGGACTTCGGACCCAGGCTGTCGACCCAGCGCCTGGCCGCCGGCTCGAACAACGCCCTGGCCCACCCGAGCAGGTCAGCTACGGATCGTTCCCGGGTCACCTGCGGGCTGAACCCGCCCACTGAGGAGATCGTCATCGGTAGCTCCACCTCGTCTAGCGCCTGCTGGATCAGCAGCTACCTGTAGCCTGCCGTCGCGCGCGAACCAGGTCAGTCGCGCGGCTTACAGGGTTCCTGTCAGCTTGGGACACGGGCGCGGCCGTACAGTGGGCCGGTGATCACCGTGGTCGACTACGACCCCGCCTGGCCCGAGCGCTTCGAGCACTTGCGAGCCGAGTACGCCGCGGCAATGGCTGCGGCTGGGATCCCGGTCGTGGCGATCGAGCACGTCGGAAGTACTTCCGTGCCCGGACTGGCGGCCAAGCCGGTCATCGACGTTGACATCGTGGTTCAAGGCGCCGACGTAGCGGCGGCAAGCGGCGTCCTGACCTCGCTGGGGTTCACTCCGCTAGGGGATCTGGGCATCCCGAAGCGCTGGGCCTTCCGGACCCCCGAGCGGCTTCTGCGGACCAATACCTACGTGATCGTGGACGGGTGCCTGTCGCTGCGTAACCACCTGGCCGTACGCGACGTGCTCCGTGCCGATCAGGGGTGGCGAGACGAATACGCCGCCGTGAAGAAGCAGGCCGGGGCCCGCCTGGACAACATCGACGAGTACGTGGCGGCCAAGAATGACATCGTGCTAAAGATCCTGGCCGCGGCCGGGCTCACCGACGCCGAA
>JBOHCK010000408.1:0-4838 GCA_050698755.1 Streptosporangiaceae bacterium | reverse complement strand
AATGGCATGAAAACGCAAATCGTGTCACTATGATGCACAGTCGCTGTCACCAGTCCCGGCCGCGCTGACATGCAGATACGCCACTTAACGTGTCACGAGACCCAACCGGAACTGCGGAACGCAGGTTAGTGAGCAGCGAGAAAAAGGGCGTTCCCTCCATTTCTCGGAACCTACCCCACCGCCGCCCGGACGAGAATGATAGGCGACATGGCATTCGAGCTCACGGAGCGGATCGAGCGGCACCTGACCGGCGACCTGATCGCCTGGCTGACCACCGTCACCCCGGCCGGGCGGCCGGCCCCCCGGCCGGTCTGGTTCGTCTGGGACGGCGCGGCGATCATCATCTACAGCCTGAACCATGGCGCCAAACTCCGGCACATCCAGGCCAACGATCAGGTCGCGGTGAATTTCAACTCGAACGCCGACGGCGGTGACATCGTAGTGATCAGCGGCCGCGCGGAACTGATCCCCGGCGCGCCTCCCCCGTCGCAGTTCCCCGGGCTGCTGGACAAGTACGCCGCCGCCATCTCGCGGATGGGCCGGAGCGCGCAGTGGTACGACGACGAATACGGCGTCGCCTTGCGTATCACTCCGCAAGGCGCCTGGACGATTCCCGGCTAACGCGCCACAGCCGTCCCCGACGATGACGCCGGGGTGCCACGATGGTGCCATGAGCGCTCTTGACCATGTCCAGTTGCCGGATGGCCGACGCATTGACGTACGGGTCAGCGGGCCCGCCGACGGGTTGCCGCTCGTGTTCCACCACGGGACGCCAGGTGCCGCCACCCCGATCCGGGCGATGGAACGGGCCGCGCACGCACGCGGGCTCCGCCTGGTCACCACGTCCCGGCCCGGATATGGGGGCTCAACCCGCCAACCGGGCCGCACCGTGGCGGACGTGGCAGCCGACACCGCCGCCGTCCTGGCCGCGATCGGCGCCGAGCGCTGCCTGATCGCCGGCTGGTCCGGCGGTGGCCCCCACGCCCTGGCCTGCGGAGCCCGGCTCGGCGCGGCCGCGGCCGTCCTGGTGATCGCCGGCGTCGCCCCGTACCCGGCGGCGGGCCTGGACTGGATGGCCGACATGGGCGAGGAGAACGTCGACGAGTTCTCTACCGCGCTGCGCGGCGAAGCAGAACTGCGCCCCTACCTCCTCCAGGCCGGCGAACCCCTCAAGGAGATAACCGCCGACCAGATCGTCGCCTCGCTCGAGACGTTGCTGCCCGAAGTCGACCGCGCCGTCTTGACCGGAGAATTCGGCGACGACATGGCCGCCAGCTTCCGCGAGGCGGTCCGCGTGAGCGTGGACGGCTGGCTCGACGACGACCTGGCCTTCACCACAGGCTGGGGGTTCGGCTTGGAGGAAATCACGGTGCCGACGATGATCTGGCAGGGCAGCGCCGACCTCATGGTGCCATTTGCCCACGGCCAGTGGCTCGCCGCCCAGCTTCCCGGCGCCTCGGTCCACCTGGAACAGGGCGAGGGGCATCTGTCGGTCGGAATCGGGGCGCTCGACCGCATGCTCGACGAACTCGTGAGCGCCGGCTGCGCTTAGCGCGAGCCCTTGACCGGGTCTCTCCCAGGCCCTCAGCTAGACAGAACCTCGCGCAAGGTCGCGGCGAAGGCCTCCGGGTTGGCCGTGGGGTCAAACCCGCCGGCGGTGAATCCGCCGTGGCCTCCAGGGAAGGTGACGGGCGCGGTGCCGAGCCGTCCGGCCACGGCCACGGCCGCGCGGCCGGGCATCGCCTGGCCGGAGTCGGCTCCGACGCCGACCACGACCCGGGTCTTGGCCGAGCGGAGCGCGTCGAAATCGTGCCGGTAACTGGGGCACGAAATCATGTTCTGCCCGACGAGCGGGTGGTCCCGGAAGCCGTCGTCCTCGGCCGGCAGCCCGAAATTGGCGGGGTCCGGAGCGGGCCGGTCGGCGAACCCGGCCGGGATCGGGCCCGCCACGCTGACCATCGCGATGAATTGCGCCATCGCCGGGCCGAAGCCATGGCTCTGGTAGGTCTGGTGGATGCCCGCGCACGCCGCCAGCACGGACTCGCGGTCCGGTAGCTCCTGGGCCGCGGGCGGCTCGTGCGCGACGAGCGTGCGGACCTGCTCGGGGTGCTTGGCCACCAGGGCCAGCGCGTTGACCGCGCCGCCGCTGCTGGCGAAGATGTCCACCGGCTCAGGGCCCAGCGCGGCGATCAGCCGGTGCAGGTCGTCCGCATGCTCGTCGGGCGTGGTCTCGAGCGCGCCGTCGGTGCGCTTGCTGCGCACCGACCCGCGGGGATCGTAGGTCACGACCGTACGGTCAGTGAAATGCCCGGCCAGCGCGGTGAACCCGGACGCGTCCATCGGCGACCCGATCAGGAGCAGGACCGGCTCGGTCGCCGAGTCACCGTTCCGGACGTCGTAGTGCAGGACGGCGCCCGGCACGTCCAGGGTGTGCGTCTTCGGCTCGGTCATCTCGATCCCCTTCGGTGGCTTCGCGGTCTTACCGGTAAGACGTGCCAGGTCAGCCAGACTCATCGCCCGCACCGGGTGGTCCGCACGCTCAGCTGAATATCCCGCGCGGCACGGTCATCGAGACGACCCAGTTCGGGAGGTCTACCGTCTCGCTGATCTTCAGGTCACCGGCCACGCTGCAGATGGCGTAGGCCTCGTGCAGGCTCAGCTGCTGGTCGCTGACCAGCCAGTCGACCATGTCCCTGACCGCGTTCTTCGCGTCTTCCATCAGGTCCGGGCCCGCGCCGGTGGTGTGGTAGTACCCGTGGCTGAGCATCTCGGCGGGCATCGCCAGCTGGCTCGGATCCGCGGCCGGGACGATCGCCCGGGGCGAGGCGATGACGGTGTTCTTGATCAACTCGAAGCGCACGGTCACGGCCATCAGCGTCTCGATGGCGGTCACGCACACCTCGCCGTCGCCCTGCGCCATGTGCCCGTCCCCGGCGGAGAACTTCGCCCCCTCGACGTACACCGGGAACTGGATCCGCGACCCCTTCACGAACTGCCGGACGTCGGCGTTGCCGCCGTTACCACCGCCCACGTTGGGGGGAAAGGTGCGGTACATCCCCTTGCGCAGCGGTGCGACCCCGTAGATGCCCATGAAGGGGGAGATCGGGATCCGGGCCTGACGGCCGGTGTCCGCGCCGGTAAACGCGGCGAAACCGCTGCGCTGACCCCGCTCGAAGGTGAACAGCTGGACGAACGGGGCGCCGCTGTTGTAGGGCTGATCCTCGGGAATCGCGCCGGGCACCCGGCCTGGGCTGGGGTCACTGATCTGGGAGGCCTCGGTGAACTGGGCGAACGGGGACAGCACGTCCGGCCGGAGCGCCCCGAACAGGCCCAGCGTCGGGCCGATGACCACGTAGCCGAAATCCACCAGCGGGGCGACGTCCAGGACCTCAACCTCCAGGATGTCGCCTGGCTCGGCCCCCTCCACGTGAACAGGACCGGTCAGCGGGTGGACCCCGCCCAGGTCCAGGGTCAGGCTGCCCTCCGGCGTCAGCGTCCTGGCCGCCTCGCCGATGTCCAGGGCGTCGCGGCAGAGCAACTGGATGGCCTCCCCCGGGCGCACCGAGGCCGCCGGCGGCAGGTCGCGATTCCAGCGGTTATGCAGCACCCGGCCGAATCCGTCGAGGACCCGCACCCCGCCGGGCCCGGCCACCACCTCAGGCGCACCGGAGCCGGCGACGTCCAGGCCGCCGACGGCCCCGGCGGCCACGCTCGAGAACGCGGCCGCCGTCACCGCGCCGACCGAGGCCTCCTGGATCAGCCCGACGCCGCTGCCGGAATGGACGAAACACATCGTGGCCTCCTTGGGGATCGAGTCTCAGGGCACTTTTTCGTCGACCCGCTCCAGGGCCGCCGAAAAAAGGTAGCTGGTCGCCAGGCTGCGGTAGGGCCGCCACTTCTCGGCGATGGCCAGGACCTCCTGCTGGCGGGGTAGGTGCCCGAGCTGATAGACGACCTGGATTGCCTTACGGAGCGCCAGGTCTCCAGGCAGCACGACGTCTTCCCGCTGGAGCGCGATCAGCAGGGCGCCCTGCACCGTCCAGGGACCTATCCCCGGGATCGCGGTGAGCTCCGTCAGGAGCTCGTCGTCTGACAGGCTGCTCAAGACGTCCGCGTCCAGCCGGCCGTCGGTCAGCCGCTCGGCGAGGTCGCGGAGGGTGCCCACCTTCCGCCACGAGAACCCGGCCTCACGCAGGCGGGCGGGGTCTACGGCCAGTAGCTCGGCGGCCGAGGGGAGACGACCACCGAACATGGCCTCGACGCGGCCCAGGATCCGGCGGGTCGCCGCGACGGACAACTGCTGGCCCGCCACCTGGAACAGCAGCGCGCCGTACAGATCCATCGGCGGCAGTTGCGCCATCCACGCCCGGGGGTCGAAGTCCGGCCGTTCGGCGATGAGCCGCGCCAGCACCGGGTCCACCTGACGGAGATGGGAGCGCGCCTCCTGCAGCAACGCGACGCGGCTGGAATCCTCGGTCACGGCTCCGCTCCCTTCCTCAGGCTCGCCCGGCCGGCGGGCGTGCCACCATCATCACGCGCGGGTCTGACAATCCGCTACGCTTCCCCGCAGGTCAGCTGCGGCCGGGCGGAGCATCCGGCCAGAGCATGGTGTTAAATGGAGCTGGTCGCGCTCGAATTTTCGTGTCCGTGTCACAGCGCCTGCGGAATTCTGACCGCGGGCACCGTCGATTCCCAGGTCAGGCCTCGGAAGGACAGGCGGTCGCCATAGCCCGGGATGCACCCCCGTGGATCCTGATGATCGCCTCGGCAGGAGAGCACAGTGGCTCAGGGAACAGTGAAATGGTTCAACGCGGACAAGGGCTACGGGTTCATCGCCC
>JBOHCK010000407.1:0-4843 GCA_050698755.1 Streptosporangiaceae bacterium | reverse complement strand
GCGGACGACCGGGCCATCATCGACGTGCGCCGGGACGACCTGGCCTACGTCAGCCAGTTCCTGCGGCCCGACGGCCGGCGCACGGTCCTGGAGGTGGTCGGGCGCGCGGCCATCAGGCACGGCCTCAAGCCGGCCGCGGCCACCGCGGCCGCCGCGGCCGCCCTGCGCCGGGTGGGCCTGGCCGAGGAGCTGTGGGGCACGCAGCCCGTCGTCCTGTCGGGCGGCGAGCAGCAGCGGGTGAACCTGGCCGCGGGCACGCTTCATGCGCCGCGGCTCCTGCTGCTGGACGAACCCGTGGCCGCCCTCGACTCCGGCCACCGGGATACGGTGTTCGGAATCATCCGCGAGCTGGGCCGGGCCGGGGTCAGCGTGCTGAGCGTATTCCACGACCTCGAGGCCGTCCGGGCGCTGGCCGACCGGGTCGTCGTGCTGCGCGACGGGCACGTGGTGGCCGAGGGAACGCCCGGCCAGGTCTTGAGTGACACCAGACTCGGTCCCTAGCAGGAAAGAGGACGGCGATGGTCGTGCAGCTGCTCGGCAACGTCCGGGCCGTGGCCTGCGGCCGCATCCTGGAGGCGGCGACCGTGGCCAGCGAGGACGGCCGGATCTTGAGCGTCGAGGAGAACCGGTCCTACGCCGGTGCGGTCGACGGCCGCGGGGCGTTCTGCCTGCCGGGCCTGGTCGACTCGCACTGCGATGCCCTCGAGCGCGAGGTATCGCCGCGGCCGACGGTCAGCTTCGACCTGGAGTTCGCGCTGCGCTCGCTCGAGGCCCGCTTCCTGGGGGCCGGGATCACCACCGCCTGTCACGGGGTGAACTTCTTCGGCGAGGGCGACCGGATGCGCTCGCCGGAAATGGCCACCAGGCTCGTCGACGTGGTCGCCGCCCGGCGGGCTGCGGGCGCGCGCATCGACCACCGCGTGCTGTTCCGGATTCCGCTGCGCACCACCGACTCGGTGGACCGGGCCATCGAGTGCCTGCCCGGCGGGCAGCCGGAGGGCGACGTACCGCTGGTCTCCTTCGAGGACCACACGCCCGGCCAGGGGCAGTACCGCAACGTCGACCAGTACAAGGCGGCCTTCTCGGAGGAGGAGCGGGCCCGGGTCGGGGACGTCGACGCCGAGATCGCCCGCCGGATGGCCGAGGCCGAGGCGCTGCTGCCGGTCCGGGAGGCCAACCTGGCGCGAGTCCGCGACCTGGCGGCCGCCGGGTCGGCCCGGGTGCTGGCGCACGACTGCGTGGACGCCGGCGAGGTCGAGCAGGCGCGCCGCTGGGGCGCCGCCGTGGCCGAGTTCCCCGTCACCGTCGAGGCCGCGCGCGCCGCCCGCGAGCACCAGATGCCGGTCGTCCTCGGCGCGCCGAACGTCCTGCTCGGCGGCTCGCACTCGGGCAACGCCTCGGCGGAGGAGCTCATCGCGCTCGGCTACTGCACCGGGCTGGCGTCGGACTACGCGCCCTCGACCCTGCTCGCCGCGGCGTTCGACCTGGCCCGCCGCGATGTCGTCGGGTTCACCACCGCGGTGGCCCTGGTCACGTCAGGCCCGGCCGCGGCGGTCGGGCTGAGCGACCACGGCCGCCTGGAGCCCGGCTGCGTCGCCGACCTCGTCCTCGTCGAGCAGGACGGTCGCTGGCCGCGCGTCGTCTGCGTGCTCGCCTCGCCGTGCGGCCTTCAGGCCCCGCAGGACGCGTCCCGGCAGTTGGGCAATGTTGACAATGTGCTACAATGAATGTATGTCTGTAAACGTGTCCGTGCGCCTCGACGACACTCTGGCCGAACGGCTGCGACTCCGGGCACGAGCCGCAGGGGAGAGCCTCTCGGACAGGTTGCGCCGGTACGCGGAGGAAGGAACGCGGCGCGATGAGCACCCGCTGATCACGTTCCGGGATGGGCCGACTGGTCGGCGAGCCGCAGTGGTCGGTGGGCCGGACGTGTGGGAGATCGCGATGTGGATGGAAGATCTCCCAGGGGAGGAAGATCCTGCCGCGGTGCTAGCGGCAGAGCAGAACCTTGCCCGCGCGCTGATCGACGCGGCTCTACGTTACCGGGATGCGTATCCCGAGGAGGTCGAGGCGCGTATCGCGCTGCACCGTCACGAGACAGCGGCCGCGGACGCTGGGTGAAGCTTCTACTGGATGAGATGTATCCGGCCGCGCTGGCTACGGCTCTGCGGAAAAAGGGCATCGACGCCGTTACCGCAGTCGAACTCGGACTTGCCGGGCGGCCGGACATCGATGTGTTCAGCGTCGCGGCTGACGCGGGGTACGCGATACTAACCGAGAACGTCAGCGACTTCGCCCGGATCAGCGGCGAGCATGTCGTCGGCGGTGGCCATCACTGCGGGGTCTTGATTGCGCTCTCGTCGCGGTTCTCTCGCAGGCCCGCCGGCTACGGCGCTATCGTCGCCGCCGTTACGGCCGTCGACGCTAATCGCCTTGACGATCGTCTGGTGTACCTGGAGCAGCCTAATCAGCCATCAGCTCACGACTGAGCAGTTCACTGCCGGACGGCCTTGGATGGCCGACCCGGCTTCCCTCCACAACGACACGTCAGGCCCAGGGCCAGGGGGCCCGAATGAGGCGCTCGAGGTCCTCGCCGAACGGTCGGTCGCCCTCGATCGGGGGAATGATCCCGGCCAGCCAGTCCAGCAGCGCCGCGCATCCCGGCCGAGGCTGGCGCCCGGATAGCGCGGCCAGCGCCGTGGCCTGGTACCCGGCCAGCAGCTCGCACGCGGTGACCGCGCGAGCGTGGTGCAGGGCGAGGCGGAGCTTGTTCACGGCCTCTCAGGCGAACGACTGCGCGTCCTCCTGGCCGCCCGACGTCTCGATCAGCCCGACCGAGGTGGCCACCGCCAGGCGCCGCATGGCGTGCACCTCCCCGGCGGCGCGCTTGTGCACCGGCGACATCCCGGCCTCGGGGCCCGGGTGGCGGGCCAGCTGCGCGGGCAGCCCGGTGACCCGTGGGTCCAGCAGCCGGTGGAGGCGGGCCGCCGCCACCTCTGCCGCGTGGCAGAACGCCGCGGTGAGCTGGTCGCAGTGCGCGGCCAGGTCGACTCCGTGGAACCCCGCGGTCCCGATGAACCGCCCGTCCAGGTAGGCGGGGGAGTCGGTGACCCCGGCCAGGGCGCGGTGTACGGCCGCCTCGAGCAAAGCGGCGGCCCGCAGCACCTGGGTGAGGACGGGCCCGGCCACCCGGAACGATAGCGGGGCCTGCAGCGAGCGCGGCTCCGCCTCGTCGCCTGCCAAGGCGCGCAGCCGCGCTAGCACCCCGGCCAGCAGGTCATCGCCGCGCCCGCACGCCGCGTCGTAGGGGTCGCGCGCGGCCCGGGCCACGACGATCGACAGCGCCGCGGACGCCTCCATGAGCGAGGCCAGCGCCGCGGCCTCGCCGAGGCGGAGCGCGCACAAGCCGGTGGTCCCCGGCACGCCCTCGATGAGGGCGATGCCCTCCTTGGGGCCGAGGCTGAACTCGTCAAGCCCGCGAGCCCGCAGCGCCTGCGCCGCCGTCAGCAGGGCACCACCGGGCCCGATGACCTGCCCGATCCCGGCCACCGGCCCGAACGCGTGCGCGAGCTGCATGATCTCGCCCGCGGCGCCCATGCCGGTGCGCGGCACGGCCGGGACGATCCCATGATTGAGGAAGTCCGCGAGCCGCTCGCAGAGCCCGCCCGACACGCCGGCGTCGCCGGACAGGAACGTCAGCAGCCTGGCGACCAGCACCGCCCGCACCTCAGGCTCGTCCAGCCACGGCGGGCCTCCCGTGGCCCGGGCCAGCAGCACGTTGCGCTGATGGGAGAGCTGCTCCTGCTCGGTCAGGCGGACCGAGGCCAGGGCCCCCAGGCCCGTGTTCACGCCGTACACGAGCCGTCCGTCGCGCAGCGCCCGCCGGGCCTGCTCGCAGCGGTCCTGCACCGCCTTGAGCAGTACGGGACCGATACTGACGCCCTGGCCGGCGGCGACGGCCCTGATGAGCCCGAGACCAGGGTCCGCGTCGCCGCCCTCGGTGATAATGAGCATGGCTAGCGGTACCTGAGCATCGTGCCCGCGTCCTGCTCTTCCGCGCGGCGCAGGATGGCCAGGCCGACGGCGATGTCGAGGATGGCGAGCCCGCGGTGCCACAGCAGGATCCGCTCCTGGCTGGATTCCCGGCCGGGAACCCGCCCGGTGACGATCTGGCCGAGTTCCGCGTACAGCGAGGCCGCGGTCAGCCGGCCGGTGTCCACGTGGGCCCGCAGCGCGCCGAACCGGCCCGACTGCGCCTCCCGCCAGTCGTCCACGACCACCTTGTCGATGATGTCGAGCAGGCCGAGTTCGACGGCGCTGACCGTGCCGTACGGGACGACGAAGGCGCCGGGTTTGACCCAGGCGGCGCGCAGCAGCGGCTCGGGGACCGTCAGCCGTGACGCCTCGACCAGGATGTCGGCCCCGTCGAAGGCCTCCTCGGCGGTGGCCACGACCCGGATGCGCGTCGCGGTGACCTCGGCCAGCTGCCGTGCGAAGGCCACCCGCGACTCGGGCCTGCGGCTGGTCACCCGGATCTCATCCAGGCTGAACAGCCCGTCCAGGAGGACGACGTTCCAGAACGCCGTGCCGCGGGTCCCGACGTGCCCGAGCACCCGGGAGTCGCGCCGGGCCAGGTAGCGGGCCCCCACCGCGGTCATGGCTCCCGTCCGGCAGGCGGTGATCAGGGTGGCGTCCATGATCGCGAGCGGGACGCCCGTGCCCGGGTCGTACAGCGTCAGCAGCCCGAGCTCGCTGGGCAGCCCGGCCGCGTAGTTCGACACGAAGTCGCCGACGACCTTGACCCCGCTCACGCCCCCGGGGCCGCCCGTGCCCCCGACGGCGG
>JBOHCK010000406.1:0-4849 GCA_050698755.1 Streptosporangiaceae bacterium | reverse complement strand
GGGCGTGATGATCGGCGCCGTCCAGCGGGTCAGCGTGCACCACGGCGGCGGCGAGCCGCGGGATCGCGTGGATCAGCGCGTGCTCGGCGCTGACCGCGACCGCGTGCGCCTGGATGACCGAAAGGTCCGGGTCGACGGAGATCACGCACTCGGCGCGCAGCGTGCGACCGACCCAGCGGAGCCTGACCGGACCGACGCCCAGCACCCCAGGCGTGGCGCGCAGGGTGGCCTCGGCCAGCTCGGTCAGCGCCGGGTCCACGCTGTCCAGCAGCCGTCGGCCGACCTCGCGGGCCGCCTGCCACCCGACGGCCAGGATGGCGACCGTGATGAGCAAGCCCACGACCGGGTCGGCCCAGGACCAGCCGAGTGCCACCCCGCCCGCCCCGACGAGGACCGCCAGCGAGGTGAAACCGTCGGTGCGGGCGTGCAGGCCGTCGGCGACCAGCGCAGCGGAGCCGATCCGGCGTCCCGTCCTGATGCGGTAGACGGCCACCAGCTCGTTGCCGGCGAAGCCAAGCGTGGCCGCGATGGCGACCGCGAGCAGGTGCGTGACCGGGTGCGGGTGCAGCAGGCGCTGGACGGCGGCGAACGCGGCCGCTGCCGATGACAGCACGATGACCGCGACGATGATGACGCCGGCCAGGTCCTCGGCGCGGCCATACCCGTAGGTGTAACGGCGAGTGGGACGTCGCCGGCCGAGCATGAACGCGATGCCGAGCGGGACCGCGGTCAGCGCGT
The DNA here is from genome assembly GCA_050698755.1 of Streptosporangiaceae bacterium. GTDB lineage: Bacteria > Actinomycetota > Actinomycetes > Streptosporangiales > Streptosporangiaceae > Palsa-504. The sequence goes on along the minus strand of JBOHCK010000406.1, from coordinate 4,111 downwards.
CGGCCGAGTTGTGCAGGGTGTCGCCCAGCAGCGCTACCGAACCGGAAAGCGCGACCACGACCGCCTGCGCGCACGCCGTCGCCGCGAGCCCGGCCAGCGAGATCCGCAGCGCCCGCATCCCCTGGGCCGAGGACTCCAGCGCCGCGTCGACCGAGCTGTCGTGGGCGTGGGAACGCGGCCCGACGGCGTGCCGGATGCGCGCCCAGATGCTGTGGCGCCCGTGGTCGTGCGGGTGCGGATGGCCGTGACCGGACTCGTGGTGATGGTCGTGCTCGTGGCTCACCCTTCCAGGATGACCGGAAAATCCCGTTGCAGCACATCGACATAAGCCACCCTTGCGCTCCTGCGACCTCATCGCAGCAAGGGATAATCACGACCATGACAGGCCATGCGATGACTCATGAGGACCGGCTGCCGGTGCCGGAGACGGCAGGGCGGATGGCCAGCGCCGCGTCCGCCTTCCTGGCCGGGCTTACCGAAGATCAGCGGAGCCTGGCGTGTTTCCTGTTCGGCGACGAACGGCGCGACTGGTCGTTCTACCCGATCCCCGACCGAAGCGGTCTGCCCATCGGCGTGCTCGATGACGGCCAGCGCAGGCTCGCGCACGAGCTCATCGTGACGGGCACCAGCCTGCCCGGGTACGCGAAGGTCGTCTCGGTGATCGCCTTGGAACATGTCAGGCGCGTACTCGTCCCGGACCTGGCCGGGCTCTTCAATCCCGAGCGGTACTGCTTCAAGGTGTTCGGCGTGCCTGGCGATGACGTGTGGGGCTGGCAGTTCGCCGGGCATCACGTCTCGCTCAACTTCGCCATCGTCGATGGCCGGTACATCTCCCCCACGCCCTGCATGCTGGGCTCCTCGCCCGCCCGCTACGGATTGCTCGCGCCCCTGGCCGACGACGAGGAACTCGGCTACCGGTTCGTGAACTCCCTCGACGAGGCGCAGCGCCGGGCCGCGATCATCAACCACCGGCCGCCGCCGGAGATCGCCACCGGGCTGGTCCCCAAGATCGGCGAGATCGAGCGGCCTGACACCGTGTTCTGGGCCGAGCCGGACTACGTGATCAGCGAGGACGAGTGCGACCTGCTCAGCTACGTCCGCGCCAGCCCTAAGGGCATCGCGGCTGCCGACCTGAGCCAGCGGCAGTTCGACGAGCTGACCGAGATGGTCGGGGCGTTCGCCCGGCGGCTGCCCGACGAGCTGGCCGGGGCGGCCTTGCATAGTCTGGAACGCAATGGAATGGATAGCCTGGCCTTCGCCTGGGCGGGCAGCACCGAGCCCGGGCGGCGGCACTACTTCCGCGTCCAGGGGCCTGATCTGCTCATCGAGCACGACAACACCCAGGGCAACGGCAACCACATTCACTCGGTGTGGCGGAACCCCGCGGACGATTTCGGGGACGACGTGCTGGCCGAGCACTACCGCACGCACCACCAGGCGCACGGCTGAGTAAGGGGAATCATGACCACACTCGAGAACCGGCCGAACACCGCACTGCTCGTCGTCGACGTGCAGAACGGCGTCGTCAATGAGGCCCACCAGCGCAACGAGGTCGTCACGAACGTCGGCCTCCTGGTCGAGAAGGCACGGCAGGAACAGGTCCCCGTGGTCTGGGTCCAGCACAGCGACGAGGACCTGCCCGAGGGGAGTGAGGAATGGCAGATCGTCGCCGAGCTGACTCCGGGTGACGCCGAACCGGTGGTCGGGAAGAGCTACGGCGACTCCTTCGAGGACACCACGCTCGAGACCGTCCTATCGGGCCTGGGAGTCGGGCGGCTCGTGGTGGTCGGCGCGCAGACTGACGCGTGCATCCGGTCCACGCTGCACGGCGCCATCACCCGGGGGTACGACGCGACCCTGGTCAAGGACGCGCACACCACTGAGGACATGACCAAGTGGGGAGCGCCGCCGCCAGAGGCGGTCATCGCGCATACGAACCTGTACTGGACCTACCACACGGCGCCGGGACGCAAGGGCGGGACGGTCGAGACCAAGGACGTCGACTTCGGCGGAGCGTCCTGAAGCCTGCGGTCAGCGGATGGCTTCAGGACGCGCTGCAGCCTGCGGTCAGCCGGTGGCGTAGCGGGCCAGCAGTGGGACGAGCACCTGCGCATCGGGGCTGCCCCAGCCGGTGACCGGGTCCCATCCGGGACCCGCCCGGTACCCGGTGAACGCCTTGGGCGGGAACTCCACGGTGTTGTTCCCCGACGTGATGTCGTGAAAGGCCCGATGGTAGGAGGCACCGCGGCCGATCTGGTAGATGGCCGGGTTCACGAAGCCCAGGTGGCGTCCGGCGTACTGGTCGGCCAGGGCGATCAGCGCGGCCCAGATCGGCGCGCTGGCGCTGGTGCCACCGCTGTTCCTGACCATGGACCGGCCGCCGTTGCTAAGGACGATGGCCATGCCGGTATGGCCGTTGGCGTCGGCGGACACGTCAGGCACCCCGCGGGTGGCCCCGGCACCCGGAATGCCGTCCTGGTACGCGGGGCGCGCGAACAAGCGGCTGAACCCGCCGCCTGAGGCCTGGAACGCCGATCCCGGGTCGCCGTAGGGCAGGCCCCAGGCGGTCTCGCCGATCCACGCGCCGGTCGTGTGGCTGGCGGTCAGGCTAGTGCCGCCTGCGGCCAGGACCAGCGGGTCGGCGGCGAGCAGGTTGACGTCCCTGACTGGGGTGAACGTCCCGGTGCCGGTCAGCGGGGCGATGATCGCGCACCCCTCTCCCACCACTCCCACATCACCGCTGGCCGCGACGACCGTCACGTGGCGGCTGACGGCTTCGGCCAATGCCGCGTTCACGCGGTCGGCCTGAGCGCGGCTGATGCAGTGCTCCCCGGCAACCTGCCCGGCCGCGCTGACCGACATGATGCCGCCAAGGGAACTGCCCAGCCGGAGCGAGGCCACGGCGGCCGAGACAGCGTTCGGGGTGTTGTTCAGGGAGTTCGCGGGAACCAGGAGGATCACCAGGGTCGCGCCGGGGGCCAGGGCATGCACCATCTCGACGTCGAGCACCTCTTCCCCGAACGCCAGCCACGGGGAGGCGGGCCCGCCGGCCAGCGTGCTCACCACCCGCATGTGCGCGGCTGGCAGGTGGAACCTGGTGTCAAAGCCGGCCATGTCCTGCCGCAGGTCGGTGACCAGGGGCGGGTTCAGCTTGGTCTCGGCCAGCTCGGGGAACACGACGGTCTCGCCACGCCCGTCGATCCCGCGGTCCAGAAGCGGCTTGATGCCGTAGGCCACCTGGAATTGCTGCGGGGTATAGCAGGTCGTAATGGAGTTGCAGTCCGCCGTCGAGGCCGGCGGCGGACCGACTAGCTGCCCGGCGCCGTCCGCTGCACCGACAGGCGGATGGGTCGTGGTACCGCCGACGTTGCCCGCGGCCGGAGCGGACCCGCAAGCTACCGTCAGCAGGCTTACCCCCGCAGTGACCGCCGCGATCCCCACACGCCGGGCGATGCCGTAGTGGAAGCTCATCATCGTGCCCTCCTAGCGTTTCCGGGCTCTCCGTATTGCAGGCCACGCTAGATTTCTGTCGCCCCCGATCGATATACGGCTGACCGCCGTCTTGCTGGGTGTACCTACGTACACCCGGGCCATCCTTGCTGCTAGATGGGGTAACGGGTGGGTTCCCTGGTGTACTGGCGTCCCGCGGGGGTGGTCCACCGGACGGTCCCGTCGGGTAGCTGGTCGACCTGCCACCGGGGGTCTTGCTTGACCCGGTGATCATGACGGCATTTCGGGTCGCCGTTGCACAGGCAGGTCCGGCCGCCCGCCTCGTACGGGGTGTTGTGCTCGAAGTCGGCCTGGGCGGCGGGCCGCCGGCAGGCGGGGCCGGTGCAGGTGGCGTACCGGATCTGGGCCAGGTGCCGGAGCATGACGCCGGGGTCGTGGCCCGGGGCCTCGCGCCGGTGGTCGCACGGGTCGGTGCCGATCGGCTCGACGGTCACGATCAGGTCCCGCGCTCCGGGAGTCCCGGTGGTCAGCCGCCAGGTCCCGTACCCGCCGGGCGGCCCGTGTTCCCGGCCGATGGTGACGCCGGGCTGCCGGGCTGCCGGTGGGGGCGGCCCGGGCCCGGCCCGGGCGCCGGGTCTGGCCCGTCTGCCCGGGGTGGCGG
>JBOHCK010000405.1:0-4870 GCA_050698755.1 Streptosporangiaceae bacterium | reverse complement strand
CTGGCCAGCCAGGGCCGCTACGCCGAATTGGCTGCCTAAGCCGCTGCCGCGAGTGCTCTCCTAGTGGTTGCGCAGGGAGATCTCGTCGGACTCGGCTATGTGATCGGCCTGGACGGCTCGCAGCCCCTGGCCCAGGCGCTCGCGAGCCTGCCGCAGCAGCTTGAGGGAATTGCTGGAGGTACTCTGCGGGGCGCCGCGCTCGGGGTCGGCCCCGTGTTCCTCGATGAGGTGGGTCTGCAGGGCGGCGGCGACTTCGTCGGCCGCCTTCAGCGCGTGGTAGATGGCCCGGTCCCGTGCTGCGTCGTCAACCATGCGGCCAGTATCGCGCCTTCAGCCGGGAAATAAAATCGTGAGGTTCCTCATTATGAGAGGTATCAACGTGAGGTTCGTCCGCGTGAGACGCGCCAGCGTCAGTGCGGGGCAGAAGGGCCAGTGATGATTACGCCTGAGCAGGTTGGTGAACGGTACCTTGCCGTTCACCACCGGATAGTCCGGGCCGCCAACGATGAGATGCACGGATGCGGCCTGTCGATGGCCCGCACCAAGGTGCTCCGGCGGCTCCACGAGCAGGGCCCGACCAGGCAGCACGTGCTGGCCGCGGAGTTCGGGCTATCTCCGCACTCCATTACCGACCTCGTCGACGGGCTGGAGCGCCTGGGCCTGGCGCAGCGCCGGCCGGACCCCACGGATCGCCGGGCCAAGCTGGTCGCGATCACCGACGCGGGAGAGGCCGGCCTGGACGTGGCGAACGTTACGCGGGAGCGGCTGCTCACGCAGATCTTCGGCGCGCTGAGCGAGGCGGACCGGGCGACCTTCCTCCGCCTGCTCGACGGCCTGGACGAGGCGGCCCGGAGGTTCATCTCGCCGTCGGCCACGCCGGACGTGCCTGCGGCGGTCCCGGCATGACCGCCGGATCCATCGCGCCATCACGGCCAGCGCCAGTCATCGTTTCTCACCGGGGGTACAGCTCGTTATGTCATCCGTCACACCTGTCGCCAGTACTCAGCGTTCCGCGGAAAGCGACCACCGGTGGCTGGTCCTGGTCATCGTGGCCATCGCCCAGCTCATGGTGGTGCTCGACTCCACCGTCGTGAACATCGCCCTGCCGTCGGCCCAGCGCGCCCTGGACTTCCCCAACAGTGACCGGCAGTGGGTGGTGACCGCCTACGCGCTGGCGTTCGGCAGCCTGCTGCTCCTCGGCGGCCGGCTGGGCGACATGTTCAGCCGCAAGCGGGTCTTCATCACCGGTCTGGCCGGATTCGCCCTCTCCTCGGCACTCGGCGGCGCCGCCACGTCGTTCGGCATGCTGGTAGCCGCCCGGACCCTGCAGGGCGTATTCGGCGCCATCCTCGCCCCGGCCGCCCTGGGCACCCTGGTCAGCACCTTCCGTGACCCGCGCGAGCGCGGCCGGGCGTTCGGCGTCTTCGGGTCCGTCGCGGGCGGCGGGGGTGCCGTGGGCCTCATCCTCGGCGGCGTCCTCACGCAGTACTTCTCCTGGCGCTGGACCCTGTACGTCAACCTGGTCTTCGCCGCGATCGCCATCGCTGGCGCCCTGACCTACATGCGGAGCAACCGGCCGGACGCCCGGCCGCGGATCGACTGGGCCGGAACCGTGCTCGCCTCGGCCGGGCTGTTCGCCATCGTCTTCGGGTTCTCGCATGCCGAACTGGCCGGCTGGACCGCCGCCCTGACCATCGGCTCGCTGGCCGCCGGGGTGATCCTGCTGAGCGCGTTCGCGTTCGCCGAGAGCCGGGTCGCTCACCCGCTGCTGCCGCTGCGGGTGGTCCTTAACCGGGCCAGGGGCGGCTCCTACCTCTCGGTCGGGCTGACCGGGATCGCGGTCTTCGGCGTCTTCCTGTTCCTCACGTACTACCTGCAGACGATCAAGGGCTACAGCCCGGTGACCAGCGGGCTGGCCTTCCTGCCCATGATCGGCTGCATCCTGCTGTCCTCGAACACCTCCAGCATCCTGCTGCTGCCGCGGGTCGGACCGCGGGCTCTGATCGTGACCGGCATGCTGCTCGGCGGCGGCGCGATGGCCTACCTGACCCAGCTCACCGTGACCTCCAGCTACGCGGGCAGCGTCGTGCCGGCCCTGGTGGCCCTGGGCCTGGGCTTCGGCATGATCTTCTCCCCCGCCATCAACACCGCCACCGCCGGAGTCGCCCGGCGCGACTCAGGTGTGGCCTCGGCGCTGGTCAACACCATGCAGCAGGTGGGCGGTTCGATCGGGACCGCGGCGCTGAGCACGGTGGCGCTCACGGCGACGGCCACCTACCTGACCGCGCACCACGCCGGGCGGCTGGCCCCGGCCACGGCCGCGGTGCACGGCTACAGCGTGGCGTTCTCGGTCTCCGCGGCGCTCTTCGGTGCCGGCGCGCTGGCGGCGGTGCTGCTGGTGCCGTCCCGCCGCAGGCTGGAGGAGCTGCGGAACATGGAGCCGACGGCCAGCGCCGCGCCGGTGGCCAGCCCCGCTCCGGTGGACAGCGTGCCGGCCGGGGATGGGTCCCGGGGCTAGCGTTACTGGACCTGCTGGGGGGCTGATCCGTCGTCCGCTGCCTTCCACCCGGGCTTGCGGAGCCGGTGCATCAGCAGCGGCGGGAGGATGCCGACGGCGAGAATCCCGGCCAGGATCAGGACGGCGTACGTGAGCGGGTTCAGGTGGCCGAACTGCGACGGAGCGATGAACCCGATCACCAGCGCGGCCACGGACGAGACGGTGCCGAGCACGCACAGCAGGCCCAGGGCCGGGACTTTGTAGCCGTACGGGTGCTCGCGGGCCGGGTTCCGGAGTTCGTTGACGTGCACGGCGTTGACTTCGACGCCGGCGTAGGTGAAGAAGCTGTTGACGACCAGGACGATGCTGGCCAGCCCGGTCCAGGCCGGCAGGAGATGGTGGGCCGTCAATGACCGGGGGCGGCGGGCCGTGAACCGGGGCAGCGGCCTTAGCGGGCTCTACGCGCGGCCGCCGGCGCCTTCGGACGAACACCGATTACCGCCCCTGACTCGAGGCGGGGATCGGCTGGCGACGCCAGGCCGAGTCAGCCGAGTCGTCCGTTGCCGACTGTCTCATGAAAGGATCCTGGTCACTACGGTTGGCCGTTGCAGAACGTCAGGCAACGTTCTACACGAGCGGGCCCATCCGATTGACCTCGGGCGGCGAGCTACCACGGGGCGATGCCCGGGTCCTCGCCGTCATCCATGAGCAAGCCACGCGGATGAGCACGGAGTAGGGCGAAAAAGGCCTTCGTCGCTATGCTGGCGGGGGGAATGAGACTGCGGATGGCATGGGAGATGATGCCTGGTGGCGGACGACACGGCTGCTGCCGGGGCGGGCCCCAAGCTCGACACGACGGTGTCGCATTCGGCCCGGATCTGGAACTACTGGCTGGGCGGCAAGGACAACTTCGCCGTCGACCGGGAGGCGGGCGACAAGGTGGCCGCGATGCTGCCGAGCATCGTGACTCAGGCCCGGGCGGACCGGGCCTTCCTGGGCCGGGCGATCCTGTACCTGGCCGGCGAGGCGGGCATCCGCCAGTTCCTGGACATCGGTACCGGCCTGCCGACCGCGGACAATACCCACGAGGTGGCCCAGCGGGTGGCTCCCGAGGCGCGGATCGTGTACGCCGACAACGATCCGCTGGTGCTGTTGCACGCCCGCACGCTGCTCACCAGCAGCCCCGAGGGTGTCTGCGACTATATCGACGGCGACCTGCGCGAACCGGACAAGATCCTTGACCAGGCGGCGCGGACCCTTGACTTCACCCGGCCCGTGGGGCTCATGCTGCTGGGCATTGTGCACCATATCCCCGACACCGACCAGGCGTACTCGATCGTGCGGCGGCTAACGGCGGCGCTGGCGCCGGGTAGCTATCTGACGATTAACCACTCCACCAGCGCCGTCCACGGCGCAGCCATGGAAGAAGCGGTGGCGCACTGGAACCGGGTCGGCACGCCGTCGATGAACCTGCGCACCCCGCAGCAGATCGCCCGGTTCTTCGACGGGCTGGACCTGCTTGAGCCCGGGGTAGTGTCGTGTTCCCGCTGGCGCCCCGCCCCTAGCCAGCTGGGCGGCCAACCCGCCGAGGTCGACGAATTCTGTGGCGTCGCCCGAAAGCCGTAATGCGCCATAAGGCCAACGCGGGGCACCTGTGCGCTGTCTTAGTGGGCGTGATACGTCGTTTCCTGGCCGTGCTGGGCGCCGCGGTGCTGACTGGCGTTCTTGTCGCGGGGTGCACCAGTTCACCAGGCAGCATCCCGGCGACGCCCGCATCCGCCAGCCATCCGGCGGCTGGGTCTTCGGCGCCGCGCGCGGCCGGGGTATTCGGGCGGCCGTTGCTGATGCCGCAGATCGCCGTTACGGCGACCAGTCTGTACGTCGCGTGGCAGGTGTCGCGGCCTGGGAGTGAGGTGCGCTCCGAGCTGGCCCGGGTCGATGAGGTGTCAGGCCGGATCAAGGCGGCCAGGTACCTCGGCATAGGGTTCGAGCAGGCCGTCTTGGCCAGGGGCGCGCTCTGGGTGGCGACCGTGACCGGCTCGACCCCGGCGGCCCAGGTGCTGCTGAGGCTGAACCCGGACACCCTCAAGGTGACCGGGCGGTGGCAGGCCGGGACCGGAGGCTGGCCGCGCTGGGACGCGCAGGTGCTCGTGGTCGCGGGCGGGGGGCTGTGGGTGGCCGGCGGGAACCGGCTGCTGCACCTGTCGCTCCCGGGCGGCACGATTACGGCCTCGATCGCCCTGCCCGGGGCGGCCAGCTCGGACCTGTCGGCGAACGAGGCCGGGACCGTCCTGGTCGTCGCGGAGGCGGACAACGGCGGCCGCGGCGCCGTCCAGCGGCGTGACCCGGTGACAGGCGCGCTGCGGGGCTCCT
>JBOHCK010000404.1:0-4938 GCA_050698755.1 Streptosporangiaceae bacterium | reverse complement strand
GATGCGCGTGATGGTCGCCAACGCCGCGCCGTGGAGCTACGCGCTCAAGCAGCAGTACGTGGCGGATTTCCCGCCCGAGTCGCTGTTCGAGGTCTACGGGTCGACCGAACTCGGCGTGGATACGGTGCTCCTGCCCGCGGACCAGATGCGCAAGCCAGGATCCTGCGGCAAGCCCGCGCCCCTGATCGAGATCAGGCTGCTCGACGACGACGGCCAGGAGGTCACCGGCACCGGTCCGGACCATGCCGGCGAGGTCTTCGTGCGGTCCAAGGTGGTGTTCGACACCTACTACAAGAACGACGCAGGCTACGAGTCCAACAGCCGCGGCGACTTCCATACGGTCGGCGACATCGCGTACTGGGACGACGAGGGCTACCTGTACATTTGCGACCGCAAGTCCGACATGATCATCTCCGGCGGGATGAACATCTACCCGGCCGAGATCGAGGCCGCGCTTGAGCAGCATCCCGAGATCTTCGACGTGGCGGTGTTCGGGATCCCGTCGGACGAGTGGGGCGAGGCCGTGCACGCCACGGTCGTGCGGTCGCCGGGATCGTCGCTGACCCGCGAGGAGATCACCGCGTTCGCCCGCGAGCATCTGGCCAGCTACAAGGTGCCGCGGTCGGTGGATTTCACCGACGAGCTACCGCGCACCGGATCGGGCAAGCTCCTCAAGCGCCAGCTCCGCGCGCCCTACTGGGCCGGGCGCGCGGCCCAGGTCGGATAGGCCAATCGGGTCCGGGCTGTGCGTGTCGGATCCCGGCGGCGGCGTGCCGTCTGATCCGCTGCGTGACGGCCTGATCCTGGTCCACTGCACCTCAGGTCCGTGGCAGCAGTTCATCCGGCAGTCGAATGGCGCCCTGAAGAACGTGGCCACCGGCCTGTACGTCAACCCGCACGGCACCGGTGCGCAGCTGCGCGGCCAGTCTTCGGCCGGGGGTGGCTCCTCCTACACCTGGAAGCCCTACAGCAGCCTGCCCTGACCGGACGCGCTGGCGGGCAGCAGACCCCGGCCTACCGTTTCGGCTACGCTCTGATTACGATTGGTTACAGTCGAGTCGCTGGGGGGCTGCCGATGTCCTATAGGAGAAGCGGACGGACCCGCATACTGCTCGTCATCACGGTGCTGGCGGGATTGGCCGGGATGACCGCGTCCGCGGTCCTCGGGACGTCTGCCCACGCCACGACGACGACGCTGTGCAACTCGCAGACGGCCTCGGTGGGCGGCGGGAGTTACATCGTCCAGAACGACGAGTGGGACTCGAGCGCCGCGGAATGCGTTACCACGGACGGCAATGCGGACTTCACGGTGGCGAACTCGGCGATCTCTAACGCCACCGACGGGGCCCCGGGCGGATATCCGTCGATCTACCAGGGATGCCACTGGGGCGAGTGCAGCTCTGGCGGCCTGGCCGCCACGCCGGTACAGGTCTCCAACCTGGGCACCGGCAAGGTCACGACCAGCTGGAGCACCACCCAGACCGGCAGCGGCGCCTACGACGTGGCGTACGACATCTGGTTCAACCAGACCGCCACGACCACCGGGCAACCCAACTGCATGGAGCTGATGGTCTGGCTCAACCACAACGGCAGCGTCCAGCCGTTCGGTTCGGAGGTGGCCACGAACGTCAGCGTCGGGGGTCACTCCTACAACGTCTGGGAGGGGGCCAACAGCTTCGGGGACACCGTCTCTTACGCGATGACGACCGGCACCACGTCGGTCAGCAACCTGGATCTCGGGCCGCTGGCCCAGGACGCGGTCAGCCGCGGGTACCTGTCGAGTTCCTGCTACCTCATCGACGTCGAGGCCGGGTTCGAGCTGTGGCAGGGCGGCGCCGGCCTGGCCACCAAGTCGTTTTCCTTGAACACCGGCAGCGGCGGGAACACGGTCACCGTCACCAGCCCAGGCAACCAGTCCGGCACCGTCGGCACGGCCGCCAGCGTTCAGGTCCGCGCGTCCGACTCCGCCTCCGGCCAGACGCTGACCTACAGCGCCTCCGGCCTGCCGCCCGGCCTGTCCGTCAGCTCCTCGACGGGGCTGGTCTCCGGCACCCCCACCACCTCGGGGACGTACAGCGCCACCGTGACCGCGAAAGACGGCACCGGTGCGTCCGGATCGGCGAACTTCACGTGGGCCATCGCCTCCGCTGGCGGCGGGGGCGGCGCCTGCACAGCCTCCTATGCGATCACCGAGACCTGGCCGGGCGGGTTCCAGGCCCAGGTCACCGTGACCGCGGGAGCCTCCGCGCTCAGCAGCTGGAGCGTCGGCTGGACCTTCCCAGGCAACCAGAAGCTCACCGATATTTGGAACGCCTCATCCAGGCAGTCCGGTGAGAGCGTGACGGCTAGCAACCTGTTCTACGACGGCGCGCTGGGCGCGGGGGCGTCGACGACGTTCGGCTTTAACGCCAGCTTCACGGGTAACAACGCTGCGCCAGCGAGCTTCACGTGCACGTGACGATGGCCGTCAGCAGGACGTGTGCCTGTTGCCGGAGGCGCTCGGCCTGATCGCGGTGCCCGGCCTGTTGATAGGTCTGCGCCGCCGCCTGGCGTTCGGCTACCTCGGCCAGGGCGATCTCCTCGATTTCGGCTTCGCTGAGGTAGCGTCGTTCGGCTTCGGCGGCGCCCAGGCCCGCGACAGCGCCCGCGAAATGGGGGCTGCCGGTGCTGGCGGTGCTGGCGGCAGGGGCTGGCCCGGTCGGAACGGCGGAGGCATTATCGATCGCCGCCAGGGCCGAACGCAGCGCCGACGCCGCGATCTTGTCCCGGCCCTTCAGCGCTACCGTGAGGGCCGGGCGTGAAGTCGCGGTCGCCCGTGGTGCGGTCCCACAGGGCCAGGAACGCGTCGTAGGACTCGCGGCCGTCCCAGTTCAGGCGCTCCCGCAGCCTCGCGTCGGTCTGGATCGCCAGCCCGGTCACCGACGCGATGCCTTCGGCGGTTTCCCTGCGCGCGCCGCATGGGGCTGCTGTACAACGTCCGGATCCCCTGGTCACGCAGCCACTGGCCGGCGCGGATGGCCTGCGCCCGGCCGGCCTGCGTCAGCCCGGGATCACCCGGCAGGCGTTCCTTCTCGCCGTGCTGGACCAGGTAGGCCATGGTCATGCGATGATCCTGCCCGAGTCTTGCCGGGGCAATACAGGAGAATTAACTCGTGGAGCATCTCTCGCGTGAGCGCCTGTTCGCCGGGCTGGACCGGATCCGCGACGCGCCGCCCGACGGCGGCAGGCTCGTGCTGATCGTCCGGCGGCCGGCGGCCGACGAACGCGAGGTGCTGGCCGAGGCGGTCCTGAGCGGGGAAACGGGGCTCGCGGGCGACAACTGGCTCGCCCGCGGCAGCTCGAGGACGCCGGACGGATCGGCGGACCCGCACAAGCAGATCACGGTGATGAACGCCAGGGTGGCCGAACTGGTCGCGGGCGGGATCGACCGGATGGCCCTGTGCGGCGATCAGCTCTACCTCGACCTGGACATCAGCGTCGACAACCTCCCGGCGGGGAGCCTGCTGGCGGTGGGCCAGGCCGTGCTGCGGGTCAGCGAGGCCCCGCATACGGGCTGCGCGAAGTTCGTCGAGCGCTTCGGGGGCGAGGCGATGCGCTTCGTCAACGGCCGGATCGGCCGGCAGTTGCGGATGCGCGGGATGAATGCGCGCGTGGTAGTTCCTGGCCCCGTCCGGCTCGGTGACCTGGCCGTGAAGGCTCCGCTACCACCTGATGGTGGAGACCTGGTCGTAGTCAGCCGAGGAGTAGGCGACCAGGCCCTCTGACAGGGCGAAGATCCATTCCGCCACGCCCAGGGACAGGGCCAGGCGGCTGCAGCGCGCGCAGAAGTGAGGTTCCTCGCGCCGCACCGAGTCATCCGGCTCGAGCCGCACGTAGATCAGCTTCGATCCCTGCAGCATCCGCCAGCCGTCGCCCTCGCGAGCCAGCGTGATCGCCCGCTGCTCCGCGTGGGTCCGGCACTGGTCGTGGTGGCCGAGCTCGGCGAACTTGCAGTGGCAGTGATCCTCTCCGGGAAACGGCACCCCGTTGGTTCCCCAGGCGAGCAGGCTCTCGTCGCGCATCAGTACCGCGGCGTGCCGGGTCCGCGCATGGGAATCCCTAGCCAGCTCGGCCGCTCGCTCCACCATCTGCTCAGCCACGTGGCTGTCCTGGCGCTTCAGCGGCCACCACTGGGGCCCTGGCCCTGATTGCATGCCCTACCGCCCTTCGCAGCACAGGCTATTCTCCGCCATTTTCCAGGCCCCGCGCGGTCATTGGGCGATCCTGCCGCCTGCGTGGCGCTGGCCAGCCGGGACGGCTCGTGGCAGTCTGAGACCTCATGGCCGGGAATGTGAACGTGGTGATCACGGGCGGGGGCGGCTTCCTGGGCGCGAGGCTGGCCAGGGAACTCCTGGCGGCCGGCTCGCTGGACGTCACGGGCGGCGGGGTACGCCCGTTGTCCCGGGTGACGCTCATCGACCGCGTGCCCGTTCCGCCCGATCTGGCGGCCGGCGGACGGGTGAGGGAGGTCCGCGGCGACCTGGCCGAGCTCCTCGAACCGGTGGCGGCCGGGCGCGACCTGCTGGCGGGAACGGAGCTGATCTTCCACCTCGCCGCGGCGGTCAGCGGGGAATGCGAGGCGGATTTCGACCTCGGCCTGCGGGCGAACCTGCGGGCCACCGAGGCGCTGCTCGCGGCCTGCCGCGCGCTGGGGACGGTTCCGGTGGTGGTGTTCGCCAGTTCGGTTGCCGTCTTCGGGGGCTCGGGCGAGCACCCGCTCCCGCCCGTCATCGAGGATCAGACCCTGCCCAACCCGCAGACCAGCTACGGCACGCAGAAGTTCATCTGCGAGCAACTGCTGGCCGACTACACCCGCAAGGGATTCATGGACGGGCGGGCCCTGCGTCTGATGACCGTCAGCGTGCGCCCGGGACGCCCCAACGCCGCGGCGTCCGGCTT
>JBOHCK010000403.1:0-4941 GCA_050698755.1 Streptosporangiaceae bacterium | reverse complement strand
CGCGGCGATGCCGGGGCCAAGCAGCCAGACGAGCGACTGCCCGCCGGCGAAGTTGATGAGGGCGCCGACGGCGAAGACGACCGCCGTCGAGATCAGCCACGGGAGCATCAGCGACGGTGTGGTCAGCAGGGCGCGGGCCAGGCCGGGCGAGCGCAGCAGCCGTGCCGCCCTCCGCTCGACCGGGCCCGGATGTCGCCGCCAGACCTCGGCGGCCACGCCGGCCCAGACCCGGCTGAGGTCAATGCCGCTGAGGTCAATGCCGCTCAGGTCAGGCTCATCGTCGTCGTACGCGGTCCGGTCCGGCTCGGTCATCCGAGTCCACCTCCCAGGGCGGCGCGCAGGAGGCGGCGGGCACGGTGCGCGCGGCTCTTCACCGTGCCCTGGGGGACGCCGGTCAGCTTCGCCACCTCGGCGAGCGGGCGGTCCTCGACGTACATGAGGTGCCATACCTCGTGCTCAGCCGGGCTGAGCGTGCTCACCGCCGAGGCCAGGCGGGCCCGCGCGGCGACGGTTTCGGCGGGGTCGCCCGGTGCGTGGCCGCCCGGAAGGCCGGTGGTGTCCAGCGCGAGCACATCGGGCAGCGGCGCGTGCGCGGGCCCGCGGCGGCGCATGAGCAGTAGGGCCTGGCGGCGGGCGATCCCCCACAGCCACCCGCCGGCCGCGTCTTGGGGCTCGTAGCGCCCCGCGCCCTTCCAGGCCGCGAGGAAGGTCTCTTGCAGGACGTCCTCGACGTCGGACGGCGGCAGCACGGCGCGCAGCCGGGCGGCCAGGATCGGTGCGTGCCGCATGAACAGCTCGCGCAGTGCCGCATTGTCACCGCCCGCCAGACGCGCGATCAGCTCGTCGTCATTCATTACCCCTCTATTGCACCCGGCCGCGGAAAGGTTCGCGAACGACGCGAGGAACTTCGAGGCGGGAGGTTACCGGCCCGGCCAGCGGGCCCGGCGCATGTCCACCCGGACGGGCGGGCGGGCCGAGCGGAGCGGGGTCCCCTCGGCCAGGTAGCGGGCCAGCGCCGCCTGCTCATGACCGGGCGCGGGGGTGCCGTCCGAGTGAATCACCCGCCACCACGCCACCGCCCCGCCGTAGACGGACATCACCCGGCCGACCTGCCGCGGACCCGGACCGACGGCCAGGTACTCGGCGATGTCACCGTACGACATCACCCGCCCGGCCGGGATCGAGTCGACGACGTCGAGCACGTGACTGGCAAAGTCGTCCAGCGGCGGAGCTTCCGGCGCCGGGTCCGGCTGGCGGGCGCGACGCGGGTTTCGCGCGGTCAACTGCGCGGCCGGCGGGTGGTGACCAGGCGGGTGCCTGCGGCTCCGCCGATGGTCAGGGAGAGCACGGCCAGGAGGGAGAACAGGATCAGCGGGCCTGAGCCGCGGGGGCCCACCGGGTCCGGGGGGATGGCGGCCGGGCCGCCGCCGAAGATGGTCTGGGCGGCGACGCCGGTGGCGCCGGGGCGCTCGTGGGCTAGCTGGCCGGCCTTGGCCAGCGCGGCGGACGCGTCGACGATCCCGAAACCCAGCGCGCTGTCGTAACCGTGGGCGGGCCGGCTGGTGGTGGTCGAGGTCAGCGCGCTGGCCACCAGGTCGGGGGCCAGGCTCGGGTAGAGCGACTTGATCAGGGCGGCGACCCCGGCGACCAGCGCGCACGCGGGGCTGGTCCCGCTCACCCACCAGTACTGCCCGTCCCGGCCCTGCGCGGGCACCGACACGCCCGGCGCCGCGACCTGCACGGACAGGTTGTCACTGGAGAAGTTAGCCACCGAACCGCTGGAATTAACGGCCCCGACGCTGATCACCCCTGGGTAGTCGGCGGGGAAGGACTCCGGCGACTGCCCGGACTCGTCGTTGTCGGCCGACCCGCCCGAGTTCCCCGCCGAGGCGACCACCACCACGCCGCGGGAGTAGGCGAACAGCAGCGCCTTCCTGACCGCGGCGCTCGGCGCGCCGTAACCGATCGACATGCTGATCACCTTCGCGCCGTGCCGCACCGCGAAGTCGATCCCGTCGGCCAGCGACTGCTGGATCCGGGTCTCCGGCTCGCGCTCGTACGCGCCGTAGTGCGGGTCGGCGCGGTCGGGGATGACCCGGATCGACAGGATCTGGGCCTGCGGCGCGATGCCGATGATCCCGTCCACGCCGCCGTCGTGGCCGTGCCCGGCGATCAGCGAGGCCATCCAGGTCCCGTGGACGCCCCAGTTGGGGTCGGCCGAGCTGGTGTCCACGCCGGTGTAGTCCGGGCCGGTGAGGACCGATCCGGTCAGGTCAGTGACGTACGGGTCCACGCCGCTGTCGAGGACCGCGACCTTCACCCCGGCCCCCTCGGTCAGCTGCCACGCGGCCTGAATGTTGATCATGGACAGGACCCACTGCTGGTTGTCCCTGATCGTGTCGGCCCGGGCCAGGGAGGGCGGCAGGATCAGCACGGCCGCGCAGCAGAGCACCGCCAGCAGCGCGACCCGCCCGCGGCTCAGCATTCCAGGGCTCCGGGGCAGCGCGGCACGGCCGGCCGAGCGTCCAGCCTGTGCTCGATGGTCTGCGCCACGCCGGTGGCCAGGGCGGTCATCTCCGCGGCGGAGTAGGGGTCGGCGGACACCTGGACCTGCGGACGGCTGTCCGCGTACCCGGCCGCGTACATCACCACGTACGGGCCGGCGCTGAAGCTCGCGGCGATCTGCCGGCTGTAGTCGTACAGCACCGACGTCCCCCCGCGGAACCTGACCACCACGACGCCGGGCGCCAGCTGGGTCGCGCGCCCGGACTCGTGCGACGCGAGCCTGGTCTGGGACAGGCCCTGGCTGGCGTCCAGGGCCGCGGCGGCGCTGGGCAGCACGGCGACGCCGATAGTCAGGATGTAACTCTTGGTGGCGTCGACGTAGGTTGCGCGCAGCACGGCCTTGCACCCGCTGCGGCGCAGCACGGCCGCCGCGGCGGCGGTGGTGACCCCTCGCGCGCAGGTGGACTGCGGGGCGATGCCGACCCGCAGCGCGTCCAGGGTCAGTGGCACCGCGTCCTGGAGCGTCGCGGCGGGCAGCGAGTAGTTGACCTTGGCCGGGAAGATCTGCGCGGCGGTCAGCTCCTGCCACCTGCTGGCGATCTCCCACGCCTCGATCTGGCGCTGCTGGGCGGCGGTGAACTGCCTGGGCAGGACCTGGACCGAGATCCCGACCGCGGAGACGGCCAGCCCGGCCACGCCCAGCGCCAGCACGACCAGCGTGGCGGCACGGCGCCGCCAAAAACTGCGCTGTGCCGCGCCGCCGAGCACGGTCAGGTCCGCCGTCACAAGGAAATGGTAGGGCTAGATGCTGGCCACTTGGGCTGAGCCGGGATTCGTCATTCGCCGATAACCACCCGGTTGGTCAGCGTCCCGATGCTCTCGATCGTCACCGAGACCTCATCACCGTCGGTCAGCGGCCCCACGCCCGCCGGGGTTCCGGTGAGCAGGACGTCCCCGGGCAGCAGCGTCATCACCTGGCTGACGAAGGCGATCAGCGCCGGCACATCCCACAGCAGCTCGGAAGTGCGCGCCCGCTGCCTGACCGCCCCGTTCAACGTCGTGACCAGCTCCAGGTCGGCGGGGTTGGTCCCGGTCTCGATCCACGGCCCGAGCGGGCAGAACGTGTCGAACCCCTTGGCCCTGGTCCACTGGCCGTCCCGGGCCTGCAGGTCCCGCGCGGTGACGTCGTTCGCGCAGGTGTAGCCGAACACCACCTCCTCGGCCCGCTCCCTGGGCACCCCGCGGCAGAGCCTGCCGATGATGACCGCGAGTTCCCCCTCGAAGTCGACCCGATCGGTTTGCTTGACCGGGTACGTGATCGCCTCCCCCGGCCCGGTCACCGACGTGGACGGCTTGAGGAACAGCACCGGCTCGGCGGCGGGGTCACCATTCATCTCCCTGACGTGCGAGGCGTAGTTACGGCCTGCGGCTACCACCTTGCTCGGCAGGACGGGGGCCAGCAGCCTCACCTCCGCCAGCGGGTACTGGTGCCCGGTCAGGCGCACCCCGCCGGGGTGCACCCCGAACGGGTGCCCGTGCAGTTCCGCGATCGTCAGGCCGCCCGGCTCGCCCTCCACCACTCCGTACGAGACTCCGTCGCCTTTGGCGAATCTCGCGATACGCACGCCACTCCCCTACTGCTGGTAGCCCTCGACCTCGCTGACCGGGCGGGCCGCCGACTCGTCCGGGTTCTCGCCGAACTCGCGGCGGGCGCGCCGCTGGCGCAGCAGGTCCCAGCACTGGTCGAGCGCCTCTTCGGCCGAACGCAGCTGCTCGTGCTCCTGCGCGCTGGTCAGCTCGCCGGCCGCGTGTTGCGTGCGGAGCTTGTGCTCGGTGGCGATCAGCTCGTTGATGTGCGTCAGGATCTGTTTGTCGTCCATGCCCCTACCGTAATTCGCTGACCGTCCCGCCGCGGTCGGGGGGCGTCTTAATTCGGCCGAACGACCGATGGTGCCCCTCCCATTCCCCTGTTACGCCAGCGGCGCAAACCGCACGTCGTGCTCTGCTGCGGGCGCAGCGAACTCCAGCAGGCGGCTGCCCTCCGCGGCGATCGCGTCGTGCGAGCCGCCCAGCGCAGTGAACGGCCGGATATCCAGGACGGCCAGGTCCCGGCCTCGCGTGATCTTCCAGTCGGCCCGCCAGAACCCGTCCACCAGCAGGGTCCCCGCGCTCGCGCCGTGGCCCGGGGGCAGCGGCACCGGCCTGCGGTCCTGGATGACCCGGCTCCGGTCGGCGAAGGACAGCAGCAGGTTGTCGTATTCGGGCAGGAACCGGGGCGGGGCCGGGGTGGATTCCCCGTCGGGGCGCGGCGCGCCCGGCCGAGCTCCGTCCTGGTCAGCGCGGTCTCGGCGAGCAGGGCGGCCGCGGCCTCGCGGAGTTCGGGCGGGTCGACCCCGGTCAGGTTGCGGCCGAAGTGCGCGGCCAGGGCGCGCTCCA
>JBOHCK010000402.1:0-4952 GCA_050698755.1 Streptosporangiaceae bacterium | reverse complement strand
CCAGGACGCCGCCATACGACTTGTGCACCCCCTCGGTCCGCAAGAGCACGCTCATGGTGCTTTCCCCGCTCGCTGTACTTTCCCCACTCGCCTCCGGGCCGCCTTGAAGGCGCCGCCTTCCCTCGTCGCTCCTTCGTCGCTCCTCAGTCCAGGCGGCGCCGCCGCCCTTTGGCTCGCGGGGGGAATCGCAGAGCGGCCTCTGGTGCGCAGCCGGGTGATCCACTCGGCGCCGGTCGGGATGATGCCGCGCGGCATGAACAGCACGACCGCCAGGAACAGCACGCCGAGCAGGATCTCGCTGAGATAGGCGTTGGTGAAGACGGTGGTGAGGTACAGCTGGCCCGGCTCGATGAGGAGCGCGCCGAGGACCGGACCGGACACGGTGCCGAGGCCGCCCAGGAACGCCATCAGGACCACGAACAGATCGAACAGGGGGTCGAAGCCGGTAGACGGCTCCACCTGGGCGATGTAGTAGAACCACAGGCCGCCGACCAGCCCGGTGATCGCGGCGGACAGGACGAACGCGGTCAGCTTGATCCGCATCGCGTGCACCCCGAGGCCGCGCGCCCGGTCCTCGTCGTCCCTGATCGCCCGGAGCTGCAGGCCGAACCGGGAGCGCCGGATCAGCCAGGCGAGCGCCGTCGCGCCGACGGCGCAGGCCAGCGCCGTGTAGTAGAACGGGTTGTTGAAGGTCTGCAGGCTCCAGGACAGGAAGGGGGCATCCAAGCCGCTGGAGCCCCCGGTGAAGGAGAAGTTGTAGGCCATCAGCTGAAAGATGAAGAACAACGCGATCGTGATCACGATGAAGGTGTGCCGCCTGACGCGCAGCGCCACCAGGCCGACCGGCACCGCGATCAGCGCCCCGGCGACCGCGGCCAGCGGCATCAGCCCGAACACGCCGACCCCGCTGACGTGCCAGTCCCGCGCGGCGACGCCGACCGCGTAGGCCCCGCTGCCGAAGAACACGGCGTGGCCGAGCGAGATGTAGCCGGAGAAGCCGGAGAAGGTGTTCCAGGCCGAGGCCACCGCGACGAAGATCATCGCGAACACGCCGTAGTTCGTCACCGCCGGATTGGTGAAGACCTGCGGGAAGGCCACCGCGACCGCGAGCACCGCGACCACGCCCGCGGCCCGCAGCCCTTGTGCTCTCGTCATTGTGCTCGCACCGGCGCCCGCCCGAAGAACCCGGTCGGGCGGATCAACAGGACCAGGACCAGGGCGGCGTAGAAGACCGCCGTCGCCCATTGCGGCTGCCAGATGTCCACGAGGGACTGGAGGGTCAGCATGAAGACGGACGCGGCGAGCGCGCCGCCGATGCTGCCCAGGCCGCCCAGGATGATGATCGCGAGCAGCCGCGAGATCAAGTCATAGCCGCTATTGGGGTTGAAGCCGCCGTTCGTCGCGCCGAACATCATGCCCCCGGCCGCGGTTACCGCGACGCCGATGCCGAACGTGAGGGCGGCGACGCGGCTGGTGTCGATGCCGACCAGCCGCGCCGCCGTCTCGTCCTGCATGGTCGCCCGCACGCTCCGGCCGAACCTGGTCCGGTACAGGAGCACGTACAGGGCCAGCACCAGCACGACCGCCAGCACGAAGCCGAACAGGTAGATGTCAGCCAGGTAGAAGCCGAAAAGGTGGATGCTCGAGGTCACGTACCACGCGTTCAGTTCTCTGACGTTAGGTCCGGCGATCTCGTACAGGATCCCCTCGATGATCAGCGCGATCGCGTAGCTGACCAGCAAGGTCATCGACGTTCGCTCCCGGCCGCGCAGGGGCCGGATGAACGACCACTGGATCGCCACGCCGAGCACGAACATGGCGGGCACGGTGATCAGCAACCCGACGAACAGGTCGATGTGCAGCCGTGCCGCCAGTCCGTAGCTCAGGTAGGCGCCGAGGACGACCAGGATGCCCTGGGCGATGTTGATGATGTCGAGCACGCCGAAGATCAGGGTCAGGCCGACCGCCATCAGGGCGTATACGCCTCCGATCAGGATCCCGTCGACGATGGCCTGGTAGATCTCCCGCGCCACGCAGCCTTCCTCCTCGGTAACTCGTTAGCCTGGTTAGCTGCTCCAGGCCGGCTTGGTCCCGATGATCGGCTTCGAGCCCGCCGCGCTGGACGGCAGGACCTGGTTGAAGACGTCGCCCGTCTGCCACTGGAAGACGAACGCATCGGACACGGCGTTCTCGCCGAGCGAGTCGAACTTCACCGGCCCCTGGACGCTGGTGAGCGTCACGTTGCTGTGCAGGTAGGACATGATCTTGGCGTTGTCGGTACCGCCGGTCGCCACGATCGCCTGCTCCATCACCTGGCCGACCGAGTAGGCCTCGGCGACGTCAGCGCTGACACCCGACGCGGTGCCGCCGTACTTGGCGACGTACTCGCTGATCAGGGTCTGGCTGGCCGGATCGCTGAAGCCGGGGTACCAGCCGTTGGGCACCATCATCCCGATGGCGTTGCCCTTACCCACCGCGGACAGGAACGCTGAACCCTGATCGGGGCCCGCAGCGCAGATGAACAGCTTCGGGGTGTAGTGCTGCTGCTCGAACGCCTGCATGAAGGCGGCCACGGTCGGCACGTCGGTGGAGCCGAGGATCACGATCTGCGCGCCGCTGGCCGCCACCTGGTCGGCTGGCGCCTTGTAGTCCGCGACCTCCTCGGGGAAGATCTTCGAGTACACCGTCTTAACCCCGAGTGCCGACAGCATCTGCTGCGCCAGCTGGACCGGCGGGTCGGCGAACGGGTCGTCGGCCATCGGGTAGGCGGCGGTCGTGGGCCGCTGGCTGGCCGGCAGCGACTTGATGTAGTTGACGAACGGGAGCATCTCGTCCGCGATTGGCAGGCTGACGTCGAAGATGTTGTGGTCAGCCACGTTGGGCGGGCTGTTGAAGACGGCCGGCGCGCCGCCTGCGCCCTCGACGAAGGCGTAGCCGGCCCGGGCCACCACGCTGTCCGCCGGCGTGGTCAGCAGCGACGAGAAGGGCCCGAACGTCAGGTCCACGTGGTCGGAGCTGATCAGCGTCTGGTAGTTGGTGACCACCTGGGAGGGCGAGCTGTTGTCGTTGAGGATCTTCAGTACGACCTTCCGGCCCAGGATGCCGCCCTTGGCGTTGACGTCGCTGGCCCAGAGCTCGTACCCGTGCTCGTAGTTGATTCCGTCCGTGGAGAAGTCGCCGGTCAGGGACAGCGACGCACCGATCACAATCGGGGCCGTGGTGGCCGGGTTGGAGCTCGTGGTCGTGGTGGTGGTGGTGCTACTGCTGCTGGTACTGCTCGAACTGCTGCACGACGCCACCATGGTGGCCGACAGCACGGCCGCCGCACTCGCGGCGATGGCTTTCCTGGAGAGCCAGGGGATCTTGCGTCCCACGCCTGGTTCCTCCTTCGTCAGTTTGTTCCTGTCATTCGGATATGCGCATTGAAGTGGATGAGGTTTCGCTGGAGCCGAGACCATCGGATACGTCCGCGTGCTCGCTGACGAGCGTCAGCCCGGCCGAATCCGCCTGCTGCTGCAGGAGCGCCGCGAAGTCCGATTCGCCGTACCCCCGTCCCACCAGGCTCTGGATGAGCTGGTAGACGGTCGCCGCCACGGGCATGGGCACCTCGCGTTCCCGCGCTGCGGCCAGGCCCAAGTCGAAGTCCTTGCGCAGCAGCGAAGCCGTGAACGTGGGCGCGAAGTCCAGGTTCACGTAGGCGGGGGTCTTGTACCCGGTGAATAGGGAACCCATCACACTGTTGTTGAGGCAGGCCAAAAACGCTTGCCTGCTGATGCCGCTCTTTTCCGCGAGAATGGTTACCTCGGCCAGTGACTGAGCCACCACGCCGAGGAATAGATTGTGGCAAAGCTTCACCGTCCTGGCCAACTCGCCCTCGCCGACGTAAGTAACGCCGCGGCCGAGCATACTCAGGTAGGGCTCTGCCATGTCGAACGCTTCCCTGGGCCCGGAAACCGCGGCCGTCATCTTCCCGGCCCGGACCACCTTGGGGTTGCCCATCACGGGCGCGGCGAGAAATGCGGTGCCGCGCTCGGCTGCTTCGGCCCGCACGCGGGCCGAAGCCTCAGGTGAAACTGTGGAGCAATCGACGAGCACCTTGGGCGCCGCACCATCGGGTCCGGACATCAGCCCGTCGGCACCGAGCACCGCGGCGATCAGGTCTTCGGACGACCCGATCGTGATGAACACGATGTCCCTGGTGCCGAGCTCCGCAGCGGAGGCGACGGGCTTGGCGCCGAGCCTGGCGAGCGGCTCGGCCTTGGCCGGCGAGCGGTTATAGACGGTGAGATCACAGCCGGCCGCGAGCAGCCGACGGGCCATCTCCACGCCCATGCGCCCGGTGCCCAGCCAGCCGAGCAGGCGCGCATCCTCAGGTCCGACCATGGCGCCCGATGCCTCCCGCCTCTGGTCACAATCGTTTGCACACGAGACTGGCCTCACGGCCCGTCCTTTGTCAATGCCGGGTGTCCAACCTGTTACCAAAGCCGTACCAAAATGGTGTCCCGGCCGGTATACGACAGCTCACGAGGGTTCCGTACCGAGCCGTCCGGCCGCAGGAACCTTAGCAATCGATTGCAGCCGTTGGTCCTCTGGGAACGCGCTCTCTCGCGACCGGGGGTAGACTTATCCCCCGCGGGCCCGGCGAGACGGGGCCTTGTGCAGCGGTACCGGCGGGTTGCCGGATTCGGCCACCTCCTCCGGGCTAGCCTGCGAGGTCAGACCGGATGGCGCGGCGGTGGACCCGCGGACTACGAGCTCCGGCGCGAGGTACATGATCTTTACCGGCCCGTCTGCCTCACCGATCCGCTCGAGCAGCAGCTGCGCTGCCTCGGTGCCCAGCTGGTAGTGCGGGAAGCGCACCGTCGTCAGCGGCGGCCTGAGCCTGTCGATGAACGGCATGTCGTTGAAGCCGATCACGGAAACGTCGTCGGGGCACTGCAGGCCGGCTTCGT
>JBOHCK010000401.1:0-4958 GCA_050698755.1 Streptosporangiaceae bacterium | reverse complement strand
GGGCTGGGGCTGGGGCTGGGGCTGGGGCTGGAGCGGCAGCCGGAGCTGGGGCGGCCGGGGGCCGCGCAGCCGGGGTGGCCGGAGCCGGGGCGGCCGGGGGCCGGGCGGGCGGGGTGGCCGGGCGCGGTTCGGGCGCCAGCCAGGTCTGCGCGAGGATCGTCTGGGTGGCGTGGACGGGCTGGGCGGACGTCTTGGTCAGGCTGTCGAGCAACTCGCGCGCGCTGGGCCGGTTACCAGGCTCCTTCGCCAGGGTCACGGCGACCAGCGGGCGCACCTCGGCCGGCACCGAGATCAGGTCGGGCGCGGCCTTCAGGATCCGGAACATGATGGCCTCGGGGGTCCCGGTGCCGAACGGAGGCTGGCCGCTGGCCGCGTAGACGATCGTCACCCCCCAGGCGAAGATGTCGGCCGCCGTACCGGTCCGCCCGCCCGTGATCTGCTCGGGCGCCTGAAACCCGGTCGAGCCGATGGTCACTCCCGGCCTGGTCAGCGAGGTCGCGTCCAGGGCCTGGGCGATCCCGAAGTCGATCACCTTCGGGCCGGTCGCGGCGAGGAGCACGTTGGACGGCTTGAGGTCCCGGTGCACGATCCCGGCCCCGTGGATCGCGGTCAGCGCCTCCGCGAGCCCGGTGGCCAGGCCGTACAGCATCGTGGCGGACAGGGCGCCGCGGGCCTCGATGTACTCGGCGAGTGAGGGCCCCTCAACGTACTCGGTGACCAGGAACGGCCGGGCGGAGGTGGTGTCGGCCTCGATGACCCGCACCGTGCACACGCCTTCGACCCGGACCAGCGCGGCCACCTCCCGGCCGAACCGCGTGCGGAATACCCGGTCTTCGGCCAGCTGGGGGCGCAGCACCTTCACCGCGACCGGCCGACCGTCCTCGGCCGCGCCGAGATACACGACGCCCATCCCGCCCGAGCCCAGCCGGGCGGACAGCCGGTACCGTCCGACCCGCCTGGGGTCGCTGTCCAGCAGAGGCTCGTGAGCCAACCGGATCCCCCTCGCGCCGCTGTGCCGGTGGTATGCGCCACCCTATATTCCCGAGGGCTCACAGGGAGATGTCGGCGGATACTTCCAGGACGCGCCCGGTGAGGTCGCGGGACTCGTCGGACAGGAGGAACGCGACCCGGTCCGCGACCTCCGCGGCGCGGCCGAAGCGGCGCAGGATGATCGTCTCGGTCAGGGTGTTGCGGGTCGACTCGGGCACGATGGCGGTGGTGTCCTTAACGGTGACGGCCGGGGCTATGGCGTTGGCGCGGATGCCGAACCGGCTGGTCATGGCGGCCAGCTCCCTGGTGAACCCGACGACCCCCGACCTGGCCGCCGGGTAGCCGCCGCAACGGGCGTGGGCGTATACGCCGAACACCGAGGAGACCAAGACGATGCGGCCGGATTGCCGTCTCGTCATGGCGAACAGGGTGGCACGGCACAGGTGGAACGCCCCGTCCAGGGTGGTGTCGATGACCGGGTGCCAGTCGGCGTCGTCCAGCCGGGTCAGCGGCTGGTCCCTGGTGATCCCCGCGCAGCTCACCACGGCCTCGACCGGCCCGAACTCCTCCTCGACCTGCCGCGCCCAGGCGGTGACCTGGTCCCCGTCGGTCATGTCCAGCTGCAGCGCGAGTACCCGCGCGCCCAGCTCGGACGCGGTCTTTTCCACCTCGAGGGCACGCTGCTCGTCCTCGTAGTGGCAGAAGCTGATGTCCCAGCCGTCCGCGGCCAGCCGGCAGACCGTAGCCGCGCCGATGCCGCGGGAGCCAGCGCTGACCATTGCGACACGGCCGTAAGCCTGGCTCAACGATTCACCTTTCCGCACACGAGAACCACGGCCAAGCCCCCGCCCCCGTGGTGACACACAGTTAACAGCTTCGTTAATGGAAGGTGAACTACATCCGGGTCGCGGCGTGTCGACGCGGCGTGCCCTAGGCTGGCCAGACGTGGACCAGCTAACCGAGGCCGGAGCGGAGGCGGCGCAGCTCGCCGCCGACCTGATCAGGATCGATACGACGAACCGGGGTGGCGGGGACGCCAACGAGCGCCCGGCCGCGGAGTACGTCGCGGCGCGGCTGGCCGAGGCGGGTGCCGATCCGGTGCTGCTTGAGTCCGCGCCGGGGCGCGCGAACGTGGTGGCGCGGGTCAGCGGCACCGACCCGGGCGAGCCGGCCCTGCTGCTGCACGGTCACCTTGATGTGGTTCCGGCGGACCCGGCGTCCTGGTCGGTGCACCCGTTCTCCGGCGAGATCCGCGACGGAGTGCTGTGGGGCCGGGGCGCGGTCGACATGAAGAACGCCGACGCGGTGCTGCTCGCGCTGGTCCGCCTGTGGGCGCGCACCGGCCGCCGCCCGCGGCGCGACGTGGTCCTCGCGTTCACCGCGGACGAGGAGGACACTACGGCGTTCGGATCACAGTGGCTGGTGGAGCGGCATCCCGGGCTGTTCGAGGGGTGCACCGAGGCGGTCGGTGAGTCGGGAGCCTTCACGTTCCACGCCGGGGACGGTAAGCGGCTGTACCCGGTCGCCTCGGCTGAGCGAGGCACCGCCTGGCTGAAGCTGACGGCGCGGGGCCGGGCCGGACACGGCGCCAAGCCCAATCTGGAGAACGCGGTGGTCCGGTTGAGCGCCGCGATGGCTCGGATCGGAGCTTACTCGTGGCCGGTCAGGCTGATTCCCACCGTGCGGGCCGCGATCGACGCCATCGCCGCGGCGTCCGGGCGTCCCGCGCCTTCTGGAGACCTGGGGGCCGACGAACTGCTGGCCCGGCTCGGCCCCGCGGCCGCCCTGGTGGCCGCGACGATCCGCAACAGCGCCAACCCGACCATGCTTCAGGCGGGCTACAAGATCAACGTCATCCCCGACCAGGCGGTCGGCTACGTGGACGGGCGGGTCCTGCCGGGCAGCGAGGACGAGTTCATTGCCACCTTGAACAAGCTCATCGGAGCCGATGTGACCTGGGAGTATGTGTACGAGGGGGTACCGCTGGAGGCCCCGCTCGACGCCCCGGTCATGGCCAGCATGGCCCGTGCCCTGCTGGCGGAGGACCCGGGCTCGGTCGTCGTGCCCTACTGCATGAGCGGCGCCACCGACGCCAAGCAGTTCGCCCGGCTGGGGATGGCCTGCTACGGCTTCACGCCTCTGGTGCTGCCGGAGGGCTACGACTACTACGCCATGTTCCACGGCACCGACGAGCGCATCCCGCTGTCGGCCCTCGAATCCGGGGTCCGGATCATGAACCAGTTCCTGACCACCTAGCCTCCGAGCAGGTAACGCACCCGGTCCTGGCCGAGGGCCAGGAGCAGCGTCGGCAACCGCGGGCCGGTGTCCTTGCCGATCAGCAGCCGGTACAGCAGGATGAACCAGTCGCGCTGGGCGGCCTTGAGTTCCGGCGTGGGCGGCGCGGAGATCGGCATGCCGCGCTGCAGCTTGGGGACGCCGTACAGCAGAGTCGTCAGGCCGTCCAGGGACCAGTCGGCGGCCATGCCGTCGATCAGCAGCTTGAGGGCGCCGCGCTCCTCGTCGGTGAGCGCCGCGAGCCCTGCGGTGTCGGGGTGGTCGCGGACCTGGGTCCGTTCCTCGGGCGCGACGTACCCGGCGACCCAAGCCTGCGCGCAGTCCAGCCGTGGGCGGACCTCGTCCAGGTCTTCGACCGGGTCCTCGGTGGTGAGATCCCGGACGATCCGCAGGATCTGCGCCTGGTCGCCGGCCGTGATGTCGGCGACCGAGGCCAGGGTGCGGAACGGTAGCGCGCGCGGCGTGACCGGGAGCGGCCCCTCGGCCGGGCCGGAGGCGCGGGCGAAGATCGCCTGGGCGGCCTGGTCGGCGTTGCCCTCCGCGACCCGGCGGCCTAGGGCGTCCCACTCGTCGTAGACCCGGCCGACCTCGGCGTCGAAGGCCAGCGTGATGGACTGCTCGGGACGCCGGCGCGCGTAGAGCCAGCGCACCAGCGGGGCCTCGAAGATCTCCAGCGCGTCGGCGGGGGTCGGCGCGCCGCCACGGGAACTGCTCATCTTCGCCGACCCCGTCGTGCCTACGAAGGAGTACGCGAAGTGCAGCGGCGCCTCGCCGCCGAAGATCTCCGACACCAGTTCCGCGCCGACGGTGAAGCTGGAGCCTGGCGTGGAGTGGTCCACGCCCGCCGGCTCGAACGTCACCTGCTCGTACGCCCAGCGCATCGGCCAGTCCACCTTCCACACCAGCTTCCCGGCCACCATTGATATCGGGGTGGGTCCTTCCCGAACGCCGCACGCACAGGTGTAGGTGATCTCCGTGGTCTCGTCGTCGAAGGCGGTCACGGTGGTGTCGTCGCGCCCGCAGCCTGCGCAGTACGGCCGGAACGGGTAGTAGACCCCGGCCTGCGGCTCGTCGTCGTCCGGGTCGGCCGCCCGCTTGGTGCGGTACCTGGACAGGACCGCGTCGATGTCTATCCGGCGCCGCATCGCGGTCACGATCTGCGCCGTGTACGCCCCGCCCGTGTACATCTCGGTCTGGCTGATCTCGGTGACCTGGACGCCCAGGCGGTCCAGCGACTCGCGCAACGGCTCCTTGAAGTGCTCGGCCCAGCTCTCGTGCTGCCCGCAGGGATCCGGCACCGAGCTCAGCGGGCGGCCGACGTACTCGGCGAACTCCTCCGGGAAGCCGGCCGGGACCCGGCGGAAGCGGTCATAGTCGTCCCAGGACAGGATGTGCCTGCAAGGCGCGCCCTCGCGCCGGACTTCGTCGGCGACCAGGTGCGGGACCATCAGCTCGCGCAGGTTCCCCAGGTGCACGCGGCCGGACGGGCTGATCCCGGACGCGCAGGTCGGGGTCTGTCCGGGATTCCTGCGCTCCGCCTCGGCGCACACCAGCCCGGCCGTGCGTACCACCCAATCGTCCGCCGCAGCCACGAGACGGCCACCTCCATCGTCCTTCGGCAGGCATCAGCGTACCGGGGCCAGGCGCCGCGCGGCGGGCCGGCCATGCTGGGC
>JBOHCK010000400.1:0-4998 GCA_050698755.1 Streptosporangiaceae bacterium | reverse complement strand
GCGCTGACCCCTGGCAACTGGCCGAAGATCTGGGAGAACTCCAGGCCGGACTGTGCGGTACCGCTGCATGTGTCGGACAGCATTCCGTTCTCGGGGAATGAGGAGCCGCACTGGCGGTCCCGGTTGAGCGACGACATGGAGATCCGGCCGAGATGGTTGGCCGCGGCGAAGCGGACCAGGCCCTGGGCATCGGCCGTCGTGAAGTTCTCGCCCTGGATATCGTTCTGGCCGATCATCACCGTGGCCCCGAGCCGCTGCCAGATCTGCGCGGAGCGCAACCGGATGCCGTAGCGGCGGTACAGGACGGCCAGCTGCCCGTGGGTCGCCTGCAGGGCGTCCTGCACCGATTGCAGCATGCTGCTCCCCGCGGCTGGCGGCTGGGGGAAATCCATGGTCATGACGTTGATCCCGGTGATGGAGACCCGGTCCCGGAGCATCGACGCGATGACGGACAGGGCGTTGTCCTGCAGCCCGTCCTGGTCGACCGGGAGCGTCAGCCAGACGCTGAGCGGGTGGTGCGCCGCGAGGGCGGCCTGCTCGAGGGCGGCGACGGCCGCGGCGCGGCGCTGCTCGGCCGGGAAGCTGTCCAGGGCGGCGCCCTCGATGTCGAGGTCGACGGTGGTGAGCTGGTAGGTGTCGATGACCGACTGGTAAGCCGTGGTCAAGGCGGGCACGCTGGTGCAAGCCACGTCGAGGCTGGTATTGGCCTGCCCGCCGAACGACACGATGGCCTGCTCCCCGTCCTGCTGCAGCTGCTCGATGCGCGATCCGAGGGCCAGCGACTGGTTGGCCTGGGCCAGGGTGTAGGCCGCCCCCCAGCTCGGCCTGCAGCGCGAGGCCGAGCTGGCGACCACGTACCCGAGGACCGTCTGCCGGGCCGTGTCCGCCAGGGAGCTCTGGAACTGGTAGGTGGGGGTCAGGGTCACGTCGACGTACGGCGCGAACCAGGTCTGGTGGACGACCGTGTACCTGGCGAGCCAGGTCTGAACCCCGATGAGCCCGCCGTAGCCTGTCCCGGCCAGGACTACCAGGGCGGCCAGCACCCGCAGCAGGGAGAGCCTGCGTCGTGGCTCGTCCGGTGGCGGCGGCGCAGGCTCCGGGGCCTTGCCCCGCCGCACCACCCTCGGGGCAGGCTCGATAAAGCCCACCTCGAGCACGGAGCGCCAGTCGAGCGGTGGCGGGGCCTGCTGGGCAGCCCGGGCCTTGCGGGATAGCCGCCGACGGCGCCGGCGCTGCTTGTACAGCAGCGAGGTGCCGTGAATCCAGGTATCCACGACGGTATTGCGCAAGCCGATGAAGGCCTTGATGGCATAGCAGGTCAGCACGACGTTGAACCCCGCGTAGGCCAGGTCCCCGATCCGGTCCTGCCGGTAGGCGAGGTAGCACGAGAAGCCGGCCAGCAGGATCAGCAGGTAAGGGGCCAGGACGAAGAACGCCGGGACCACCGTGCGGTTGCGGACCTTCGGGGTCCGCGCGAACGGCGCCTTCGACGCGGTGAGGCCCTGGACTACCGACGACACCGTGCCGGACAGGTTGACCGGCAGCAGGATCAGGGAGAGGCCGTACACGCGCAGCACGTCAAGGCGCTTGTACCCGCAGGCGCGCAGGTCGCTGGCCATGGCCAGGAAGTAGGGCAGTGCCACCGCCCCTAGCAGCGGGCTGATCAGCGTGGCCCTGATCGGGAAGATAAGCAGGACCAGCAGGCTCACCGAGCTCCAGGAGATGGAGGCCATGTAGTTCCAGCGCAGGAAGCGCTCCCCGAAGCGGGTCCGCTGCCCTAGCGCCCGCCTGGCCCGGGACTGGCGGCACAGCTTGGGCAGGATCAGGAGGCCACCATTGGCCCAGCGGCGCCGCTGGATGCACAGAGACCCGAAATCGGGCGGCGTGGCGCTGTAGCTCATGCGTTCCGGGCAGTTGTACAGCCGCCAGCCGTGCGAGCCCAGGTCGATCGTGGATTCGGTGTCCTCGATGACGGTGCGGTCCTTGATGTAATGCCGGATCTCCCAGTCGCCGATGTGTGACGTCTCCACGATGTCGTCCAGGGCGCGCTTGCGGATCACCGCGTTGGCACCGACCCAGAACGTGGCGTCGTAGTAGGTCAGGCCCTGGTGGACAATGTGCTGCAGGTCCGTGGTCGCGCCGGCGATCCGCTCCAGCCGGGTGGCCGAGCCGGGGAAGGCGCTGTAGGGGGTCTGGGCGATCGCCATGTCGCGGTATTCGCTCTGCTCGAGGAGGTGCACGAGCCGCAGGCAGTATTCGGGCAGCAGCACGCTGTCCGCGTCGAGCGTCACGACGTAATCGGGATCCGGGATGTTCAGGTGCTGGGTCATGGGCTGGGAGCGGACCAGCGCGATCCCGGTGACCGTCTGCACCTCGCGGTAGGAGCCGCCCATCAGCCCGATGTAGCTGTTGAGGTTCATCGCCTTGTTGGGCTCATGGGACAGCGATACGTACCGCTTGCGCTCGAAGCTCGACACGTCGGCCCGGAACGTCCAGACCAGCCGCCGGTACAGCCGGCGGAACATCTGCTGCTCAAGGACCACGCCCTCATCGCTCGAGGCCAGCAGCGCCGTCTCGATGGCCCGGAGCGAGCCGGCCAGCCGGAGGATCACCTCGTTGGCGAAGAACGTGTCCGTGTGGTCGATGATCTCCTGGTCCGCGGCCAGCAGTTCCAGCCAGGCGGCGGCCTCGCCGTAAAGATTGGCCAGGACGATCACCGAGCCGAGCCTGAGCGGCTCCTCCCGCTGGCGCGAGGCCTCGAATTCGTCGAGCGCGCGGGCGAACCTGCTCGCAGGCTTGGCCAGCAGTTCCGCGACCTCGCGAGGCAGGGCCCGCGCCGCCTCGAGCTGCTCACGGGCCGCGGCGGTCTTGGGTGCGTACGGGTCATCGATCAGCAGGACCACCCGCTTGTCCGGGTATTCCTGCAAGGCCGCAGAGAGCAGGGTGTTGCGGATGACGCGGGCGTCCTCCTGGTAGGACGGGATGATCGTGGTCAGCGTCGGTGTCGTCGCGTCATAGAAGTGATCCAGGATGGCGCGGCTGGCCCGGTGGTGAGTCCGGATCCGGTAGAAGTAGCCGATCCGGCTCAGCAGGTAGGCAAAGGCCGAGGCGCTCAGCAGGGTAACGATGAGGAGGTAGACCACTGCTTCGGCCCTGTCGATCGCGGTCTCGTCGCCGGGGTGGAAGAAATCCTGGAAGCACCACGTGATCACGTAACCGAGCCACGCCGTTACCGTGACGATGATGGCCAGCCGCGCGAAGGCGATACGGCGTTCGCTGACCGGCTGGGGGACCACGGGCAGCAGCCGTCTGCGCCGGTCAGCCCCCCACTGCCCGCGCCGGCCTGCCGGGATAGGTCGCGCGGTGCGCTCCGGCGGAGCGGGCGCCGCCCCGGAACTCGCTACGGCTTCGTCGTGCGTGCCGTTCGCAGTCTGGTCGCGGCGGTCCGACAGGTCGCTGTCAAGCGAACTCGGGAAAGCCGAGGCCATGCCATTTCCCCCTGATCGTTCCGAGTGACCTTCCGAGCGCGACCTAACCTACACGGAGAGCGACGACTGATGTACTCGTTGCGACTATTTGGGGGACCGGCGTGAAGGTCAGTGCCGCGGGCTGAAGAAGATCACCACGACGCCGACGGCGACGATGGCCGCGCCCAGCCAGTCGAACCGGTCCGGCCGGTGCCCGTCGATGCCCCAGCCCCAGAGCAGGCTCATGATTACGAAGACGCCGCCGTAGGCGGCGTAGACCCGGCCGAAGTCACCGGTGGACTGGAACGTCGGGATGACGCCGTACGCGACCAGGATGACCGCCCCGGCCAGGCCGACAGGCCAGGGCGCCCCCTCGCGCAGCCACCGCCAGACCAGGTAGCCGCCGCCGATCTCGGCCAGCCCGGCGGCGACGAACAACCCTATGCTACGCAGGACGTTCATCACCCGACCCTAGCCGGGGCGGCCGGTGATTCACCGGCCGGAGGGTGTGCGCTACTCTCGCTCTAGCGGAGAAATTGATACGCAGAGCAAATGTCCTAGCACTCACCGCTACCAGCCAGGGCCTTCAAAAGCATTAGCCCTCTCGGGGGACCTGTACCATTGCGGATGAAGGCGTCATACTTGGCACTACGTAGTCCTTACGTGGAGGTCGCACCTCTTGGCAAGCATGGCCCACCGCGTCGCAAAGGGCCTCGTCGGGGGATGCGCGCTTCTCCTCGGGCTCACCATCACCGGATGCGGCGCACCTCAGTACACGTACATCGCGAACTCCAGCGCGAGCACCTACTTCAAGGTTCCTTACGGCTGGCACCAGATCAAAGCGTCGGACCTGGCCAGCGAGTACAAGACGGTGACCGGCGCCTCAACCAGCGCCTGGATGGTCGCGTACGAACCGGGCGCCGATCCCACCGCGGGCGACTTCCTCTCCTTCGGCACCCCCCGGCCGTTCGTGTTCGCCGAGATCGGCCAGCTGACGTCCACGGGGAGCCAGCAGCTTTCCTACGACTCCCTGCGCGACCTCTTCGGCCTGCCCGTGTCCGCTGCGGCGAGGCAGCAGGTGCCGAGCACGTTCCCGCTCACCGATTTCCAGCAGCTCCGCGACGAGGTGCTCACCCCTGGCCACCAGGGCGTGCACGGGGTCAGGGAGACCTTTAACTACACCGACCCCGGCGTCGCGAGCGACACGTTCGACGAGATCGCCCTCACCAACGCCGACCAGACCGAGGTCTACCTCCTCGTGATTCACTGCACGACGGCCTGCTATAGCACCGACCAGGCTGAGATCAACGACGTGATGACGTCGTTTACTATCGGGAGCCCGTGATGAAGAAGGCCCGCGCCGCCGAAGGACTGCCGCCACCCGGCGGGCGGCCGAGGGACGAGGACTTGCTGACCCGCAAGCGGCTGCCGTTCTGGGACCGGATCAAGTTCCTGGTCATCCTCGGCGTGATCTGGATCATCCTGGTCTGGTCGGTCATGGCGAACGACCCCATCGTCGGGTTCTCGGACG
>JBOHCK010000399.1:0-4999 GCA_050698755.1 Streptosporangiaceae bacterium | reverse complement strand
CGCCTCGCCGAGGTCCTCGACCGCGGCCCCTTGCCTATCGGCCCCGGCCGAGCATAAAGATGGGCCGCAAAATCGAGGCAGGACCGAACAAGTGAGCGAGGCGTTGCCAATGTGACTGGCGGGGCGGCCCAGGGGCCCTCGATCAGCCCTCGCCCAGGTACCGGGTCTCGAGCGGGGTCTCGGTAATCCCGGAGCCCGGCAAAACCGACACCCGGTACGCGCCCCCGGTCGGGCGGTCGGCGACCAGCTCCGTCAGCTCATCGTCGGCGAAGTGCGCGGCGGTCCCGTCGTCGCAGGCCAGGCCGCCGGGCAGGGCGCCGTCCGTGACGAGCTGGTGGTACAGCGGGCGCCGGCCGGGCTCGGAGTCGTAGTGCGGGCAGTAGCTGCCGGGCAGCAGGCCCAGCCCGTCGGTGAACGCCCGCAGCTCCCGGCCGAACGAATCGGTGGTGCCCCCCTCGAACCAGCAGATCCCCCCGGCGCTCGACCCGGTGAGCACGATCCCCGCCTGCCAGGCCTTGCGTATGATCACGTCAAGTGAGTGCGCGCGCCACACGGCCAGCATGTTCGCCACGCTGCCGCCGCCGACGAAGATGACGTCCTGGGACATCAGCAGGTCTTCGGGATCGGAGACGTTCGGCATCGGGAACAGCGCCAGGTGCCTGACCCGCGCCGGGTGCCCGGCAAACCGGTCGTACATGGCCAGCGGCCACCGCGGGTCATCCCCGCCCGCCGTGCCCACCACGCACAGCCGTGGCTCGCGCACCCCGGCCACCTGCAGCGCGTGCGCCAGGTGCAGGGGAACCCGGTCATCCGGCATGAGCATGCCGCCGCCGATCGCGATTATGTGCCGTCGCCCGTCCGCTGCCATGCCTGGCACGCTAACCGGGTTGCTGCCCGCAAGCAAAACCGGCGACGGCGATGCGCAGTACGTAGCCAGCCGGCCGCACCCCGGGTTTTTCTTTTGGCCGAACGAGCGATGGTGCTGTCCCGGGGCCCCCCGCGAGCCCCGGGACAAGGGCCGTCAGGCGCCGTACTGCAGGATCACGGCCACGACGTTGCTGCCCGGGTTGGCGTAGGCGTGGGCTTCGCCGCCGCCGAGCAGGTCGGTGGTGCCCGGGATGAGCGCCACCGCGACGACGTTGATCCGGTAGGGCCCGCCCGGCAGGCCGGCTGGGGTCAGCCGCCCGGCCGACAGGCCGCTGCCGCCATCAAGGCCGTGACCCGTCGCGGACTGGGACCAGGTGTGGCCGTTGTAGTGCCAGGCGCCTAGGCCCAACTGACGCAGGCGCGCCAAACCGCGCGCTCACCCGGTTAGGACGGTCGGCGGGCAGGCCGGGGGGCGGCCCGATGGTCACAGCTCGGTAACGATCAGCCCGGTCACGGGCTCCTGGAGAGCCGGGCCAGGGACAGGACGAAGATCGAGGACAGCAGCCAGCCGAGGAGGGTCGCGAGGTTCAGCCACCACAGCACGAGCTCGCCGTAGCGCACGTGCGTGTCCGGGTACCAGCTCGATCGCTGGTCGAGCGAGATGAGCGGTACGACGGTGTCGATCGCGTACAGCACCGGGCTGAAGCAGCGGACCTCGCCGTCGCCGCACGCGTCGGGCCCGGCCGGGCCGGCGGGGCGCGCGAGCGGCACCGAGCCGGACTGCCCCGGGGTGCAGGCCCCAGCAAGCCGGGCAGCCGCGGGCAGCCGGTCAGCGACAGCTCGAAGAGCTGCGCGCCCTCAAGTACAGGCGCGGAGTCGAATTCGCACGCCTCGAACCGGAGCGAGAACGGCACCACCAGCCCGGTGAGATCGAGACCGCCGGTCACGATCGCGTTGGTCAGCCGCAGCCCGCGCGGGTCGATCCGGTACCTGAGCTCACGGCAGCACCGGCGCAGCACGGCCGCGTCGACGGTGCGCTTGCCGCCGTCGGCCATCCCGTCGACGGTGGCCCCGCGCTGGTCAGCTCGCTCTCATCGATCTCGCCCGCGGCCACTGTCGAAAGCCTCAGGCCTGGTCAGTGAACCCGGTAGTGCAGCGGCTGCGGGGTCAGGGTGGCATACCGGGTCATGACGGCGACGGTCAGGTGATATTCGCCGGCCTCGCGGGCGAGCGGAAGCGGCTGCCCGGCCGGAACAGTGGTCGCCCCGCGCTCGGCGTCGGTGACCTGGAATCCGGTCGCGTAGGGATGGTCGGTGGTGAAGACCAGGGCCGGGCTCTCACGATCGGCCACCCCCGTTCGGATCGCGGCGAGGTCCGGTGCCACGCCGTCCGTTGTATCGGCGAGTTGCTCGCTTTCGATGACCGTGGTCCTTTCCAGGATCGGCGCGTAGGAACCGGCCGACCAGGCCAGGGTGTCTGTTACCGAGGCGGCGTGGAAGTACCCGAACCACGCGGCGGGGTCGTTGCCCGCGTCGAAATTTGGCCCGGACCCAGAGAACTCAGGAAGTTGGCTCCGGTCCCCGCGTTCGTATCGACGCTGCAACTCCAGGACGCTGAGCGGTATCCCGTCCGCGTCGCGCCAGACGGCGCCGTTCTGCCCGTCGAGCAGCGCCCACTTCCCGAGATCGTCGATCCACGCCTCGGTGACCGCGTGCCCCCCGCCGGCTCCCGCGTGGTGGTCGCGCCGGAACAGGCTGACCCGGCGCGCCGGGATCTGGACGGCGTTCAGCGTCTGCGCCAGCACGAGGTTGTACTCCACGCAAGCGAACCGCTCGCCGCCCTCGACCCGGTCGAGCACGACGTTCGCGTCCAGCGACGCGTCGTGGCTCGCGCTGCTGTGCCGCCACCGGCGGGTCACCCAGCCGAGCAGCATCTCGGCCGTGGCCAGGGAACCGACCACGCTGGCCTGCGGTTTCGGCAAACGGGCCCGCAGCCGGGCGGCCCCGGTCTCGTCGAGACTGGCCAGCCCGAGCGGCAGGATGGGCCGCGCGCAGGGCCAGCGGATGAGCTCGACGGGCGGCGGCGGGACGCTCGCCACGATCCGGGCGTGCAGTTCCGGCCAGTCCGGCTCCTGGCCGAACGATTCCTCGAACGCCGTCCCGAAGTCCGGCTCGTAGAAACCCGCCGCGATGCACTCCTCCAGCAGGTCGCGGGCGTCCGCGCGCCCGCAGTGCCAGCGGGCGATGGCGCACGACGGGCCCCACATGCTCGACCAGAACTGGCCGTCCGCCCGCAGGTCCGGCTCGAGCGCTATCAGGTCGGCCCAGCGTTCCGCGCGGATATGGTCGATGGCCAGGGTGCGCAGCCGCCCGACTGACTCCGAGCCGACGTCTTGGTCCATGGGTTCCTCTATAGGGAGACGGGGCGGCCGGGCTTGGTCATCCCGCCCGGCCGGCAATACCAGGTCATGATGTCGATGGTGAGGCGGCCGGCCTGGACGGCGGGATCGGCCTCGGCCAACTTCCTGGCCTCCTCGAGCGAACCGGTCCGGTAGAACGTCAGCCCGCGCAGCCCGGGGTCGGCCTGGTCGGAGACCGGGCCGTTGGTCACCACGTGCCCGGATTCGCGCAGCCGCTGGTGATGGGCCAGGTGCTCCTGCTGGATCCGCTCCAGCTCGGCGTCGTCGTAGTCCGGGGCGTTCTCCGGCCTGCGCAGCATGACCAGCTCGTAGGCTTCGAGGTCCACAGGGCATTGTTGCATCGCCGGGAGCCCGCCGGCCGTGGCGGTCACCACCGGGCCGAGGCAGCAGGCGCGGGGGAGTCACCATGACTCGTTCGGGAGAAGAGAATTGGTGATCCAATTGAACCCCGGGGGCGGCGGGGCCGTGTACTGAGGCGTCGACGTAGTTCGGCACCGGAGGGTCTTGGGTCAGATGAGAAAGCCGGCACGGGGCGTGGCCTTTCCCGGCTGGCATGACCGGGCCTGCGGGCTGGCGCGGGCTTACCAGTCAGGCAGGCGCCGCCTGGCGGGTGAGGGTTCCGCGGCGCGCGGCCGGACGGGGCGGCGGGCCCGCGGTCGATGGTGCCGGACCGGATCCGGTGCGCCGCCCGCCGGGGGTTCGCTGCCTGGGTGCATGCGGACGCGCAGGACGGCCTGACCGGGAGCAATTGCGCTCAGTTAAGCAATTCCTCCGATCAGCGGTAAGCACCATCCCAATGTGCCGAACTAGTGACAGTGGGTAGTTCGCGGTCGCCAGCCGGAAATATGGCCAGATCACCCTGCCGGGGCGTCCAAAGGTCGAACCAAAACACGGGGTTATCGGCTCCGACGGCCCGCCATATGCGCCACTCATTCAACTAGGGGGCCGCTGTGAGCTTATCCGGCGTCTATCGTCTATTCTGGCCACTATTCAAACCGAGAGGAACGGAGTCCACGTGGCCCAGAAGATTCAGACCTTGTTCATTGATGACATCGATGGCAGTGCTGCCGAGGGCACCGTCCGCTTTGCGCTGGATGGTACGGACTATGAGATCGACCTGAACGCCCAGCACGCCGCGGCACTGCGGAAGGCAATGGGTAAGTACGTCGAGGCCGCGCGGCGGAGCAGCGGGTCCGTGGCCCGGCGGCCAGCCAGGAGCGGCCGCAGGTCCTCGGCCAGCGGCCTCAACACCACGGAGGTTCGTGAGTGGGCCAAGGCACAGGGTATCGAGGTGAAGGACCGCGGTCGCGTGCCAGCCGAATTGGTCGTCAAGTTCCGGGCGGCCACGGGAAACTAGGGCCGGGGCTCGGCACCGGCCTTTCGGGGATGCTGTGTCCTCCTGCGTCGCCAGAACGCGGGAGGCACAGCTCTTTTTAACGATGGCAAATAAATGCCGGTCAGCACCGCGAGGACTTGGGGCCAGGCGTGGCTCAGCGGATCGATGAGGTCGAAATGGCCGGCGCCGGGGATCGCGACGAGCCGCCCGGTGCGCACCAGCTGACTCATGGCGAGCGGCACGGTGTCATCGTAAACAATCAGCCCATGCACGCAGGGTGATGGGTAGCGCGGGTTGCGATTGCCGGTTACGGGGAGAATGCCAGCGCGGGCGGTCGCCAGGGCCTGCCGAGCATGAGGTCGTGCAGGACGTCCATG
>JBOHCK010000398.1:0-5015 GCA_050698755.1 Streptosporangiaceae bacterium | reverse complement strand
CTAGTCAAGACGAACGGGAGGTATCAAGCTCATGGCGGCCGGGCATCCGTTGCGGGTCGGATTGG
The DNA here is from genome assembly GCA_050698755.1 of Streptosporangiaceae bacterium. Classification (GTDB taxonomy): domain Bacteria; phylum Actinomycetota; class Actinomycetes; order Streptosporangiales; family Streptosporangiaceae; genus Palsa-504. Next base: position 4,950 of record JBOHCK010000398.1, on the reverse strand, counting down.
TATCTGCTTGCGCGAAGCTGTCCCTATGCTGCTGATCCCATCAGGTGGGACTCGGCGCCTGCCCGGTCGCAGGGTCTGCGTCGTCGCGGAGTTTGGCCCGGAGCAGGCGCAGGTCGTCGTCGCCGAAGCCATAATCGGCTAGCCAGGTGACCACCCCGCCGTAGCGGACGTCCATCTGCTGCAGGAACGCAGCCATCGTCTCCGGGCGCGCCAGGTGCGCGACGACCGGCTGGCTGTCGATGTCCCTGGCGTACGTGCGCGACTTGCGCAGCCGGCCCAGGATGGCCTCGACCCGATCAGCCGTGGCGGCGTAGTCGGCGACGACGGCCTCAGGGCGGACGCCGGCCGCGGTCAGGGCGAGCGCCACCACCACCCCCGTCCTGTCCTTGCCCGCCGCGCAGTGCACCAGCGCGGCGCCCCGGGCCCGGGCGATGCTCTGCAGCGCGGCCACCACCTGGTCGGGACGGTCCTCGAGGTAACCGAGGTAGTGCCCGCAGGTGGGATCGTCGGGGAAGCTGGACCTGTCCCTGCGCATCCTGGTCATCATGGCTTCGGCGATCGCATCCGTGGCCGATCCGAGTTCGGGAAGCACCGGATGATGGGCGTGCCGTACCGCGGCGACGGAGTCCAGCGGGGCCGGGCCCTCGGATTCCAGTTCGGCGGAGCTGCGCAGGTCGACGACGGTCGTGACGCCGATGTCGTGTACCAGCTTCGCGACGTCGGCAGGCGAGAGGTCCTGCAGGTTGTCCGAGCGCAGCAGCCTCCCGCCGGGCGTGTGGCGCCCGTCCTCGCCGGGCAGGCCACCCAGGTCTCGCGCGTTGACGGCACCCTCGAGGTCAATCCACGGCATGACCACAGCTTCCCAGACAGTCCAGGACCTGACCGGCAGTGGCCCCGGGGTCAATGGCCGGCCGCGCCCCGGCATACGATGGCGGCTCCGGGGAAGTGTGTTCTGCTGGACCTGCGCCGAGGAAGCCGGGCCGTTCGGCGGAGGAGAGGAGCCCGGCGTGGCGACCCGGACAGCGTGGCGCAGGAGCGGCCGCAGCACCAGGCACGCGGGCCGGCGGGCCGCGAACAGCACGGCCGTGCGGGTCCTCGCCCGGGCCGGGCTGGCGGCGCGCGGTGTCTTGTACATGATCATCGGATGGATCGCCGTCGAGGTCGCCTTCGGTCATTCCCGCCAGCAAGCCGACCAGACCGGTGCCCTCCACACGCTCGCCGCAACGCCGGTTGGCGGCGTTCTGCTCTGGCTGCTCGCCATCGGGTTCGCCGGCATGACGCTGTGGCGGCTTTCCGAGGCCGTCTACGATGCTCCGGGGGCCGACGGGAGGAAGGCCACCTCGCGAGCGGCCGCGCTCGGCCGGGCGGTTGTCGCCGGGGTCATCACCTACGGGGTGTTGACCTTCGCCCTAGGCGCGGGCAGCCACCAGTCCAGTGACGCGGAATCGGTCGACGTGACCGCGACGCTGATGAGGCACCCGGGAGGCCGGGTCCTGGTCGCCGTGATCGGCCTCGCCTTCATCGGCGGCGGCCTGGTCGTGGCCTACCGGGCGTGGCGCAAGCAGTTCCTCCGCGAGCTTGGGCTCGGGCAGTTGCGGCCCGGCGTTCGCCGCGTCGTGCAATGGCTCGGCGAGTTCGGCGGCATCGCCCGGGGCATCGTGTTCATCACCGTGGGCGGTTTCCTCATCGACGCGGCCGCCGACGCTCAGCCGGGTAAGGCCAAGGGTCTCGACTCGTCGCTCCGCGCGCTGGCGGCCACACCGTTCGGCCCGTGGCTACTCGCGCTCGTCGCGCTCGGCCTGATCATGTTCGGCGCCTTCTCGTGCTGCCAGGCCAGGTGGCAACGGCTGTAACCAGGTCCGGCGGCCTGGGCTCGGTAGCCTGGGCTGATGCGGCTCACTGTGGTCGGGTGCTCGGGGTCGATCCCCAGCCGGTACAGCCCGGCGTCGTGTTACCTGCTGGACGCGGACGGATTCCGGCTGGTCGTGGACATGGGCAGCGGCGCACTGGGCGCCCTGCAACGGTATGCGGGCCTGGCCGAGATCGATGCCGTGGCGCTGAGCCACCTGCACGCTGATCACTTCATCGACATGTGCTCGTTCTGGGTCGCGCGGACCTACACGCCGCCGTCGCCGGCGTCGGGCACCTGGTCCTCACCCACCTGGATCCGGATTATGATCCCGCGCCGAGCATGGCCGGGGCACGGGATGCCTACGGCGGTCCACTCACCCTCGCCGCACCCGGCCAGGTAGTGGACCTGACCTAGCCTGGCGTATCATGGCTGTTGGCAGCCACGTCTGCCTGATCCGAGCTACGCCAGCCCGGCGCTGGCGTTAGTGCCCGAGGATAAAGAGCGGCTCAGCCCTCGCGTGGAGCTTCCGCTTCCATCGTGATCTCCTCTTTGCGGTGGCCGGGCGCCGGGACGCGGCCACCCGAGCAGAGGCACGATGTCACACGACAAGATCAGGGCAGCCGCCCGCAAGCGCATGGCGGAGACAGGCGAGCCGTACGCCACCGCCCGGCGCGAGGTCATCAAGGATCACCAGGCAGCCGGAGCCGTCTCGTCCTCCGACGCCAGATGGTTCGCTCTCGACTACAGCGATATGGGCCGGGTCTCCCGGTGGGATGACACCCGGCGCGGTGGAGGGCCGGGACGGGCCGGCGTGGTACTCGACTCCACCATGCTGAGGGTTCTGGTGCCCGGCTTCCGCCTGGATGTCCCCCGGGCATCGATCCGATCGGCCAGCCACTCGGCGCGCTCGGTCCGGGGAACATACGGGGTACACGGCAGCCGGGGACGCTGGCTCGTGAACGGCTCGTACAGCGGACTGGTCGAGCTCGCCATCGACCCTCCCTGCTACGCCCATCGGCAACCCACCACGCTCTTTCTCAAGTCGAAGGTGAGCTCGCTGACCATCAGCCTCGTCGACCCCGACGCCTTCATCGCCGCGGTCGAGAGTGATGGGCCGCGCGGCGACTTAGGCTCGGCTTTTCGCACGGTCGAGGGTGCGCGTTCTACGCGTCAGGCCGCTAACAGCATTTGACCTGCGCAAATTTGATAGTCACGGGGTACCGAGACGGTCCGGAGCCCGTTACTGTGGCCGCGTGCTCGGCGCTGGGTGGACCGAGGCCGTGGCCCTCGCGGCCGCCTTCATCATCTCCGCCATCACCACGCCGGCCGGTATCTCCGGGGCGGTCCTGCTGCTTCCGTTCCAGGTCGGCGTGCTGAGCACACCCAGCCCCGCCGTCACCCCCACCAACCTGCTCTACAACGTACTGTCGACCCCCGGCGCGCTGTACCGGTACCGGCGGCAGCACCAGACCGGCGGACGGCTGGCCGTGGTCCTGATCGCTGGGACTCTGCCCGGCGTGATCGCCGGATCGGTCATCCGGGTCGAGCTGGTCCCCGGCCCGCGCGTTTTCGACCTGCTGGTCGCCGGCCTCCTGCTGCCGCTGGGCGTCTGGCTGACCGCTGCCTGCCCCGCCCACGACCGCGACCCGGACGAGCGGGCCCGCCCGGCCCGCCACATCCCGGATCCCGCCTTGATCGCCCTGGCTGCTCTGACCGGCTGTGTCGGCGGCATCTACGGGATCGGCGGTGGCGCGATCTTGTCGCCAATCCTGATCGGGTCTGGCCGCTCGGCCGCCGAGGTCGCCCCCGCCACCCTCGCCTCGACGTTCGTGACGTCGCTCGGCGGCGTGGTCACCTTCACCCTGTTGTCCCTCCGGGAAGGCCCGGTCGCACCGAACTGGCCCACCGGCATCGCGCTGGGCATCGGCGGCATCGCCGGAGGCTACCTCGGAGCCCGGATGCAATCCCGGCTCCCCGACACCCTGATCCGTCGCGTGGTCGGCATCCTCGCTATCGCTATCGCCGCCCGGTTCCTGCAATCCGGCCTGAGCTGAACACCGTCGCAGCCGTGCGCAACGGCACCTACCACCACGGCGGGGTCCTGAAACCGGCCACATCCACCCCGGCCGCCGGGCCGCCGCCGGGGCGGCGATGCGGCTCTGACACGCCGAGCGCGACGGCCACTGCCCGCACTAGGACCAGCATCCCGCAGATCTGGACCACACCGTTGGGAAGAATGATCCCGGCCACCGTGAGCACTGCCCCAGCCACCAGGAGCCTTGCCCCTCGCCGGGTGCGCACGGTTCGGGCCAGGCGCATCACCCCGATGACGGCCAGCAGCGCGCCAATACGGATCGACCTGGGCATCCGCCTAGTCCGCACGCGCCGCGCCAGCCTCGGGGCACCGTACCCGCCGGCAGGTCCGCCGGACGAGCCCCACCCCACTAGGTTCCGCCGATGCGATCGCAGCCTCATGCACCTCGCCGCCCTGTGCATCCTCCATAGTACGCTGGTGCGCTCCTACCGCCCAGGGTGCTGCTAGCTCAGTCGCCCCAGATGTCGCGGGCGGTTTCTACTATTAGGCGGAGCTTGGCTAGCTGCTGGTCGGCGGTCAGGGTGTTGCCTTCGACGGTGGAGGAGAAGCCGCACTGGCCGGATAGGCAGAGCTGGTCCAGGGGGACGTACTTGGCGGCCTCGTCGATGCGGCGCTTGAGGTCGTCGGGGGACTCTAGGTCGGGGCGCTTGGTGGTGACCAGGCCCAGGACTACTTGCTTGCCCTTCGGGACGAAGCGGAGGGGCTCGAAGCCGCCGGAGCGTTCGTCGTCGTACTCCAGGAAGAAGCCGTCCACGTTGAGTTCGGAGAACAGGGCCTCGGCCACGAAGTCGTAGCCGCCGGAGGCTACCCAGGAGGAGCGGAAGTTGCCGCGGCACATGTGGGTGGTGATGGCCATGCCCGCGGGCTTGTCCTTGATGGCGGCGTTGATCTGGCTGATGTAGCGGTGGTGCAGGTGCTCGGCGTCTTCGCCGCGGCCGGTGATCTCGGCGCGCTGGGCGGGGTCGTTGAGGTAGGCCAGGCTGGTGTCGTCGAACTGCAGGTA
>JBOHCK010000397.1:0-5028 GCA_050698755.1 Streptosporangiaceae bacterium | reverse complement strand
GCACACGCCGCAACAGGATTATTTCCCCCGCCCTGATCCAGCCCGTCCGCAAGGTCGTCCAGTGAGGTCGTCCAGTGAGATGATGACCAGGAGCGCGTGCGCGACCACGATGATGGCCTTCTTCTTGGCGGTGGGGCTGCGGTAGCCGCCCCATTTCATGACGTGCCGGTGGTAGAGGGCCTTGAGATAGCCCTCGTGGCGGACCGCTGCCCAGGCGCATTCGACCAGGACCGGCTGGAGATGCTGGTTGCCGTGGCGGGGCTTGCCGGAGTGGCGTTTCCCGGCGGATTCATGGTTGCCCGGGCAGATCCCGGCCCAGGAGGCCAGGTGGGCAGCGTCGGGGAAGAACTCCCTGACGTCCGCCCCGATCTCGGAGATGACCGCCGCGGCGGCCAGCATCCCGATGCCCGGGATCGTGGTCAGCAGGTCCCGCTGGGCGCGAAAGGGTGCCATCATCGCCTGGATCTGCGCGTCCAGCTTCGCGATCATCTCGTTGAGGTGGCCGATGTGGTCCAGGTGCAGGCGGCACATCAGGGCGTGATGGTCACCGAACCGGCCCTCCAGCGCCATGGACAGATCCGGGATCTTGGATCGCATCGTGCCCTTGGCCAGCTGGGCCAGGACCTGGCCGCGGCGTTCCCCGTCGATCAGCGCCTCGATTATCGCCATGCCGGACTTGGTGGTGATGGAGGAGGCTACCGAGTCGATCTTGATGCCGGCGTCCTGGAGCACGTTGCCGAGCCGCTGCAGCTCCGAGGTCCTGGACTGCACGACCTTGGCGCGGTAGCGGATGACGTCCCGGGCGGCCTTGATATCCGCGGGCGGGATGAAGCTGCCCCGCAGCAGCCCGCACTCCAGCAGGTGCACCAGCCACTCAGCGTCGGCAAGATCTGTCTTGCGGCCCGGCACGTTCTTGACATGCCCGGCGTTGCACACCAGCACCCGGGTGAAGTCCCCGTGCTCGATCAGCGCGTGATAGACCGGCATGCTGTAGATCCCGGTGGCCTCCATCGCCACATGAGTGACCCCCAGCGAGGTCAGCCACCGGGCCGCCTCCCGCAGCACCCCGTAAAACGTCTTGAACGTCCGCTTGATCATCTGCCGCCCGCCCGTCCCGTCACCAGGCAGCCGGACCGCCACCGCGATCACGTCCTTGCCGACGTCCACCGCCGCGCACCGCTCATACAGAACCTGCATGCCTGCCTCCTGGCCTCCTGGAACGGCAAAGGGCGCGCATGCCGCCCGCGGAGCCCCTGAACTTAACTGAGAGACTGATACTCGCGTTCGCGACGCAACCGGGGGACACCCGCAGGTGAGGGCTCCAGCGTCAATCTTTTGGACGGTCTCGCAGAGCCAAGCCGAGCCGACGTCGGCGGGCCACATGCGCACCGCCATTCTCATCCCCGGAAGCGGCGCCGCAAGCGCAATCACAATCTTTTGGGTCGGCCCGGATCATGGTGCAGAACGCCCGGGCGAGGACGGCGAGGGTGACGTGGCGGTGCCAGCCGAGGTAGGAGCGGCCCTCGAAGTGGTCTAGGCCCAGGCCGGTCTTGAGCTCGCGGTAGTCGTGCTCGATCCGCCAGCGGATCTTGGCCAGGCGCACCAGCTCGGCGACGGGGGTGTCGTCGGGCAGGTCAGCCAGCCAGTAGTCCGTGGGCTCGCCGGCTGCGGGGGGCCATTCGGCGAGCAGCCAGCATTCCGGCAGGCTGCCGTCGGGCGCGCGGGGGATGTCGCGGTTGGCGGGCCGGGCCCGGATGGCCAGGAACCAGCTGGTCATCGCGGCGTCGGGGTTGCCGCTGGTGGCCCTGGTGCCCTGCCGCCAGGTCACGTGCTGGATGTCTGCGGCGCTGGCGATCGCGAGCTGGCGCAGGTTAGCGGGCGGATCCGGGTAGGCGGGCCGCGCCGGGCGGCCGGGCCCGCCGCGCCGGGCGGGTGTCACCGGCCGGGCGCCTGCCGGGTAGGCGCTGGTGGTGCCCTTGACCGCGACCGCGTACTGCCAGCCGCGGCCGGCCAGCTCCAGCCGGAAGGCGGTGTTGTCGCCGTAGCCGGCGTCGGCTGCCACCACCGGCCGGGCGCCGCCGTCGGCGGCCAGGTCCAGCACGCCCCACCCGCCCGGCCCGGTCATCTCGTCGATCATCTCCAGCGCCAGCCGCCACTTCTCGGTATGGCGCGCCAGGGCGGGGATGGCCGCCCGCTCGCGGCGGCACCGCGCGCTGGCTGCCGCGACCGGGTCATCCAGCGCCTGGTCATCCCAGCTTTCCGGGCAGAACAGCCGCCAGTCCGCGGCGCACGAGGCCCGCTCACTCACCAGGTGCACGCTGATCCCTACCTGGCAGTTCCCGATCTTGCCCAGCGTGCCGGAGTACTGCCGGGCCACGCACGGCGACGCCATCCCGTCCTTGGGGAACCCGGTGTCATCCACCACCAGCGCCTCCACCGGCTGGCTGCTGGCGAACCACCGCGCGACACTCCGCCGCACCGCGATGTAATCCCAGGTCGAGGAGGTGATGAACTGCTGCAGCCCCTGATGATCCACCCCCAGCCGCTCCGCCATCGGCTGCATCGACTTGCGCCGCCCGTCAGTCAGCAGGCCGCGCACGTACAGCTCACCGGCCGCCCGCTGATCCTTGCGCGCCAGCCCGCCGAGCATCTCCGCGGTGAAATCCAGCAGCCGGGGCCCGACCTCCGCGATGTCCTGAGGAGTCATGCCGGCATAACACCGCAAGGCCCGGCAATCATCCGACCTAACAAAGCACTACTAGGCGACGTAGTGCTTATTCCCGGCGGTCTGCACCGGGCAGGAGGGGCGGTGGCCCGCCCGCCGGCACACCGGACTCGGCGGACAGCTCCGACATTGGCGGGCCGGCCCGGCTGGTGCCTGATCAAGCCCCGGCGCGGTGATAGCGCTTTAAATTTTTTCCGGTTTCGCGCCGCGGGGTGTCCTCTCCGGGCGGGCCCGTCCGTCCTTCTCCCGGGTGGCGCCCGCCACCACGCGGAGAGAAACGAGGAGACCGATGACCAGCAAGACCACCACGGCAGGGTCCGACGCCGGCCGGCAGGCCGTTCTCGACGTGCTTGCGCGCTTGTACCAGGCGTGGGGAGCCGGCGACGCCGAGGCGTTCGCGGCCGACTACACCGAGGACGCCAGCGTGATCCAGCCCGGCGTCTACGAGAAGGACCGCGAGGAGATCCGCACCAACATAGCCGCGGCGTTCGCGGGCCCGCTCAACGGGTCGCGGGTGGCCTCCCGCCCGGTGAACGTCCGCTTTCTTACCGGCGACACGGCCATCGTGATCAGCGAGGACGGGATCATCTTCCCCGGGCAGGACGCTGTCGCGAGCGAGCGCCTGGTGCGCGCGACCTGGGTGCTGGTCAGGCGCGACGGCGGCTGGCGCATCGCCTCCTACCATAACAGCCCCGCCAGGTAGGGTGTCGTCTTCCGGGTACCGGGGCGCTCCCTTCCTGGTAGCCGCCCCGCACCCGCATCCGAACAACTCCGGATCCGCGACAGCGTTGGCACGGTCGTGACCGCCAGGTAAAACGGTGTGGACTTCGTGCACCGAACGGAAGGAACCTTGACGATGGCACTGTATGTGGCCTTGTGCTACTACGACCGGGACCACCCCTGGGACTCCGTGCCGGATGTGGAGTTCACCCCCGAGTACACGGAGTTCGCCCGGCGGGCCACCGAGGCCGGGGTCATGCGCGGCGGCGAAGCTCTGCACCCGGTGACCATGTCGACGACCATCACCGTCTCGGGCGGCAAGGGCGGCGACGTCCTGGTGGTCGACGGTCCTTACGCGGAGGCGAAGGAGGTCTTGGCCGGGTACTTTCTGCTGGAGGCGGCCGACCTGGACGAGGCCATCGCGTGGGCGGCGCAGATCCCGGCTGCCTGGCGGGGGAAGATCGAGCTCCGCCCGGTAGCGCCGGCCCACGCCTAGGCACCCTGGTATGGACGCTGCCGGCACTCTGGCCGAGGTGCTGAAGGGCGAAGGTCCCAGGGTGCTGGCCACGCTGGCCAGGACCATCGGCGACCTGGCCGTCGCCGAGGACGCGCTCTCCGAGGCCACGATCACCGCCCTGGATGCCTGGCCCAGAACGGGGATCCCTGACAACCCGCGGGCCTGGCTGGCGGTGGTCGCCCGCCGCAAGGCGCTTGACCTGCTGCGACGCGAGTCAGCCCGGGCGGCCAAGGAGACCGCCGCGTTCCGCTGGGGAACCGGGGCCGCGCCGGACCAGATCGAGGAGGCGATCGAGGCGATGGAGCCGGAGACGTCTCTGCGCGACGACATGCTGCGCCTGATCTTCACCTGCTGCCACCCGGCGCTTAGCCGTGAGGCTCAGGTGGCCCTCTCGCTGCGCACGCTGGCCCGCCTTGAGGTGCCGGCCATCGCCCGCGCGTTCCTGGTGCCTGAGGCCACCATGGCCAAGCGCCTGGTGCGAGCCCGCGCCAAGATCACCACGGCCCGCATCCCCTACGCGATCCCCGCCGACACCGAGCTTCCCGGCCGGCTCGCCGCAGTGCTGGCGGTGGTGTACCTGATCGCCACCGAGGCCCACGCCCCCACCGGCGGGGACGCGGTGGCCCGGGTCGATCTCGAGGCCGAGGCGATCCGGCTGGCTCGCTTGCTGGCCCGCCTGATGCCCGACGAGCCCGAGGTGCTGTCCCTGCTCGCCTTGTTGCTGCTGACCTCGGCCCGCACCCCCGCCCGCACCGACGCCGACGGTAGCCCGGTGACCCTGGCCGACCAGGACCGCACCCGCTGGAACCGGGCCGCGATCGCCGAGGGTTCGGCGTGGCTGTCCGAGGCGGTGACCCGGTCCGGCGGGGTCGCCGGGCCCTATCAGATCCAGGCTCACCTCGCCGCGGCCCACTCGACCGCGCCCAGCTGGCAGGAGACAGACTGGGACCGGATCGTCGGCCTCTACGACCTGCTCGGGTCGATCACGGCCAGCCCGGTGGTGGCGCTCAACCGGGCGGTCGCGGTTACCGAGCGCGACGGCCCCGAGGCGGGGCTGGCTGCCCTG
>JBOHCK010000396.1:0-5028 GCA_050698755.1 Streptosporangiaceae bacterium | reverse complement strand
GTCCGCGCTGGTCGGCGACGGGGTGACAATGCTCGGCGGCGATCGCCCCGGCCGCCGCGAAGCTCTCGTCATCGGCGGCCCGGCCGCGGAGGAACTCCTCGGCCTCGGCCGCCACGAAGTGCTCGGCGCCGACCGCGGTCAGGCCGACGCCCGCCTCCTCGACGACCCGGTTCTGCGGCGGGCCGGCTCTGCCCCGGTCCGGGCCCCGGCTCAGGCGCAGCACCGCCCCGGCGGCGGCCACCGACCAGTCCCCCACCCGCCGCGCCACCTTCTGGTACGCGCTGCCCGTGCCCGCCCTGACCGGGACCCGGACCTCGGCCAGCAGCTCGCCCGGGCCGATGACGGTCTCATAGGGGCCGAGGTGGAACTCCCTGACCGGGACCACCCGGTCGCCGTCCTGGCCGCGGATGACCGCGATCGCGTGCGCGGCGGCGAACGCCGCGGACAGGTCCTCGGACGGATCGGCCTGGCACAGCGACCCGCCGACGGTGCCCCACAGCCGGACGATCGGGTCCGCGACGACCCGCTCGGCGTCGTGGAAGATCGGGAAGTGCTCGCCCGCGGCGGCCGAGTCCAGCAGGTCCGCGTGCCGGGCCAGGGCGCCGATGCGCAGCTGGTCGCCGTCCAGCTTGATGTAGGCGAGCTCGGCCAGCCCGTTGATGTCGACGAGCATCTCGGGCTGGGCCAGCCGCAGCTTCATCATCGGGATGAGGCTGTGGCCGCCCGCGAGGACGCGGGTGTCCGGCCTGCTGAGCAGCGACAGCGCGTGCTGGACGCTGGTTGCCCGCTCGTACTCGACCTGCGAGGGGACCTGCATGTAAAGCATCATTCGGCCTGCCCCGCGGTTACGCAACCGCGGTTAAGCCTTCGCTAATCCGGCGAGGGTGACCATCCTTCGTCAGTTTTGGTCGTCCTAGCAACCAAAACTGACGAAAGATCCGCCAGGCGGGCCAGCGAACGGCTCAGCGGCCGCCGATGTCCTCGCTCCAGACTTCGGGGTAGCGCCGCTGGAACTCCTGCATGGCGGCGACGCAGTTCTCGTCGTCGAGCAGCACGATATCCACCCCGCGGCCGGCCAGGAAGCCGAGGTCGCCCGCGAAGGTCCGCGCCTCGCCGACGACCACCCGGGGGATCTGGAACAGCAGGATCGCCCCGCTGCACATCTGGCACGGAGACAGCGTGGTGTACAAGGTCGTGTCGAGGTAGGAGGGGCGCCGGCCGGCGTTGCGCAGGCAGGCGATCTCGCCGTGCGCCACCGGGTCGCCGCGCTGCACCCGCTCGTTGTGCCCGGCCGCCACGACCTGCCACCCTCGGCCAACACCGGCCGCGGCGAGCACCGCCCCGACCGGCACTCCGCCGGATTCCAGGCTGACCCGCGCCTGGCCCAGGGCCAGCGCCATCATCTCGCGATCGGCCTGATCGGCTTGCCCGTATCCCATGCCGGCTTACGCTACCGGACCAAGCGCCACACCACACCGGTACCCGCGCCCCGGGCGGAACCCGGGCGGGCGAGCATCCGGTCAGGCTCAGGGCCACTCATAGCACAGCTCCTCGCCGACTCTCAGCCGCGCCCAGCGGGCCGCCTCCACCTGCAGCGCCCGCGCCGCGACGGCGATCACGACCGGATCGACGTCCGTCTCGGGCAGGACCGAGAGCTTAGCGTCCGCCAGCCGCCTGATCGTGTCCGCGGTCAGGATGTCCAGGGCCGCGGCGCTGGACACGAGGTCGGCGAGCAGTTCGGCGCGCAGGCCCTGGCTCCGGACGACACCCGCCGCGATGCCGCCCCAGATGCCCTCTCGGATGCGCAGTTCCCGCTCCACCACGAGATGCATGATGTCGTGCGGCAGCCGGGGCCCAGCCGGGCCGCCGTACAGCCGGTATACGACCCCGTCGTCCCGCTCCACCAGCGCGTAGGCGCGCTGGTGGTCGGGCAGCCGGGGAAAGGTCACGCGCATATCCCCACTATGCGGACGCACCCGATGGCGCGCCTAATGGTTTTCGCCAGGGCAGTTCTGGCCGATGGGCCCATGGCGTAAGGTGACCGATCGTGGCAGGACGCGGGACGACGGCGACGATGGCGCTCGAGCGGGCCGGGATCCCGTTCACGGTGCACGAGTACGCCCACGACCCGAGGCATGAGTCCTACGGCCGCGAGGCCAGCGAGGCCCTGGGCGTTCCCCCGGAGCGCGTGTTCAAGACGCTGATCGCCGAGGTGGACGGGACCCTGGTGGCCGGGGTGGTCCCGGTGGAGGGCCAGCTCGACCTCAAGGCGCTGGCCGCCGCCTCCGGCGGCAAGAAGGCCGCGATGGCCCAGGTGGCGGCGGCCGAACGAGCCACCGGGTACGTGGCCGGCGGCATCTCCCCGATCGGCCCGCGCAGGCGGCTCCCGGTGGTGCTCGACGCGTCGGCGATGCGCTTCGCCACCGTGTTCTGCAGCGGCGGCCGGCGGGGACTCGAGATCGAGCTCGCCCCCGCCGACCTGGTCCAGGCGGCGGGCGCGAAGGTCGCCAGCATCGGCCGGCCCCCTTTGCTCCCGGCGTGAGGGTGCGCACGGTCGTGGCCTTGCCCGCCCCGTTCGGCCCGAGCAGGGCGAACACGCTGCCGCACGGGACCCGCAGGTCAAGACCGGAAAGCACACGCACGTCACGGTAGGCCTTGGCCAGTCCGCTGGCCTGGATCGCCAGCTCGCCCGTCATCTGCTCGGGCATCTGCCGACTCCTTACGTTCACGACGCTCCTCGCCTTAGCTTTTCTGCGTATCTCATACGCATATCTGCGTAAGTTATACGTAGCACTAAGATGTTGTCAACCACGGCGCGGAGGGAAATGAAATGGCAGGCCCCGGTGCGACGGAGGCTGGGATCCCGCGCGCCGGCGAGATCCCGGCCAGCGAGATTCCGTACAGCGTCGCCGCGGCCTGGGGGGTCCGCGAGCGGCCGCACAAGGGGCCGAAACCGGCCCTGAGCCTGCCGCGGATCGTGGCCGCCGCCGTGCGGGTCGCCGACACCGAGGGCCTCGACGCGGTGTCCATGGGCCGGGTGGCGGCCGAGCTCGGCGCGGCCCCGATGTCCCTCTACCGTCACGTGTCGGCCAAGGAGGAACTGCTCAGGCTGATGGTGGACGCCGCCTTGGGCGACTCCCCGGGGCCGCTGGCTCCGGGCGAGAACTGGCGGGCCGGGCTGTCCCGGTGGGCTTGGGCCATGCGGGCCGGCGTTCGCCGCCACCCGTGGATGGTGCGCATCCCGATCAGCGGGCTGCCGATCATGCCGCGCGAGATCGCCTGGTTCGAGGACGCGCTGGCCTGCATGGACGGCATCGGGCTGACCGAGGCGCGGAAGGCCTCGGTGATCATGCTGCTGGCCGGCTACGTCAGGAACCTGGCCACCACCGAGGCCGACATCGCGGCCGCGATCCAGGCCTCCGGCCTGAGCCCGGCCGAGTGGATGTCCTCCTACCCGCGCATGCTCAGGCGGCTGACCGACCCGCAGCGATTCCCCGCGCTCGCCGCGTTCATCGCGGCCGGGGTCTTCGAGGCCGAGGACGGCCCGGACGACGAGTTCATCTTCGGCCTGGACCGCATCCTGGACGGCATCGAGGCTCTCATCCAGCCGGGGCGGCGGTCCGGCTAATGCCGCATCAGGCTACCTTTGCCCGCTCCCGCGGGCCCCGACCCCGCAGAGGAACGCGACAGCAAGTTCGCCTACGGCCTGGACGTCGTCCTCGACGGCCTGGCCCTGCGATTGCGGGCCGCCCGGCCGGGCGCCGGGGCGCCGACCCGAGGAGGGGCCGATGAGTGATCAGGCAGAGGTGTTGCTGTCGGTCCGTGGTGAGGCGCGGCAGATGGTGGCTCCCGACTATGCCACTGTGGCGGCCACGATCGCGGCCTCGCGGGGATCGAAGGCGGAGGCGGTGCGGGCGGTCGCCGCGAGTTTGGATCGCCTCACCGCCGATCTTAGGGCCCATGGCGGCGTGCCGCTCGATGCCGACACCGAGCGGCGCCCGCTGACTTGGTCGGCGCAGTCGGCGACGACGTACGCGGAGCGCGCTCACGATGACAAGACCGGGCGTTACCAGCCGACCGGGCAGGTGACCGCGACGGTGGACGTCGTGATCGCCGTGCGGGCCTTCGATCTGCTGGACCCACTCGGCACCGTCCTGCCCGTCCACGAAGCGCTCAGCGTGCACCAGGTCGCCTGGCACATCGACTGGGACAATCCCGCCTGGCCAGACGTGCGGGCGGCCGCCATCCAGGCCGCCGTCCGGAAGGGACGCGACTACGCCGCCGCGCTCGGGGGGTCGCTGCGCAGCGTGGAGCACATAGCCGACGCCGGGCTCCTAGGAGGCGACAACGCTCAGCGCCGGTTCACCAGTGCCAGCGGGTTGGCGCGAGCGGCTAGCCGGGGCGGCGAGGAACCCGAAGCGCCCTCGCTCGATCCGGTTCCCCAGGAGCTGACGGCCATCATCGAAGCCCGCTTCACCGCCGGCGGCGTGTCCTTGACCGCGCACTGACCCGCCGACGCAAGCCGGCGCCCGGGCGCGGTCGACCCGGTGAAGGCCACCTTGTCGACGTCCCGGTGCGCGACCAGGTACGCGCCGAGCTCACGGCCGCCGGGCGCGATGTTGATCACGCCGGCCGGGATCCCGGCCGCCACGATGGCCTCGGCGAGCAGGAACGCGTCGAGCACCGTCTCCGGTGACGGCTTCGTCACCGGCCTGATCCTCCGCGGCGGTCACGGCTCGGACGTGGCCTGCCCGGACGTGGCGGAAGAGCCCTCGGCGGAAGAGCCATCCGGAGGACTCCCGGGGTCTGGGTCATCCGCCGGTGCGTCATCACCCGCCGGTCCGGCACTGGCACCGGCGCCGACGCCGACCTCGGCGGCGACGGGGTCGACGGGAAGAGGTCGGCGCTGGCTGCGGTAGAACCAGATCGCGCCGATCACCGCCAGCACGGAGGCGATGTACATGTTCAGGCGCAGGCCGAAGATGTACACCGAGGAGTCGACGCGCAGCGATTCCTCGAAGATCCGGT
>JBOHCK010000395.1:0-5031 GCA_050698755.1 Streptosporangiaceae bacterium | reverse complement strand
GCGTGGGCGGGCAGTTCCTCGGGGCAGGGTGCGCCGACGTCGGCCAGTAGGCGCCAGCTGCCCGCCGTGGCGCGGACCAGGCCCGTATCTTGCAGCACCACCAACGGGTCCGTCGTCGGGAGCCCAGCCCCCACTACAGAGACGAGGTCGGGATGGACCGGGTAGCCGTCGTTGAGCAGCGGGACCTGCCCGTCCGGGGCCAGCACGCAGCTCAGCCAGTGGCGCATCCGGCCGATCGCGGCCACCAGGTCCGGGCCGGGCTCCTGGCCGGCCGACCGGAGCAGCTCGGCCACGTCGATCACGTCGGCCAGGACCTGGCAGTGATAGGCGGGCGCCCGCTCGTAGTGGCCCCCGTCCGGCAGAACCTGCACCGCCAGCTGGCTGGTAAGCCGGTCCAGTGTGTGCCCCAGCTGCCGGCTGTCCCCGAAGAACACCGCGAGACCGGCGAGCGCCTTGAGGTCCTTGATCAGGTGGTTGCCGCCGACGTCGGACTCCAGGTGCCGACGGAGGAATCCGGCGTGGGCGGACAGGCTGGCGGTGAACGCATCCTCAATGGGGCTGCCCGCCACCAGATCACGGTGCAGGCCGCAGTAGGACCAGGCCCGGAGAGCGGCCGGGTAGGGCAGCCAGGCGTCGCCTCGGCCCGCCCGGACCTGCTCCTGCCAGGACCGCCACATCGCTGCGAACCAGGCCCGGGTGTCGGCCCGGTCCGGCTCGGACGCCAGCCGCCAGGCCCAGTCCCAGTAGTGCAGGTGGAACCGCCATAGAGCGGGCGCGTCCCCCTGTTCCCAGTCCGCCTGCCACCAGTCGGTCCGCGCCCAGTGAGCCTCGGCCCACTCACCGTCCGACGGGTCGCCCTGGTCGCCGCCGTCGCCAGCCAGGCTTGCCGACGTAGCCAGTGTCCTGGTCATACCGAGCAGGTTGATGCGTCCCTGGTGCAGCAGCCGGAAGTAGGGCCAGTCGCGCCAGAGCCGTGCGTCGAGCGGGGTGAACCGGGCGGGCCAGCCGACTGCGCGTGCGGGGTTCGGACCGGCCATAAGCCAGTGGCGGGCAGGGGGGAAGCGGCGCAGTGCTATGCGCTGGGCACGAAGCCGCGCGCGCTGGGTGATCTGGCCCGGCTGCAGATGCGTTGCAGTGCGTGCCAGCAAGGCGAGGTTCCCGTTAGTCACCTGGAGAGCTCCTGGGTCAATCCCAAGGCCCGGGCCTCGGCGACGATGCCCTCCGCGAACGAGCGGGGTGCGTAACCTAGGTCCCGGGCGGCATCCTTGATGCTGAATGCCTTGTCCTCGGCCAGCCGCTGCAGCTGTTCTGCGCGGATTCGTGGCCGGGCAGCGAGCAGTTCATAGCCGCGCGCTGCGGCGACCAGCGGACTCAGCGGCACCGGTAGGAAACGGGTCCGGCTGCCAACGGCCCGGGCTGTGATCCGCAGCAGCTCGGCGAAACTGAGCGGCTCCGGGCCGGCGATGTCGTAGGTGGTCCCGGCCGACTCGGGCCGCTCCACCGCGCTCAGCACCGCAGCGGCGACGTCGGCCACGTGGACCGGCTGCTGGAGGTGACGGCCGCCACCCGGCACGGGCAGCACCGGCACCCGGGCCAGGAGCGCGAGCAGCCGGGACAGGTTCCGGTCACCCGGCGCGCCGTAGATCATGGTGGGGCGGAGGGTCGTCCACTTCAGCCCGGACTCCCGAATCTGCTCCTCGGCCATCAGCCGGACAGCACGGGAGCGGGCCGGCAGCCTGGTGGTCACCGCCGTGGTGGAGATGAAAACAACGCGGTCAATGCCCGCCGCCCGGGTGGCCCCCAGGATGGCGGGCGCGTGCCCGAAGCCCAGCGACGCGATATTCAGCAACGAAGAGCACTGGGCGGAACTGAACGCTTCCGGGAGCCCGGCTGGATCATCGAAGTCGCCAGGCAGTGGCTCGGCGCCGTGTCTGGCCACGGCGGCGGTGGCCGTGTCGCTGCGGGCCAGGGCCACGACCTCGTGCCCACGTCGCCTGGCCTCGTCCAGGACGTAGCCGCCGAGGAAACCGCTGCCCCCGGTGACCAGCAGCCTCATAGTGTCCCGCCCGCCAAGTCCAGGATCTTGCGGTACTCGCGGGCCAGCGCGGCGCGGTCGTAGCACTGCTCGACGTGAGCCCGGCCGGCCCGGCCCATGGCCTGGCGGCGGTGCGGGCTGATAGCCAGCACCCGGATCGCGTCGGCCAGCGCGACGCTGTCCTCCGGCGGGACCACCATGGCGCCCGCTTCGCGCAGGATCTGGCCGGCCTCGCCGGTGACGGAGCCGATCACGGCCTTCCCGGCCGCCAGGTACTCGAACATCTTGGACGGGATGAACGTCGCGAACAGCGGCACGTCCCGCAGCGGAACCAGGCAGATATCGGCCGCGGCCAGCAGAGCCGGTACCTCCTCGTGCGGCACCCCCGGGCGCAGGGTCACGTTCCGCAGTCCGAGTCTGACGGCCTTCCGCTCCAGTCGTCCCTTGTCAGCACCCTCGCCGACGAACGCGAAGTGAACCGGGTGGGCTGCCAGTCGTGCCGCGGTGTCGGTGATCCCGGGCAGGCCCTGGGAGATCCCGTGCGTGCCCAGGTAGAGCACGAGGCAGTCACCCGGCGACGACCCCAGGGTGGCCCGTATGGCGGGGTCGGGTCTCCGGGCGGGATCGAACCGGCCAGGTGAAGTTCCATTACGGATCGTATGTATCTTTCCCGGCGGGACACCGCGGCTGATCAGGTTGTCCCGGAAGCCCTCGCTCACCACGACGATCTCGTCCGCGGCCGCGTAGGCCGCCAGTTCCAGTCGCTCCAGCAGGCCTATAACCCGGCGGTTGGTGAGCACGCCGAGTTCGGTGAAGATGGCGGGCCACAGGTCGCGGATCTCTACGACCAGCCTGGACCGCTTCATCCGGGCGAGCAGCCATGCGGAGCCGATGGAGAAGAAGGTCGGCGAGGAGACTACGACGACGTCTGCGCGCCCACTGGCCGTCGCGCCCAGCAGCACGCTGCTGATCATGAAGCTCAGGTGACCGAGGGTCTTGCGGACGATGCCCTCGTTGGGTGTGGCGTACAGCCAGGTGCGGAGCACGCGGTAGCCGTCGCGCCGCTCCCGCCGGCGGAGGGAGCCCCGGTACTCCGGGGGGATCACGCCGGTCGGGTGGTTGGGCATCCCGGTGAGCACGGTCACCTGGTCTCCGTCCCCGGCCCAGGTCGCGGCCAGCGCGGACAGCCGGGCCTGGGGTGCTCCCGTCTCAGGAGGAAAGTAGTGCGTGACGATGAGAATGCGCACCTCAGCTGGGCTCCCTCTGGAGTTCCGCCTCCCGGAGGCGGTCGGCGGGCGCCTGCGGGCCGGGGAGTTCCGTGAGTACGGGGCGTGGCGTCAGGCCGGGATGCCCGAACAGGGCGGGCGAAGCGAGGTACGCCGCCAGCACGGCCAGCCCGGCCAGGTCACAGCCCAGCCGCAGGGACAGGTTGCCGGTCAGGCTGGCCGCCCCCAGCAGGGAGACGAGGATCGTGGTCCCTGCGGTTACCAGCGTGACTTCGGGGTGTGTCCAGCCCACGTCGCACCAGCGCTGGTAGGTGTGCGTGCGGTGGGCCTCGGTCCAGCGTTCGCCGGCCCGCACCCGTCGCTGCAGGGTCCAGGCGGTGTCCGCCAGGTAGAGGGCCAGCGGCCCGAGCGCAGCCTCGGGCGGCACGCCGTTGATGACCGCGGTGACCGCCAGTACGGCTAGCGTGGCGCCTAGGGCGTAGCTGCCGACGTCACCCAGGAACACCCGGGCGCGGACCGCGTTCCACGGCAGGAAGGCCAGCGCACCCACCGCGACCGCGAGCCCTGTCGCCACCAGGAAGGGGTCCTGGCGCCACTGCCCGAAGCACGCGTAGGCCACGCCCGCGATCACGGCGTGGGCGCCGGAGATGCCGTTAACGCCGTCCATGAAGTTGAATGCGTTCACGAAGCCCATCAGCCACACCGCAGTCAGCAGCGTCAGCACCGGGAGCAGGGCCCCGGGCAGGTGCAGCGGCAGGATGAGCAGTGCAGCGATCCCGCCGCTGCCGACGCATTGCAGGCCCAGCCGCCGGCCTGCGGTCAGACTACGCAGATCATCGACGAAGCCCAGGGCGCCGAAAAATCCGATGGCCGCACCCAACGGGACGGCCTCGGCCCCGCGGATCAGGGCTACGGCCACCAGCAGCCCCACGACGATCGGGAGGCCACCGCCGCGAGGCGTCGGGACGGTGTGCGACGAGCGGAGGCCCGGTGTGTCTATGGCGGCCAGTCGACGCAGCAGCGGGATGATCAGCGGCTCAGCCGCGATGACGACAATGCCGCAGCACATGACGGCCCGCGTTATCTCGTCCCCCCACACAGAGTGAATGCTACCGGGCTGATGAGCATTTTGTAATCGGGCGATCACTATAAGTCGCAGAGAATTGCCGACCGGACCCGGACATTTCCCGTGGCTGGGTGCTTATTTAGGCCGGTGACTGCGTCGCCCTGTGCGACCGCCCGTGCTGCCATTCGCCTGGACGGGGACCAATGACGCATCGGGCGCATAGGAGCCGTATCCGTACCCGTACCCGTATCCATACCCGCTGCCATACGCGCTCTGCTTGGTGACCTCGTTGAGCACGATGCCCACCACCGCCGCCTTGGCCTGGCTGAACCGCTCCGCGGCGCGCTGCAGCTCTGCCCGCTTGGTCTGCCCGGCCGCGACCACGAGGAGCGTGCCGTCGGCATACTTGGACAGCACCATGGCGTCGGTGACCGGCAGCACCGGCGGGCTGTCCACCAGGATCAGATCGAAGTTCTCCCGGAGGGCCGCGAAGATCTCCCGGGCCTTCGGCCCGTCGAGCAGTTCCGCCGGATTCGGCGGGACCGGCCCCGCGCCAAGCAGCCACAGGCAGTCGTAACCGGGAACCTGCTGGAGGGCCTGTTCCAGCCTCTGCTGACCCAGCAGAACGGTGGTCAGCCCGGACTGCTCCTCGATCCCGTAGAGCTGGCCCAGGCGTGGCCGGCGCAGGTCACAGGACACCAGGA
>JBOHCK010000394.1:0-5051 GCA_050698755.1 Streptosporangiaceae bacterium | reverse complement strand
AACATCGCGCCATCACCTTAGATGCCGTAGCGCCTGTTGAAGTAGAGCATGACCCGCAGCGCGGTCCGCGTGTCGCCGCTGAGCATGTCCACCAGGGCCGGCCGCTGCCTCGAGGCGATCGCGGCAAATGCGTCCGCGAAGAACTCCTTGCGCCCGAGGCCACCGGGCTGGCGGTGGAAGTCGCTGGCGATATGGGGATGGCAGTGCTCGTAGAGCAGGCGGAATTCGGCCGAGTCGGATTGCCATTTGCCCGGCGGGCTATCGAGATCATCGAGCGCGTGCCCGACCTCATGGCACATCACGTCCGGGGTCGGCGACGGCTGGGAGCCGACGACGATCTTGTGGTCGCCGTACGCGCCCGCGCAGGCATCCCACGAGGCCTGGCCGGAAGGGAGCCGGACCCCGCGCAGCGCGGTCATGTCGTCGAGTTCGGGAACTCCGCCGGGCCCGACAAAGATCGCGTCGAGCCCGGTGGCCAGCCGTTCCTTGATCTGCTCGGGCAACTCGGCCAGCCGGTCCACGGCCAGCACGACCTCGGCGGGCGGCGCCACGGCCGCGTCCCACTGCCGCCAGAGGATGGCCTCGAGCGTGCCGCAGTTCCTGCGCCCGTCTGCGGTCCCTGACCGCTCCCGCGGATGCGGCGCGGCAAATGGCAGCCTGGTCCGCAACGCGGCGCCGACGGCCCGCAGGGACGGGCGACCGCTCCCGCCGGGCTGGCGCGGCACGCCGGGGGCCGCGCGGGTGAGCGCGTCAGCGTGCTCGCCTGTAACCGGCGTCTGACGTAGGCCAGGCGCCGCAGCCACCGGGCTCGGCGCGGCGCTCATGCCTATCGCGGCCGCATCGGGTGCCTCGCGCACCCGCGCCCTGGCCGCCCCGGATCGCACCGCAGGCGTACCCGGAGTCCTGGGCGCCGGCGCGGGCGGCCCACCGTGAATGAACGATCCGCCGGGTCCCCCGCCTGGCGCCCGGGCGGTGGGGCTCAGGAGCGCCTCGCGCGACGCCGGCCATCCCCCTGGCGCAGGTGGCCTGCCGTCCGGGAGCGCTCCTGGCTGGCCCTTGCGATGTCTTCCCTGCTGGGGGTACCCAGCCGTGGCCGCGGATCGACGGGGGTGTGCGAGCCTTCGGATGCGGTCGAACAACCCTAGCCGCATGTACCGTTCTCCTGCTCCTGCGGTATCGCCCTGATGGCCAGCGTATGCCGAGATCGCCCACCGCGTCACCCGATGTCACTAATGCCCGACCATGTTTGCTTTTACGAAACGAATTAACTATTGCTACACGGGGCATACTTCATAACGTTAAGCTTCGGCCATGCTGCTCTCGGGTGCCTTGTTCGCCCTCTTCATGACCGGCATCTGGCTCTACTGCCTGACGGACGCCATCATCACACCGGTAGGGGAATTCAGGGGCCTGTCGAAGCCGGCGTGGATCGCGGTCATCGCGGTCACGTTCCTCGCCGGCGCGCTAGCGTGGCTCATCGCCCGCCGGCCGCTGCGCAGCTCGCGCCGAACGCGCGCGCTAACACCGCGCCGGGGCCGGGACAGCTTTGATGAAGAGGGTTACCTGGTCAATTCGCGATGGACGGACGCGGACGACGCGGTGGCCCGTCATCCGGCGGGCCGGGCGATGGCGGCAGATTCCCTGGCGATCCCCAGGGGCCCTGACGACGATCCGGAGTTCCTCCATACGCTCAGCCGCGCGATCGAGGGCGACCCGCCGACTTCAGACGAGGCCTGAGGTCAGCTCACCCCGGCGTAGGAATGCAGCCCGGTGATGAAGACCTGCACGACCAAGATGTTGAACATCAGGCTGGCGAAGCCGAGTAGCTGGATGTAGTGGGCGCGCCGGCCACGCCAGCCGGCGGTGGCCCTGGCGTGCAGGAAGGCCGCGTAGAGCACCCAGGTGATGAAGGCCCAGGTCTCGACGGGGTCCCAGCCCCAGTACCGGCCCCAGGCCTGGTCGGCCCAGATCGCGCCCGCGATGACGCCGAAGGTCCAGACCGGGAACCCGAACACGATGGTCCGGTAGGTGAGCCTGTCGAGTTGCTCGGTACTGGGCAGCCTGCGCCAGATCCCGTTGTCCGGCGCGGCCCGTCCGGCCGCTATCCGCCTGGCGTACCGGTCGGCCGCCAGGTAGACGACGCCCAGGACGGCCGCCACGAAGAAGATCCCGGTCGCCAGGGTCATCGCCGTGACGTGGATGGACAGCCAGTAGGACTGCAGCGCGGGGACCAGCTGCCCGGCCGCGGTGTAAATGATCGTTTCCGCGAGTCCGAGCGCGATCACGACCGCGCCCATCACGAAGACGCCGAGTGCCCAGGCCCGGTAGCGGATCATGACGAACAGGAAGAAGATCGCGGCCACGCAGGTCAGCGCGGTGACGAACTCGTACATGTTGCCCCAGGGCGCCCGGTGCACGGCCAGGCCTCGGGTCACGACGGCCGTCAGGTGCGCGGCCACCGCGAGGGTGCCGAGCGCCATGGCCGCCCGGATCCAGGGACCCGCCTGGCTGATCGCGCGCAGCGCCGGGACCGGCAGTGCGGGCATCGAGTCCGGGGCGGCCGGAACCGCCGCGACCCCCGGGGCCCCGCCGACCACCGAGCGGTCCTGGCGGCTGTCACCGCCCGCCGCGCCGACGCTGGCCCCACTCACGGCGGCCGCGCCGACGGTGGCCAGGGCGGCGGCTCGCTCATGGGCCTGGCGCACGCGAGACGTCGCGTCTGCTCGCCTAGGCCGCCCGAAGGCGAAGTCTCCGGCGAAGGCGACCACCGACAGCGAGTAGATGACGATGGCAGCGATCAGGAAGTCGTTGCTGACGTGGCCTAGGGCCAGGCTGACGGGCATGAACCCTCACTATTCCTCGTGTTGCGAGTGCGCCGACCTGAGCTCGGCGGCCAGCGACGCGAACTCGGCCTCGAAGCCGCCGCTGGCGTCGGTCCGGGCTAGGCCGCCGACCTGTACCGTACTGGCTGGCCCGACCGCGCGGGCCCGGACGAAGACTCGCCTGCGGCGGATCATAAACGAAAGCAGCAGCCCGCCGAGGGCCGCGATGCCGCAGGCCAGGGCGGGCACCTGGCCCGGGTCGTGGGTGATGGCCAGGCTGACCCACGGGACGCAGCCGGTGAACGTGATGGTGCCCTGGCCGTCCGGCAGCTTCAGCGACTGGCCGGGCAGCAGTAGCTGCGGTTGGGCCGTCAGCCGGTGCATCCCGGCGGTGTCCAGCTCGTACACCGATTGCGAGGGACCCGAGTTCATCCCGAGGTTCCCGGCGTAGGCGATCAGGCTCACCGCCGGGTTTTGTGCCGCAGGGAACGCCGACTGCAGCGTCCCGCCGACGTCCACCCAGGTCGGGACGAAGACCCCGGTGAAGCCGAGCTGCTCAGGCTGGGCGCCGGGGACCTTCACCACGCCGTCGGAGAGGAAGTTCCCCGTGGGGCCGGCGATGAAGGGCGTCGGAGAGTCGTAGACCACCTGCCCGCGCGCGTCGGTGACCCGGAACACGGGGGCGTACCCGTGCCCGATCAGGTACACCTTGGCCCCGTCCACCGAAAGCGGGCGGTTGACCTCGAGGTTATCTGTACGCGACGGCCCGCCGGGCTGGGCGGTGTAGGTGAGCTGCGCGTCGAACGAGGCAGGCTGCCCCCGCTGCGCCCCCGTGGTGATGTAGTCGGCCGTGAAGCGGTTCAGCGTAATCGTGAACGGGCCCAGGTCGGCGTCGGTCGCGAGCCGGCCCAGGTGAATCTCGTCCAGCGCGCTCGCCGTGTCCGCGAACGTATCGCCCTGGACCAGGAGCCGGTCGGCCTTGTAGCCGAACAGACCGCCGAGCGCGACCGACACCAGCACCCCGAGCAAGGCCAGGTGGAAGAGCAGGTTGCCGACCTCGCGGAGGTAGCCCTTCTCCGCCGATACCCAGGCCTGCGCCGGATCGTCCGGCCGCCGGAGCCGGAACCCGTGGCCGGCCAGGACGGTCGCCGCCACCTCCACCGCCCGCTCCGAGGCGAGCGTGGTGCCGTACTCGGCGTGATGCGGCAGCCTGGCCAGGTGGCGCGGCGCGCGCGGCGGGAGGGTGCGGGCCGAGCCGGCCAGCCGGAAGGTCCGCGGGACCACGCAGCCCGCCAGCGAGGCGAACAGCAGCAGGTAGATGGCGGCGAACCAGGGCGCGGCGAACACGTTGAACAGGCCGAGGTGGTTGAGCAGGGGGGCCAGGGCGGGATGTGACGTGTAGTACTGCTGGACTCCGACCGGGTCGGCGCCTTCCTGCGGCAGCATCGACCCCGGCACGGTCCCGAGGGCCAGCAGGAAGAGCAGGACCAGCGCGATCCGCATCGAGGTGAGCTGCCGCCAGCCCCACTTCAGCCAGTTGGCGAGGCCGTAGTCCCCGCGGGCGGGCCGTCCTGGTGGCCCGGGGTCCGTGGTGGCCGCCTCCGGGGCGCGCACGTCCGTCACCGGGCTGTCGCCTTCCCGCCGACCTGGCCCAGGATCGTGGTCAGCTCCGCATACGTCGTTTGGCCAAAAACAGCTCCCGCGATGTGCCCGGTCCGGTCGATGACCAGCGTGGTGGGGGTTCCGGCGATCGGGACCACGGCGGTGAAGTCGAGCGTGATCTGCGAACCTGAATCGCTCACGCTCGGGTAGGTGATGCCGAAGCTGCGCGCGAAGGCCTCGGCGCTAGCCGTCGTGTCGCGTACGTCGACGCCCAGGAAGGCCACGCCGGACGGCGCGTACTGCTCGGCCGCCACCGCCAGCGCCGCGGCCTCCTCACGGCACGGGACGCACCAGGAGCCCCAGAAGTTGAGCACGACCACCCGGCCCCGGTAGGAGGAGAAGCTCAGCCGCGAGCCGGTCAGCGTGGTGCCCGTGAAATCCGGTGCCAGCGGGCGGTGACCCGCCGCGTAAAGGACCGCGTTGGGGTTGCCTTCGACGTTGGTCACGGTGCGCTTCCCGCTCGTCGCCCAGCCGGCGACCAGCACCACGACCAGCAGCGCCCCGGTGATCACGGCCGCCACCAAGACAACCGCGCGGCGCTTGGTTCTGAACACGGGCGGATCTCCT
>JBOHCK010000393.1:0-5105 GCA_050698755.1 Streptosporangiaceae bacterium | reverse complement strand
GGGCGGGGTACCAGTCGTCGGAGAACACCACCCGCTTGCAGCCCATCGTGTAGTCGGGGACGCACTTGGCGCGCAACCCGGGATCGGCGATCTGCGTGCGGAGCTGACGGCGCCACATCGCCATCGGCGCGGCCAGGATCTTCGGCGACAGGACGAAGCCGCTCGTGAGCAATTCGCCGTAGAGGAAGATGCGCAGCCGGTCGGCCTTGGCCACGACGGGCAGCCGGTCATAAAGGTTCTGCTCGGCGCTCCGGTAGGGCCGGTGGGTCTTGGGCAGCACGTAGGGCGGGGTGCGCTGGTAGACGTCGACGTGGCCGGCCACCTTGGCGATCTCCGGCACGAACTGGATGGCGCTGGCCCCGGTGCCGATTACGGCCACGCGCCGGCCGGCCAGGTCGACCTCGTGATTCCAGCGGGCCGAGTGCCACGAGGGGCCGGCGAAGGACTCCCGGCCGGCGATGTCGGGCAGGGCGGGGCGGCCGAGCTGGCCGACGGAGCAGACGACCGCGGTCGCCTGCAGCGTGCTGCCGTCCTCCAGGGTGAGGTTCCAGACCGCGCCGCCCTCGTCGAACTCGGCCGCCGCGACCCCCGCGCCGAAGCGGAGGTGCGGGCGCAGACCGTACCCGCGGACCAGCGCGCGCAGGTACCCCAGGATCTCCTCGCGCGGCGGGAAGCGCCTGCTCCAGCGCCAGGGCCGGAACGAGAACGAGTACAGGTGGGACGGTATGTCGCAGCTCAGGCCCGGGTAGGTGTTGTCGCGCCACGTCCCGCCGAGGTCATCGGCCCGGTCCAGCACGACGAAGTCCTCGATGCCCGCCCGCCTCAGCGCGATCGCCATGCCGATCCCGCCGAACCCGGCGCCGATGACCACCACCCGGTAAGCCATGAACCCTCCTTCGCACGCCGGGACCTGTCCCCGACCAATGAAATCATCGGTATCGCCTCGGCAGTAGAGCCTCACGCGGTATCGCGGCGGTAGACCTCGCGCGGATGGGGGCGGATGCTCTGGTTAGAGGTTCGCAGTGAGTCTTACGGCACAGGTCGAGCCAGACTTCGGCGTCCGGGACAAGACCGACGGCGTGGCGCTGCTATGACGCGGAATCCCGGGTGATCCGGAACCGGCCCTCGGCGACGATCATGGCTGCGCCGCCGACCTCGACCGAGTCGATCTGGTCCCGGTCGCCGGTGACCTTGGCGTACAGCAGCGATGGCCGGCCGATCTCCGCGCCCTGGCGGATCTCGATCCGCTCACCGAATCCGATCCGGCCGTGCCGGGCCAGGTGGATCGCCAGCGGCCCGGCCGCCGAGCCGGTGGCCGGATCCTCGGGCACGCCGGCCGACGGGTAGAACATCCTGGTCTTCCACGAGGGGCCGCGGCCCGCGAAGCAGTTCGCGGCCACGCCCAGGTCCGCGAGGGCGGCCAGGTCCGGCCGGAGGACGGCGACGGCGTCCTCGCTAGCGAGCTCGACGTAGACGTGCGAGGGCCGTTGCGGTAGAGCTCGACCGGCAGCAGGGATTCACCGGCCCCGAGGGCGGCGAGGAGTTCGCGCTCGGAAGACGGTCTCGGCGAAGTTCATCTCCTTGGCCAGGCGCTGCATCTGCCCCGTATCGAACGGCCGCCCGTCGGCGAACACGCCGAGCTGGTTGCCCTCGAGCGGCTCGGAGGTGAAGACATCGCACACGAAGTACGGATGCAATTCGGCCGACCCGTGCCAGCCCGCCACACCGGGGATAACCCCTTCTTGCACCATCACCGTGTATACTCCAAGTGAACAAGGAATATAGGAAACTAGCTAAACGCTAGCCGACGGGATGAAGCGATGACAACCCCCGCTCGGGTGTTCGACGCCGCCGAGGTGTTCCGCGCCCTGGCCAGCCCCAGGCGACTGCAGATTCTCGAATGGCTCCGCGACCCCGTCTCGCACTTCCCGCCCCAGCGTGACGGAGACCTGGTCGACGACGGGGTCTGCGTGCTGTTCATCGCCGACAAGCTCGGGGTCGCGCAGCCCACCGCCACCGCCCACCTGCAGTCGCTCGCCCGGGCCGGGCTAGTCACCTCCAAGCGCGTCGGGCAGTGGACGTTTTACAAGCGCGACGAGGCCGCCATCGACGCCTTCACGCACCAGATACGCGACCAGCTGTAACCGTCGCTAGCGCGGCCCAGCGTGAGGCTTCGCCTCAGGGCTGCTCGCGAACGCGGCGCCCCTCTCTCCCATCCGCACCATCCTTGCCCCGGCAGCCTGTCCGCGAGATCGACCGCGAGTCGATGAGAGTGGCACCGTAAGGATTCTTCTCTTTACGGTGCAGCACCCATCGGTTCCGAACCCGTCCCCGGAGCAACACGGCCGCCCATCCTGGAGCGGTTTACGGTGCCGGGCCGGCGGGACTGAACCTGATCAACAAGGCCAGCGTGCCGCGCATCGCCTGGGAAGCGGGCGACAGCTGGGCCCTGGCCGACCAGCCGAGTATTCACGTGATGCAGGAACGCATTGCGTCGGGTTGGGCCGAACGCCGGCACCTGCACGCCGCGGTCGAGCAGCTCTACTTCATCCTGGAGGGCACCGCCACGGTCCAGCTCGACGATCGCGAGGAGACCCTCGGGCCGGGTGACGCCGTGCACGTTCCGGCGGCAACGCCCCACCAGGTTCGTAACGACTCCCAGGGAGCGCTCGAGCTCCTGGTGATCTCCTCCGCCCCGCCGCGCCAGGATCGCGTCGACCTCGATCGCCCGTGAGGGCCTGGTTCAGCTCAGGAAGCGGGCCACGGCGGGGAGGAAGCTGGCCGAGTCCTGGAACAGGAAGGCATGGCCGGCCCCGGGGTACAGGAGCAGTCGCGCACCCGGTACGAGCGAGGCGAGTTGCCGGGCGTTGGCGACCGGATCGAGTGCGTCCACGGTCCCGTCGGCCACCAGCGTGGGTATCCTGACCTGGCCCAGCTGCCGTCCGGCTGGGTCATCCCCCGCGATCCATTGCCCGACGGCCACCGCCTGTTTGGCGACGACGGCGCTCGGGGCCTGATAGAAGTCCGGGTAGCGCAGGATTCCTACGACGTAGGTCTGGGCCGCGGCGGCCGCGCTCGGGGGAAACAGGACCGAGAGGACCGTGGCTGGGTTCGAGCTGACCACCGCCTCGGCGGCCGCGGCGGGAACGGGACGCGCGGTCCCGGTCCCGGCCTGGGTGGCGGCCAGGATGAGCCTGGACACCTGACTCGGGTGGAGCACGGCCAGCGCCTGGGCGATCATGCCGCCCATGGACCAGCCCAGGACCGCGGGGCGCCCCAGCCGGAGCGCCGAGATCAGGGCACTGGCCTGGTTGGCCATGGCGGTGATGGTGAGCGGCGCGGCCAGGGCGGCGGTCTGGCCGACTCCGGCGTTGTCGAAGACGACCACCGTATGGTGGGCGGCCAGGGTGGCGACGAAGTAGGGCTGCCAGTCATCCACGGACCCGCCCAGGCCCATGACGAGCAGAAGCGGGCTGCCCGCGCCGACCTCCCGGTAGCCGACCGGCCCGGCGGAGGTATGGGCGATCCTGATCGGCGCGCTCACGACGTCGCGGGGAAGGATCGCCGCGGTTGGGCTGGCGGTGGTGGTGGTGGTGGTGGTGGTGGTGGTCGCGGCGGTGCTGGTGGTGCTGACGGTGGCCGGAGCGGTGCTGGTGGTGGTCGCGGAGGTGCCGCCTGCGCCACAGCCCGCCAGTAGCGCCGCGGCACCCGCGAGGGCGAGGGCGAGGGCGAGGGCCGACCTGGCCACGTGGTTCAGTCGCCGGGTCACGGGGTTACTCCGGCATGGGTGAGCCGAAGCGGATGAGGTTGCCGTCCGGATCAACGTGTGAGCCCTCCCGCAGCTTGTAGGCGGTCGGCCCGACCGGGTGGGTGTGGCCCGCCACACCGGGCCGGGTCCATTCCTCATACACCGCGTCGGCGTCGCGCACGTACAGGTAGGCGGCGGCCGGGTGCAGGTCGGGCCCGGAATGCGCAGCCAGGTGCAGGTCGACGCCGTCCCGGATGGCGAACCCGTACCCGTCGCCGCCCTCGTAGGCGAAGGTGCGGAAGCCGAGCGCCGCGTAGTGGGCCAGCGCCGCGGCCAGGTCGCGGACCGGGAAGATGGGGCTGAACCGGCGTAGCTCGCGCTCCGGCCGCCGCCTTCCCGCCCCGGTGGCGACGGCCTCCCCCTTGATCTCGGTCAGGGCGATGAGCGCCGCGCGCATCGCGCCGATCTGCTCGGCCGGCACGCGCTCCCCGAGCTGGCGGTCGACCGCCTCGATCCCGCGCCGCGCGGCTTCCACGACGTCCTGGCCCCGGCCGGTCAGCTCGAGCACGACCCGGCGGCGGTCGCCGGGGTCGGCGCGCCTGGTGAGGTAGCCCCGGTTGACCAGTACGTCGATCGCCTGGCTGACGGCCTGCTTGGTGACGCCCAGCTCGGCGGGGAAGTCCTGCCTCGGCCCGCCCGCGGTGTCGATCCCGGCCAGGATGAAGACCCCGTTGGCCGGGAGGTCATCGGCCCCGATGAGGTGCAGCTGCGCCCTGATGGACTGGGCGTACGTACCTCGGGCAGACACCATCAGCGTGGGCGTGGTGTAGTCGTCCCGGTCGGCGTCGGCCATGTCGCCACGGTATCGACAAGCATCTTGCTAGTCAAGAATCTTGACTAGCAAGATGCGGGGGCCGGGGGGGTGTAGCCGGTCGCGAGGGCCGGGGAGTAGAGACCTCCTCGGAGCGGTCTTACGGGGTCCAGCCGGGGGCGGGGAAGGCGGCCAGGAGGTCGCGGACCTCGAGGGCGATCCGGTCGTAGACCGTCTCGTCCTCCTTGGTGGCGGCGGTGATCGCCTCGTCCATCCAGGCGGCGAGCGGCTCCATGTGCTCCTCGCGCAGGCCGCGGGTGGTGACCGCGGGCGTGCCGATCCGCAGGCCCGAGGGGTCGAACGGCCTGCGCTGGTCGAACGGCACCGTGTTGTAGTTCGTCTCGATGCCCGCGCGGTCAAGCGCCTTGGCGGCCGGCTTGCCCGCGATGCCCTTGGAGGTCAGGTCGATGAGGATCAGGTGGTTGTCCGTGCCGCCGGAGACCAGGTCGTAACCGCGGGCCAGGAGCGCGTCAGCCAGCGCGGCGG
>JBOHCK010000392.1:0-5165 GCA_050698755.1 Streptosporangiaceae bacterium | reverse complement strand
GACTTCCCGGGCCCGGTCACCAGCTGGCCGGGCTTCTCTATGCCGGTCCACAGCCGGCGCGCCACCGGGCATTCACCGCCTGAGCCGGCAACAATGCTGACCGTTATCCGCGTCGAGCAAATCGGAGAGTGGGAAAAACCGTGGGAGGCAGGGGTCATGCGGCCGCGGCCGGATCTTCTCGGTCGGGGTCGGTGTGGGTGAAGCCGGGATGCCAGCGGTGGAAGTCGTCTGCCAGGTCGTCGTTGAGGACCCGGGTGCGGACCTGGAGGAGCAGGTGCGCGCCGCAGGGGGTCCAGCGCATCTGCTGCTTCTTGACCATCCGCTTGCTGATCACCTGGTTGACCGCTGACTCCACGAAGGCGCTGGAGATGGTCTCGCCGGCCCGGTAGCGTTCGCCGTAGTTGGGGATAGAGCAGGCGTTGGCCCGGATGTAGGTGTCGAACTCGCCGACGGCCTTGAGCAGCCTGGCGTGCTCGGGGGGCGGTTCGTCGATGCCGAGGTCGAAGATCACGTCGCCGATGACCTGCTGGGCTCTGAAGACGTTGCCGTGCCAGAGGAACCATTTGAGCCGCTCGAGCTGCTTGCCCACTTCGGCGGCGAGGTCCACGGGCGGCGCCGGCGGCAGGCCGGGGCCTGGCAGCGGCCGGAGGCTCTTGGCCATGTTGGCCATGACGGTGAGGCGCATGGTGACGTGGAACCAGTCGAGGAGATGCTCGGAGGCCGGGTTGAGGTACAGGGGCAGGTCGCGGACGTCCTCGCCGCCGTCGGTGACGAAGGTGACCTGCTGGTTCGCCTGCATTCCCTGGCCCTTGAGCACTTCGAACAGGCGGCGTTTGGGTTTGGTGTCGTAGGTCTGCACGAACCCGAACGACTTGGCCGTCCCGTTGGCGGCCATGGTCTTGCCGGCGATCACCTCGAACCAGCCGTCGCGCCGTGAGCGCTGGTGGGCGGAGTGGACGTAGCCGCCGTCCAGGCCGACGACCAGGGGCAGGTCGGGGCGGGGCAGCTGGCGCCAGTCGGCCGGGCAGCCGTCGATGAAGACCGCCTGCTCGGCGCCGAGCTCGTCCTCCAAGCGCTGGGCAACGGCCTGGGTGCGCTGGCGGACGGCGGTGGCGTGCAGGGGACGGCCCAGGGGAAGGACCTCGGCCAGCAGCTTGGCCGACAGGCCGTAGGAGGCCAGCCCGGCGAACTTGGCCTCCAGGTAGACCAGCTCGGGCGTGGCCCGCTCGGGGACGGTCCGGGCCAGCGGGCTGAACGTCTTGGTTTCGTGAGGGGTGCAGGTGCAGTGCCACCAGCGGGGGCTGGGAAGGCGGAGAGTGCCGAACAAGCTGCGCACCACGATGTCCCGGCTGTCCTTGTGGCGCCGGGGCGTGCCACAGCCGGGGCAGGCCGCCTGAGCGGTCAGGGACGCCTTGACCTGCTCGTTCACCACCGTGTCCTGGACAGCTGCGAGCAGGTCCTTGGCCTCGTCGAGGCGCAGGCCCACCGTGTCGTCGCCGGGCGCGCCGCGCTCCAGGGCGAACGCCTCGTGCATGACCGTCGGGGGGTCGTCGCCGACGTCGACGGTGACCGACACAGTGATCTTCACGCCGCCCTCCTCTCGCTCTGGCCGAGCCCGGCCAGGGCCCGGTTGACCGCCCGGCGGTCGAAGCGCTCCATGCTCAGCCACGGGTACAGGGCGGTCAGCTCGTCGCGGTGCTCGCCGAGCTGGGTCATGTCGTCGAGGAGCGTGCCCATGATCTGCGCCGCTCGAGAGACGACCTCGAGGATGCGGTAGGGCTGGCTCAGCTCCATGAACGCCCACGGACCGCCACACTCCTCCGGTGGGCCGGCCCGGCGGCCTCCGGTACAGCGCGGATAGCACCCGCCGGGTTCGCCGGCCAGGATCTGCTCGACGCGAATGTCGTGGCGCCACAGCACACCGAGGTCATAGTCGTAGACGAACTGCTCGGTCTCCCGTAGTCCCAGGTCGACCAGGCGCACCGTCCGGAGGTCGTGGGCGTCGTAGTCGGCGCCGTGGATCACGAAGCGATGCAGGTGCTCGCCGGACCACCCGAAGGCGACCTGGAGGATCTCATGCAGGCCGGCCAGGCTGGTGCCGGCACCGACGAGCAGGCGCCGCCAGATGATCGGGCTGATCTCTCGCAGCACCACGCGCAGCTGGTAGACGACCGGGGCGGTGGGGGGCATGTCGGATTCGGGCATGCCCCCCATCCTCGCCCTCACCGGCGGCACCGTCCCGGTCAGGCGTACCCCAACCCGACGATGCTGCGTAGCCTCCCACGGTTTTTCCCGCTCTCCTAACTGCGACCACTCCCCCGGGCCACCTGGCCGTCGTCACCGAGACCGGCCTCGCGGCCTCCGTCACCCACTCCGCCGGGTACATCCGGGCCGAGCTGGCCCGCCGGTACGGGTCCTCGCTCGTGCTGCTCGAGCACTCCCCCGCCGCCGGGGCCGGGGACGACGAGGAGAGCCTGGACCTGGTGCAGGTCGACGTCCATGGCGAGCCGCGCTGGACCCGCGTCTGGCCGTCCGACGAGGACAACCCGCGTCACGCTGAGCTCGAGGCATGGATGGCCGCTCACGGGCACCAGATCGTCAGCAGGGCGGCAAGCGAGTCCGGCTGGTGCCAGGACAAGGACGACTGACTGCCGCACGCGAAAGCGCCCCGTATGGTCCGGTTTCCGTAAGGGACCCTCACGCGCTGTCCCGCGCCCCGGCCAAGGGCGGCCCGCGCACGAAGTCATCGCTTAGCACCGGCCACCTGCACATCTCGTCATACTCGTCGCCGTCGTCCAGCGACCACCAGCCGTCCCGCGCCGACACCGGAAGATAGCGAGCGCCCTGGTACGTCCGGAGCCGGGCCCGCCAGCTCTCCCGGTCCTGCTCGTACCGCCTGGCTCGCTCGCGCTGCAGGCCGACCGCGCCCGTCGACTCGGCGACGTCGGCCAGGGCGACGGGCCCGCGGCGCCAGCCTCCAGGACCTCGTTCGGCGAGACCATGCCCGGCGAGCACCCGGAGCGCGGCCGAGGTGGCCGACGCACTCAGCCGGGCCGCCCGGGCAACCTCGGCGCCGCGCGCTTCAGCCTGGTCAAGCGCTTCATAGACGAGAGCCGAAGTACCGCCCAAGACCAGGAACGCCGGGTGCGCCGCCTCGATGCGGCCAGCTCGCCGACGACGCCAGCGGACACTGTCCGCGTAGCGATCCGGGATCCGGAGGACGTACCGGTCGGCTCGGGCCAGCCGCCGCGGTGACACGAGGTCGATGAGCGGGTCAGGCTCAGCGGCCAGCTGCCGGAGGACGCGGGCGACCGTGCGGTGACTCAGGGCCGAATACAGCGCGAGGTTACGGCATCCGAACTCGATCGTTGACGAACCGCTCACCATCGCCGCCTGGCCGAGCGCGAGCAGCACCAGGCGGACAGCGATAGCACGGCCACCCCAGCCACTGGCCCGCTCCGGGTCCTCGAGCGCGCAGTCGATCGCAGTCATCCACCTCCGGACGTGGCCGTACTCCGCTGAGGATGACGATTCCTCTACCGGGGGGCGTGTACTGAGGTCGCTAGTGTGCCACTGGCGTACATTTTTCTCCCCCAAGATCTTGCCGACGCATTTTCGCCACTCAACCGGGAGCAGCCGTTCCATCCGGCCCGGCTCGGACCGCCGCTCGTACAGCGCGGCCAGGCCCTTCCATGCTCCGCTGGCTACCGCAGCCCAGATGTCGGCCAGCTGCCAGCCGCGCGCCGCCGCGGCGCCCACGACGGCCATCCGCGCCTCGCTGCGGCCTGCGTAGTGCGATCGGTCCCACCGGCCAGTGCGCGCGGTGTGCTCGAGCTCGGCGCCGAGCAGGGCCCGGCCGCCGCGGCGGGGAACCCACGGGACGCCCGTGTCGTCCAGCTCGGCCTCACAATCGGGAATTCCCCGATTAGCCTCTGACTGGCCGGCGTGGCGCAGCTCGGCCGCAAACTCGGCGAGCAGCGCAGCCCACACCTCCGGGCCGTTCGGGCTCGCCGCGGCCGCCGCAGCGTCCTCCACCGACGTCGAGAGCAGCCGCCAGCCTCCGGACTTGTGGCGCGCGCCAGGCGGCGAGATCTGGCCGCCGAGGTTCGCCATCGGCGACGGGTCGACGGAGGGATACCGGAGGGCAATCGCCCGGGCCAGGTCCCGCAGCTCGAGCCACGGCAGGGCCGCAGCGAACAGGACCAGGACGTGACGGCCACCGGACGGCGAGACGTCAGTGATGCACCGGCCGCCGAGGCGATCGAGCAGCTGGCCGAGCTCGGCCGCCTGGTGCTCTACCTCGGCCGCCGGGCCGGCCTGGTGGCCTGCACGGCCGCGGTCAAGGTCAAGAGCAAGGAGGCAGCCGGAGGCCGAGCCGTGGTCGTAGACGGCGATGGTGGCCGGCTGAGCCGGAAGGTCGGCGGGGAGTTGCCGGGCGTGCCGGGCCGGGTAGGTGCGGCCGCCATCGCGCGAGACTCTGACGTGCGGCGTGCCCGCGATCAGGGGCGTGACTGCCAGCCATGCCGCCCGCGCGCTTTGCGCGGTCTCGTCGACATGCGGGAGCCCGTCGCGACGCGGCGAAAATCCTCTTGCGTCACGCGGCGTGTCGCGCAGGGGCAAAGTTGATCTAGCCCGCTGGCCTGTTATCGTGGCCACGGATGTTGACCTTCTGTTCGGGATCCGTCCGGGCGCCAACCAAGAGCGGATCTGAACGAGCGGGTATGCGGTTGTGCTGCGGCCCCCCAACGGGGGCCTTCGGCATTTCTGGGGCTATAGGACTCCAGAGGTTTAAGACAGGCTGAGCCCGCGTCGTAGACCGGAATCGTGCACGGCTGACCCGGAGGCTCGGCAGGAAGCGGCCGGGCATGCCGGGCGGGGTAGGTCCTGCCGCCGTCCCTCGAGACCCGGACGTGGCGAGTACCAGCGATCGAGGGCGTGACCGCACGCCAGGCAACCGCAGCGGCGAGCGCGGGCCCGGCGTGCGGGGAGCCTTCAGGACGGGGAGAAAATGATCTCCCGTCGACCGGCGTGTCGCTATACGGCAGTATTGAATTGACCGTGCGACCTGTTACTGTGGCCACGGTTGCTGGCTTTCTGGTCGGACCCGGACTTGGTTGGGAGCCTTGGAGCGGGTCTCGTACAGAGCGGATTTTCAGGTGTCGTGT
>JBOHCK010000391.1:0-5198 GCA_050698755.1 Streptosporangiaceae bacterium | reverse complement strand
AGCAGTCTCACGACGATGGCTCCCGCGGCTCGTCTGACGGCAGCCGGCGGACCTCGATGAGCTCGAGGCCGAGTGCTTCGGCCTCGGCCAGCACACCGTAAACCGCGGGCTGATCGGCCAGCACCCCCGTCAGCACGGTGTCGCCGCCGTCCACCTGGGCCCGCAGTGCGGGAAACGCCGAACGGATCGTCGGGCCCAGCCGGCCGCGGACACGGATCTGGTACAGCTGCGCCTGGGACTCGCGCTGCCCCCCAGTCACCGGCGCCCCGCGAGTGAGCCGACGGCAGGCAACGACGTACGCGCGCCGCAGGTACTGAACTTGATGATGACCCTCCTCGTCGATGGGTGGCGAGGTGAGGCTCAGCGGAAGGCGTCGGCGTGGCGTTCGCACCAGTCGCGGAAGGTGGCGGGGGCTGTTCCGGTGATGTTCTCGACGTCGTCGGTGATGTTCACCGAGCGGCGGGCGCGGAAGACCTCGTTCAGGCGTTCCATGAGCTGTGCCTGTTCGGGCGGGGTTCCCCGCTGAATGGCAGCCTGGGCGAATTCGTGCGGGGTCACGTCCTGGAAGTCGACGGTACGTCCGGTCACCTCGGCGATGGTCGCGACCTGCTCGCGCGCGGTCAGGGCCTCCGGTCCGGTGAGGAGGTACCCCTTGCCTGCGTGGCCGTCATCGGTGAGGGCGGCCACGGCGACACGCGCGATGTCTTCGGGGTCCATCACGGCCAGCACGCCGTCGCCGGTCGGGTCGGTGACCATACCCGCCCGGATGGAGTCGCGCCAGGCGAGGGTGTTGGACGCGAAGGCGCTGGGCCGCAGGTAGGTCACGCCGAGGCCGGACTCGCGCAGGATCTGCTCGCGAGCCGCGAAAGCGGCTCCCATGGGGTTGTCGTCCAGCGGCAGCAGGCGCGCGCCGGCGGAGGACAGCAGCACAATCCTCGGCACCGCCGCGTCGTGCGCGGCGGCGATCATCGTCTTGGTTTGCCCGGTCCCGGTTCCGACGTGCATCAAGAAGATGGCCTCGGCGCCGGTGACCGCTTTGGCCACGCTGTCAGGGTCGTCGAGATCACCGGCGGCGAGCTCGATACCGGCCGGCAGGCTGGCCGCCCCGGAGGGGTCGCGCACCAGTGCGCGGACGCTGTGGCCTAGTTCGTCCAGCTGCCGCGCGACGGGTCCGCCGACGTGGCCGGTTGCTCCAGTGACCAGATACATCTTTCGGTTCCTTTCGGGTCGGAGGTGATTACCAGGCACCGTGCTGTTACCAGGGCACGGTGCCGTCGCGGTCGGCGAAGGTGCCGGTGGGGCCGCCGGGGGCGGCCAGGGCGTAGGCGATGATGGCGTCGGTGCCGTCATGGACTGAATGACCCTGTCCGCCGCTGAGGTCGGTTGCGGTCAGGCCAGGGTCGGCGGCGTTGATACGGATATTGGGCAGCAGGCTCGCGAACTGCACGGTCATCATGTTGATCGCGGCCTTCGACGCGGCGTAAGGCGGCGTGCCCACGAACGCTCCTATGCGACTGCGGTCGTGGAAACGCGTGAACGATCCGAGCCCGCTGCTGACATTGACGATCCGCGGGTCGTCGCTCTTCTCCAGCAGCGGCAGGAAGGCATGGGTGACACGGAGGTAGCCGACGACGTTGGTCAGTAGCACCTCGGTCATGTCGTCGGCTGTGTAGTCGTGCGGGTCGTCACGCACCGGGCCGGTAATGCCGGCGTTGTTGATCAGTACGTCCAGGTGGCCCCCGGCCTGCTCGACGGACTTGGCAGCGTGACGGACCGACTTGTCGGAGGTCACGTCCAGTTCCAGGAACTGCGCGCCGGTGGTCGCGGCGGCGGCCTGTCCGCGCTGGCTGCTGCGGGCGGTGAGATACACCCGGTACCCGGCCCCGGCCAGGCGCCGGGCCGTCTCCAGGCCGATGCCCTTATCGGCGCCGGTGACCAGCGCGACAGGTGCACGCAGAGATTCTGTGCTCATTCCCGGCCTGCCTCCTTCGGTTAGCACCTGTCTCAGCGTCAGATTCGGCTAGGTGAGCAGGCATCACCTAGACGGCGTGATTGAGGCGGCCGTGACGTCCTGGAGCGCGGCAGGGTAGGGGTGCTCGGGCGCGAGCCGGTAGTCGACGGATCCGACGCGCATGCCCGTCTTGCGGGCCAGGCTGGACGCCAGTCCCACGGATCCCTCCGCGGAGCCGAGCGCGAAGCCTCCGCCATGAATGTGCAAGATGGTGCCGCGCGGCTCGACGTCGGCGATGTCGGTGAAGATCACGGGGAGGCCGCCCAGGTTTGCGGCGTCGTTCGGACGTCTGCCGGCAGGGGCTGTGAGGTGAGCATCTGCTCGAGGAGGGGGCGCTGGGCGGCGACGTCCCCGCCGAGGTCGAACGGGGCGTTGCGGAGGATCTGGTCGATCATGTCGCGTTGCTGTGCGGTCATCGCCGTTCCTTTCACCGTGGCCGACCGCGGGGTGCCCTGGCGGCCTGGCCGAGTATGAGATTTGATCGAAGCCTCGGATCCGCCTGAGTGAGCAGGCCTCACCTCGTTCGCGTGATTATGGTGACTGGGCGGCATGCGGTTTAGCCTTAAAACCCAGTGCACCGGCTGTGAGCTGCGGTTGCTGTCCGTGGGGAGGTGAGGCATGATCGCGGTCCGTGGTCTTCCGTCTGCTGTACTTGATCATGGTCCGGGTCTTCGGCTGGCTGGTCCTGCTGAGCCGCAGCCAGGCGTCCAGTGGCGATGGGGCGGCGCCGGCTGTGCGAGACGGCGCGGTTCCGGGGCAAATGCCCCTGCATCGGGTGTCGGATGGGCCGTTTTGACAACCCCCGGATGGCTGGGCCGTGCGCGCGAGCATCACCAGCCCGGGTGTCAACCGGCCCCAGGCCCGGCACCGAACCGGCCGGTGAAGACCATGCCGTTGTCTGACCTGGGAGTGCTCAGGCCACGTAACTAAATATTCGAGCGGGACACGATCGGCGTGGTTGTGCTCGGCACCGTACTGTCGTCCGGCTACCGTGGCCGCGCCTAGACCAGCTGCCGGACGGCAGGCGTGACTGCTCGCGGCCGACGGCAATCACCTAAACCAGGTGATTGCCGCTCATCCTGGCGGCAGCCAGGCTGGCTGTCATGCCAGATATCGCTGACAGCCAGCCGCGGGTGGCCGCCGATGCGCCGCCAGCCCCCAGTCGGCACCTGGTGAGCGGGTACGACGGTTCGCCGGCCGCCGACCGGGCGCTCGACGCGGCGGCCGCCCTGCTGCGGGCAGGCAGAGCAGTATCGATGTCGTCTACGTCGCCCACGTCCCGGCCGCGGACAAGATCGTGGTCGGCAGCTCCTCTAGGGCCAGTCAGCGCATTGTCGGCTCGGTCGCGGCGGGCCTCGCCCGGCACTGCCCGGTGCCGCTCGTCATCGTGCCATAGTCCCGGTGCCCGGCCCCGCTGCCGAGGCCGCCCCGCTGGGCTCGGGATGACCATTAGTTTCCCAACGAACGGGCGGTGACTCTCGCCCCGCGATCGCCCGCGGAATCGCGCGGACGGCCGATCACCGCTCACCCTGTCCGCCGGGAGACTGCGAGTAACCGACCTGGACCAACTGCCCTTGACCGGCTCCAGGCCTGGTCGCCCTGTCGGCACCCGACGCTCCAGGGCGGTCGGCAGTGTTCTGTCACTCATCAAGTTAGGAGTATGCACATGAGCCGGGCTGTTATCTATGAGACCTACGGCGGTCCTGAAGTGCTGGAGGTGCGGGAGGTCCCGGAGCCACACGCCGACCCGGGCGAGGTCCGCGTCCGGGTAAGGGCGGTGGGCCTGAACCCGATGGACGGGGCGTTCTCCTCGCAACCCGAGATGGCAGAGCAGTTCAGCCTCACGGTGCCGTCCGGCTTCGGGTACGACTTCGCCGGCATCATCGACGAGGCCGGGAGCGGCGCCATCGGGTTCGCCGTGGGCGACCGGGTCTACGGGGGCGCGATGGCGCGGGCCGCCGCCGACTTCGTACTGGTCAAGACGCCCGCCGATGCGCTCTGGCACACGCCCGACGGCATCAGCGACGAGGTGGCGAGCACCCTTCCGGTGGCCGGCCGCACTGCCGCCGCCGCCCTGGCGGCGATTGGCCTGCGGCCCGGCGATACCGTCCTGATCGGCGGTGCCGCCGGCGGCGTGGGCGTGTTCGCCGTGCAACTCGCGCGGCTCGACGGCGCCACCGTGATCGGGACCGCGTCGGAAGGCACCTTCGAGTTCGTGCGGCAGCTGGGCGCCGAGCCCGTGGCGTACGGCCCGGGACTGGCGGACCGGGTACGGGCGCTAGCTCCCGGCGTGACCGCGGCGGCGGACCTGTTCGGCATCGAGACGGCCCAGGCCGCGCTCGCGCTCGGCGTGCCGCCCGGCCGGATCACCACGATCGCCGCGGGCCCCAACCCTCCCGGCGGCGTCCGCGCGACCAGGGGAGGAGCCGACGCCTCGCCGGCCGACCTGGACCGGATCACCGGAGCGATCCTCGCTGGCAAGATCACGGTGCCCATCGCCGCGACCTTCCCGATCGAGCGGATCCGCGACGCCGTGGAACTGCAGGCCGGCCGCCACGTCCACGGCAAGATCGTGATCACGCTGTAGGGATCGAGACCAGCCATAAAGATAACCCGGGCCCCGCGGAGGCAGACAACGTCATGTACTGGGTCGACTACCGCTTCGAGTCGATGACCGAGGCCGCCGGATGGCCCGACGCAGCCGAACTCGACCCGCGGGTCCGTGTGAAGATTGAACACGAGAACGCTCAAGTGATCTTGAAACTCGATCAACCTACCGCGTAACGAAGGCTGGCTGCAGCCGGGCTGGAAGGCCGCCCTGAACGCCTTCGACATCACCTTCGACGGCCGCCTCAGCGCGGGACGAAAGTAACAACAGAGACCGAAGTTACACCGTTAAGTTGGCAGATCCGACTGCACACCAGTGTGCAATGAAGAGTTGTGCTGTGCTTCGAAGCTCAGGAGAAGAGAAGGCAATGACCGCACCGACGCCGCCGGCCTCGGCCCTCGTCCGCCCGTTCACCGTCTCGATCCCGGATTCGGAGATCGACGACGTGAAGCAGCGACTGGCCAGGACCCGGTGGCCG
Organism: Streptosporangiaceae bacterium; assembly: GCA_050698755.1. Taxonomy (GTDB): domain Bacteria; phylum Actinomycetota; class Actinomycetes; order Streptosporangiales; family Streptosporangiaceae; genus Palsa-504. The sequence goes on along the minus strand of JBOHCK010000391.1, from coordinate 101 downwards.
GATCCGGAAACGGTGGGCGACTGGTCGCAAGGGGTTCGCGTGGAGAACGCCAGGTCTCTGGCCGGCTACTGGGAGCGCGGCTATGACTGGCGGCGCTTCGA
>JBOHCK010000390.1:0-5213 GCA_050698755.1 Streptosporangiaceae bacterium | reverse complement strand
CCGCCGACGGGTTTATTCAACCACCAGCGCCGACCGGCCGCGTATGACAGCCCGGACTTGACGCGCGGTGGTCCCGGTGCGTGGCGTGCCACGTGCCGAAGTGGGGCGCCCGGGCTTACATTGACTGCGTGATGTCGTATCTCAGCCTGTCGCAGCGGCTCGAGGAGCAGCTGGCCAAGGCCTCGCCGGGCGACCTGGTCCCGTCCGAGAACGAGCTCGCGCGGCACCACAAGGTCCACCGGCTGACGGCGCGGGCGGCGCTGCAGGAGCTTGAGCGCAGGCATCTGGTCCGGCGGGTCCAGGGCCGGGGGACGTTCGTCGCCCGCCGGCTGGACTACCGGATCTCGGCCGAGGGCCCGGCGTCCTTTACCGACATCGTGCGCGGCGCAGGCGGCAATCCCTCCACGACCACCGACAAGGTGCTTGTCCGCCCGCCGACCCCGGCCGAGCGCCGCTCCCTCGCGCTGGCCCCGCGAGCGCACGTGGTGGAGTTGCGGCGGACGCGGTGGCTCGACGACGAGCCGGTCAGCGTCGGGACCAGCGTCCTGCCTACCGCCCTGGTGCCGGGCCTGCCGGAGAAACTCGGCCCGGCCGGTTCGCTGTACCGCGTGCTGGTGGACGATTACGACCTGCAGCCGAGGCGGGCGTGGTACCGGTGCGAGGTGTCGGCCGCACCGGACGAAGTCGCCGTGCAGCTGAACCTGCGCGGCCGTCCCGACTTGTACCACACCTGCGGCCGACTGGAATCCGAACGGCTGCACGTCCCGATCGAGCTAGGGGACGGCTGGCTGCGGACGGACGTGTTCAACGTCGTCATCGAGGTAGGCGACTTCAAGTAGCGACACGGCCAGCAGGGATGCTTGACACTTTTTCGGCCCAGCTTGTATAGATAAGCTAGACAAGCCAGTTCCGAGCCTGGCCGACGCAAGCCCAAGCGAGCCCAAGCGAGCCCAGCAGCCCAAGCGAGCGACGGAGCGAGATCACATGCCTCCCGACCAGAAGGCGGCGCCCCCTGATCTAGCGGTTCCCGCCCTGCCTCCGGAACGCCGGGCCGAGCTGCTCGCGGTCGCCGATGAGTCCGAGCTGGTGGCGCTGGCCGACCGGTGCCTGGAGGGCGCGCCGGACACGCGGGTCATCGACCCCCCCACTGCCGGCACGATCCCGCTCTGCGTGCGCGAGCCGGTGGTCGGCGAGCGGTTCATCCTGGCCGACGTGCTGGCGACCCAGGCCGGAGTCGAGCACCGGGGCCAGCGCGGCTGGGCCATGCGCCTCGGCGATGACGCCGCCGCCACCCTGGCCGCCGCGATCTGCGACGCCGAGGCGGCCTCGGGCACCGGCCTGGCGCGCGAGGTCGACCTGCTCTGCCGCCGCACCGAGTACCGCCGAGCCGACGAGGCCGCCAGGGAGTGGGCGGAGCTGGCCCGCACCGAAGTCCATTTCCAGGAGCTCACCTGATGAGCACCGCAACCGATCGGCTCAGTCCGCTGACGTCCCAGGCGGTGTTCCGCGTCCTGCTGGAGAGCCTGGCCCGGCCGGGTCGCGTCTTCCAGCTACCCGAGAAAAGCGATGAGGTCGGCCCCGGCATCGTGCCCCTGGCCCTCGCCGTGATCGGGTCCAAGGTCGCCGTGATGGGCGCGCCCGAATGGCAGACGCGGATCTGCCGCGCCACGGGCGCACAGCCGGCTGGCCTCGAAGAAGCGTCGCTGGTCGCGATCTACGGGATGGCGGAGGCCGTGACCATAACGCGGCTGCGGCGCGGCCACGCCGAGGCCCCGGAGGACGGCGCCAAGGTCGGCCTGGCCTGCGGCGCCCTGTGCGCGGGCAATACGGGCAATAAGGGAGAGACGACCATCGAACTGACGGGCCCGGGCGTCCCCGGCCGGACGCTGCTCGGCGTGGACGGCGTGGGCCGCGAGGTGTTCGACGCCCTGCGCGCCGCCAACGCGATGTTCCCGGCCGGGGTCGACGTGTGGCTGGTCGACGAGCGCGGCCGGGTGGCCGGGCTGCCGCGTTCGGCCCGGCAGGCGGTGGTCTGAATGGGTTACTCCGCGGCCCGGGGTGGTCTGGACGCGATCTTGGCCGCCGAGGAACTGATGCGCGCCAAGCGCGAGGGCGGGTCAAGCCCCCCGCTCGGGACCGACCAGGTGACCGAGCGGCTGAACCTCGCGGTCGACCGGGTCATGGGCGAGGCAGGGCTGTGGGCCCCCCGGCTGGCCGCGCTGGCCCTGCGCCAGGCCGAGGGCGACCTCATCGAGGCGGCGCACCTGCTGCGGGCCTACCGATCGACTCGGATGCGGCTCGCCCAGCCGGTACCGGTGCACGCCGACGAGCTCGAGATCCTGCGGCGGATCGTGCCCGCCTACCGGGTCCCGCCCGGCCCGCAGTTGCTGGGCCGCACGCTGGACTACGTTGGCCGGCTGCTGGACGTCGGAACGGCCCGGCCCCCGAAGGCAGGCCCCGCGCCAGCCGTACCCGAAGCACCCGAAGACCCAGAACCCACCCAGAACGGACGTCACCCCGGCCGGCTGCTCGACCTGCTCCGGAGCCAGGGCCTGATCCGGGACCGGCGGCGGGCCGACGACCCGGAGCCCTACGACGTCACGAAAGACCCCGTGCGGCCCGGCGCGCCGAGGTCCGCCCGCCTGTCGGTCATGGCCAGAGCCGAGACCGGGGCGCTGGTCAACCTCTGGTACCGCAACATCCTCGGCCCGGACGGCTACATCCACGAGGTCACGCTCGGCGAGGTGCGCCACGGCCGGCTCCCGGTCCGGGTCGCGCACCCGGTGACGGGCCAGCCCGTGTGCCTCGGGGAAGTCCGCGTCACCGAAGTCGAGGCGATCGAGGACCTCGACGGCGAGCGGGAGGAGCGCGGGTTCTTCGACGTCGGATACGGGCTGTGCCTGGGCCACAACGAGCGCAAGGCGATCGCGATGGCCAACCTGGACATCGCCGTGGAGCGTGACGGCGGCCGCAGCCCGCTGGAGCAGAGCGTGCTGATGACCACGGACGGGCTTGACGCATCCGGCTTCCTTGAGCACCTCAAGCTCCCGCACTATGTCACGTTCCGGTCGATGGTGGAGCGCAAGGTGGCTATTCGTGTGGCGGCCGAACGCCGCGTAGCGGAGTCACCGGCCGCTGAGTCGTCCCCGACCGCGAAGGCCGCGGAAGCGGGGGTCGCCCGGTGACGGTGAGCGCGCTGGCCGCCGAGATGGCCTCGGAGGAATTCGGGCACCTCGACGAGCAGTCCAAGCGGGAGATCCGGTGCGCGCTGCTGACCGCGGTGGCCGTCCCCGGCTACCAGGTCCCGTTCGCCAGCCGGGAAATGCCGGTCGCCCGGGGCTGGGGCTCGGGCGGCCTGCAGGTGACCCTGGCCGTGATCGGCCCGCAGGACACGGTCAAGGTGATCGATCAGGGCGACGACGCGGGCGTCAACGCCGCGAACCTGCGCCGCCTGATCGTGGCGAGCACCGGCGCGGAGCAGACGACCGACGCGCGGGCGGCCAGCATCATCCAGACCCGGCACCGCATCCCCGAGGACCCGCTCGGCCCTGACCAGGTCCTGGTGCTGCAGGTCCCGGTCCCCGAGCCGCTGCGCGGTGTCGAGCGGGACATGCGCGAGCTGCGGCGGATGCACGCGGAGGCCGACTACACCGCGATCTGGGTCAGCCTGTACGAGGACCTGGTGCGCAACGGCGTCATTACCCAGACCACCGGCTACCCGGTGCTGGTCGGCGGCCGCTACGTCATGGCCACCACCCCGATCCCGCGCTGGGACGTGCCCAAGCTGCACCAGGCCGAGTTCCTCGCGCTGTTCGGGGCCGGGCGGGAGAAGCGGGTGTACGCGGTGCCGCCGCACACCGACGTCGAGCCGCTGGCCTTCGAGGACGTCGCGTTCCAGGTCGAGCGGACGGACGGCGCCTCGTGCCTGCTCTGCGGCGCCGTCGACGCCTACCTGGTCGAGGTGCCCGCCAGCCACGCGTGGATCTGCAGCGACACCGACCGGTGCGAAAGGCGCCGCTCTCAAGACGGCGAGGACGGCGAGGGTAACGGGGCCGGGGCCGCCGATGCCTGAGCCGGCGCTGCGCGTAACGGGGCTGACCAAGCGATTCGGCCGCGTGCTGGCCTGCCAGGACGTCGGCTTCGAGGTGGCGCGGGGTGAGGCGCTCGGCATCATCGGCGAGTCAGGCTCGGGCAAGACCACGGTGCTGCGCTGCCTCGCCGGGGACGTCACGCCGGACGCCGGGACCGGACTGCTGCGCCCAGGCGCGGACCAAGTCGACCTGTTCGCGCTCGGCGGCGCCGAACGCCGCGCGCTGCGGGTCAGCACCGTCTCCATCGTCTACCAGGACCCCGTACGCGGCCTGAACCTGCGGATCTCGGCCGGCGGCAACATCGCGGAACGGCTGATCGCGGCGGGCGGCCGGAACTTCGGCCGCCTGCGCGCCAGGGCCGGCGAACTGCTCCGCCGGGTCGACGTGCCGCTGGACCGGATGGACGACCCGGTCGGCACGTTCTCCGGCGGGATGATACAGCGGGTCCAGCTGGCCAAGGCGGTGGCGAACGGCCCGGCCCTGCTCCTCCTGGACGAGCCGACGACCGGCCTGGACGCCTCCATCGCCGCCGGGGTGCTCGACCTGATCAGGGACCTGATCGAGGAGAGCGGGGTCACCGCGCTGGTGGTCAGCCACGACATGACCGTGATCTCGATGCTCGCCTCGCGGGCGGTGGTTCTGCGCGACGGGTTCGTGGTGGAGGCCGGGCTGACCGACCAGCTGCTTGACGATCCTCAGCACGCCTACAGCCAAAAGCTGGTGGCCGCCGCGCGGGGAGGGCTGGGGTGAGCGAGACCGTCCTGGAGGTGCGCGGGCTGCACAAGCAGTTCGTCATCCACGCGATCGGCCGCCTGGTCCCGGCCCTGCGCGGGGTCGACCTGAGCGTGGCGCGAGGTGAGCACGTCGCGCTGGTGGGGCGGAGCGGCGCGGGGAAGTCGACCCTGCTCAAATGCGTCTGGCGCAGCTGCCTGCCGTCGGCCGGAGAAATACGCCTGCGGCGCCGCGACGCGAGCGTCACGGACCTGGCCAGCGCGGACGACCGGGCCATCATCGACGTGCGCCGGGACGACCTGGCCTACGTCAGCCAGTTCCTGCGGCCCGACGGCCGGCGCACGGTCCTGGAGGTGGTCGGGCGCGCGGCCATCAGGCACGGCCTCGAGC
>JBOHCK010000389.1:0-5221 GCA_050698755.1 Streptosporangiaceae bacterium | reverse complement strand
AGAGCCATTCGAGTGGACGGCAAGCGCTGACAGCATCCTGGACAAACTCGCGATGCTGGACCGCGACTACAAGAAGCTCGTAGCCAACAACCTGAAATAAATAACCTTCAATTATGAGACACTAGCAGCCCGACGGTCACGGTCCTGGCCTGTCCCGTACCTCTTCCCCCGCCGTATCTTTCAGTTCCTGATCCTGCCCGGGCGCGGTGATCGGGCCAAGGAGGTTGAGATCCTCGTGCTCCGGCATCAGGTCGCCGTGCTGCGCCGCCGGGTGAACCGCCCCGATCCGGGCGACGGGGACAGGGTGCTGCTGGCGGCGCTCTCGCGGCTGTTGCCCCGCCGGTCGTGGAGCACTTTCTTCGTGACGCCAGCGACGTTGCTGCGCTGGCACCGCGACCTGGTTGCCCGCAAGTGGACCTACCCGCGGAAAAATCCAGGCCGCCCATCCACCAGGAAGGACATCCGTGCTGCGGTCCTGCGCCTGGCCCGTGAGAACCCGGCGCGGGGCTATCAGCGGATCAGCGGCGAACTCGCCGAGGCTGGTATCAGCGTGCCGCCAGGCACCGTGCACGACAGCCTCAAGCGCGCCGGCCTCGATCCGGCACCGCGCCGGTCAGGGCCGTCGTGGAGCGAGTTCCTGAAGGCACAGGCCGAGGGGATCCTCGCCTGCGACCTGTTCCACGCCGACACAGTGTTCCTCAAACGGATCTACGTCCTGATCTTCATCGAGCACGCCACCCGGGCCATCCACATCATGGGCGCCACGGCCAGCCCAACCGGAGCCCGGTCCGCCCAGCAGGCAAGAAATCTGCTCATGGACCTGGGTGAACTCGGCGAGGCCATCAAGTTCCTTATCCGTGAGCGGGATGCCAAGTTCACCAGCGTCTTCGACGAGGTGCCCCCCGCGGCCGGCGCGCGCGTCATCAAGACCCCGGTCCGCCCGCCCCGGGCGAACGCGATCGCCGGACGCTGGGCAGGCAGCGTACGGCGCGAGTGCACAGACAGGATCCTGATCTACGACCAGAGTCACTTGCGCAAGGTACCCGCCCAGTATGAACGGCACCACAACCAGCACAGGCCCCATCGGGCCCGGGACCGGCGACCGCCCCAGCCAGCCACCGGTGATAGCTCCCACCGGCCTCGGCCAGATCCGGCTCAACCGCCACGAAGCCGTTGACGGCCTAATCAACGAAAACAAGAACGCAGCGTAGGAGACCAAGGGCACGAAACCCCAGGCCAGAACCACGAGACTGGATTTCCGCACCCCACACGCAATCGCCGGGCCGAGGCTGACCTCATCGCGACTGGCCGGGCCTTCAGGGGCATCGTCCGGGAAGCAGATCCCGCACGTGATTGCCTTCGTCTCGTTGGCGGCGCCACGTTCAGCTCCGCAAGAGTCCTGGCTCACTCATCCGTGCCGTCACCCACCTCGGTGGGAGGTGCGGCTTGCCATGCGGCAAGGGCCCGACCGTAGTACTGGACGGCGCACTGGATGTACCGGCTATCGACAGATTCGTTGACGGCATGCGCCTGCTCGGGTTGGCCCGGCCCCCAGATTACGATCGGCCTTCCGGGCAGCACCTCCGCGAGCGCTGAGGCGTCAGTGAAGTAGGGGGCCGCCGGGTGAGCGGCAGTCGCCGCGGGCAGTGTCCTTATCCATGAGTCGTCAGCTCGGCTGAGCACGGGCGGGAGCTGCGCCTGTACCCGCGCCTCGATCCTGGGATGCTCGGTCGCCAGCCACGTCTGAATGGCGGCCGGTTCATCGGCGTCGATGTAACGGATATCGAGGCTGGCGTCGGCGAGGTCGGGGACGATATTGACCGTCGAGCCCGCGGTCATCGTGCCGACGTTGACTGTCGTGGTCCCCAGTGCCTTGTGCTGGCGGCGCGGCAGGCACGCGTCAATGTCGAGCAGCGTCGCGGCGAGTTCCAGGAGTGCGTTGCGGCCAAGTTCGGGTGTGCTGCCGTGCGCCGCTCGGCCACGTGCTGTGAGGCGGAGCCAGAGGGCGCCGCGGTGGCCGAGCGTGACTTCGTTGCTCGTCGACTCGGGAATGATGACCGCTCCTACAGGCACGGTCCTCAGGGCCTCCGCGGCGGCGCGGGCTCCCTGGCAGCCGATCTCTTCGTCGGCGGTCAGGAGCATTCCGCACGATACATGATCGCGCTGGGCGTTCACGAGGGCGGTCACGGCGGCCGCTAGGCCGCTTTTCATATCGCTTGAGCCACGCCCGACGATGCGTCCATTAACTAGCTCGCCGGAGAGCGGGTCGTGGGTCCACCGCGCGGTGCCTACGGCTGGGACGGTGTCAACGTGGCAGACGAACAGGAGCATCGGGCCGGGCTGTGGCGTATGTGCCAGCAGGTAACGGCGTGGCGCGGCCGGGTCGGCGCGGATCGTGAATCCGGCGGTGGCCAGCTGCGACCCGGCGAGATCGAAGATGTCCTGCTGGCCGGTGGTGGAGCTGGCGCTCGGAACGCGCACGAGGCTGCGCGTCAGATCAACGGCATCGGGTGGGTTGCTCACGCGAGAATCCGCGTGTACTCGGATGGTCGGCGATCACGGATCGGGTCATTGTGTTTGTTCCACCGCCGCAGCCGCACGCCGCTGGTGAGGTCGGTGGGGGCGGCGATGACCTCGGTGTCCTCGCTGCTTGCCGCCTCGGTCAGCGGCCAGCCCGTCGGCCCGACGATGACGCTTTGCCCGATGAAGGGCTGGTCGCGTTCAATGCCGACCCGGTCGGCGGCGATGATGTGCATGCTGTTGACGTGGGCGGCTGACTGGCACAGGGAAAGCGCCATCGCGGGCTTGCCTGGCTGCTGGCCAGGGATGGGCACCCAGTTGGTCGGCAGGCACACGGCGTCCGCGCCTTGGAGCGCGAGGGCCCGGAATGCTTCGGGAAACCATGCGTCGTAGCAGATGAGCAGTCCGATCCGGCCAAGCGGGGTCTGGTAGACCGGTAGCCCGACGTTGCCGGGGGCGAAGATGGTGTTCTCGTTGTCCCACAGGTGCAGCTTCCGGTACGTTCCGATGTGGCCGGCGGGGCCGAGCAGGACCGCGCTGTTGTAGATCTCGTCCTCGTCGCGTTCGGCGATCCCGGCCACCAGGTGCAGATCAAGCTCGCGGCACAGGTCGGTCAGCGCCCGGGTGCTTGCCCCTGACGGGATCGGCTCGGCGAGGGCGGATGCCTCGGCGCGGCCAGAGAACATGTAGCCGGTGGTGCACAGTTCGGGCAGCACGACGAGGCGGGCGCCTGCCGCTGCCGCCGACATGACAGCAACGGTAATCTCGGCGAGGTTTCCCTCGATGTCGCCGATAGTTGGCCGGGTTTGCGCTGCGGCAACGATGACGTCTTGGGATGCAATCACTTCTGTGGACACGGTTCGCCCCATCGCACTCGTCAAGATGAAAACCCCACTACCGTGCCGCTTGCGCGGGCCGACCAGCGGCGCCGAGACCGGTTTCGGTGTCGGCGGTGGATGCAATCGGCGGCGCCGAGCCCGTGGCCGGCAGCGGAGTCCCGGATGGGGACGGTGGCTGGTATCTGCGCCGGCGCGGCGCGGTACTGCGCCTGCGCCATGGCGTCGCGAGCGTCTCCCAATAGGCGATGATCGCGAATGCGGCGATGCCCATCGCCGCGAGAAGGACGATGTCGCCGAAGACGCCGGCCGTGTTGAGCCGGGACTGTTGCTCAGTCAGGTAGACGCCGAGACCGCCGGTGCTTGAGGCGGTCTGCTCACCGATAACAGCACCGGTGACGCTGAAGGTGGCAGTCATCTTCAGCGCGGAGAACAGCGGTGTGTAGGTGGCAGGCAGCCGGACGGTTCGGAAGATCCGCCATTGGCGGGCGCCCATGGCCCGAGCAAGGTCGACTGTGTCCTGGTCGACGCTGGCGAGCCCGTCGAGCACGTTCACCAGCACCGGGAAGAAGACGATCAGGGCGACAATGGCGACCTTTGGTGCGAGCCCGAAGCCCAGCCATATCACCAGGGCAGCCCCGATCGCGATGATCGGCACGGCCTGGCTGGCGATCAAGATCGGATACAGAGAACGCCGTATCCACTTGGACTGGTCCATCAGCACGGCAAGGACAAACCCGGCCGCGATCCCAATGACGAAGCCGACGGCGAACTCCTCGGCAGTGAGCAGGATGCCTGTGGACAGCACGCTCCAGTCCCCCCGGATAGCGCCGAAGGTTGCGCTTGGTGATGGCACCACGTACGGAGCGACATGCGCGATATGCACGAGAGCCATCCACAGGCCGAGTAGCACGCCGAACGACGCGATCGGGATGAAGAGGCGGATCCAGATCGAGTCCGCGCGGCTCGTGTTGCGCCTCATGTCGCCCCCCTCTCGGCCTGCGCCGGCCTGTCGGCGCTGAGGCGTTCCTGCGGAGGTCCAGCCCCGTTGGTGTGCCCGTAGATCAGCGCGAGGATGTCGCGTTTGAGATCTATGAAACGCGGATCGGTGAGCGTCTTAAGCTCGCGGGGACGTGGCAGCTGGATATCGAACACCTGCTGGATTCGTCCCGGTCGAGGCGACATGACAACGACCCGGTCGGCGAGGAAGATCGCTTCGTCCACGTCGTGGGTGACGAACAGGATAGTGCTGTGCTGCTCGGCCCACACGCTGAGCAGCCACTGCTGCATTTCCATGCGGGTCTGGCTGTCGAGCGCGCCGAAGGGCTCATCGAGCAGCATCACATCGCGTGCGAAGGCGAGCGTCCGCATCAGCGCGACGCGCTGACGCATCCCGCCGCTCATCGCATGCGGATAGTGATTCAGGAAATCCCCCAGCCCGTACTGCGTCGCGAGGATCGCTGCCTGTTCCTGGTCGCGCCTGGTCACGCGCCGGGTGAGCGTGGCACCGAGGGTAATGTTCTCCAGGGCGGTCATCCAGGGCAGCAAGAGGTCTTTCTGCAGCATGTAGCCGACGTGCCCCGGGCTGGCGGTGATGTCCCGGCGGTCGAGCAGCACCTGGCCAGAGGTCGGGCGCAAGATTCCTGAAACGACATTGAATAGCGTGCTCTTGCCGCACCCCGACGGCCCGACGATGGAGACGAACTCACCGTCCGACACGCCCAGCGAGGTCGCCGCGAGCCTCCGTCTTTCACGGGGATTTTGCGACACGCCGGGCCTGAAACGGCTTGAACGAGGGCGAGGTGCACCCGACCAGCCAGAATGCGATTTGTCTAGGATCGCGATCAAGCTGAGGCAGGTGCACC
>JBOHCK010000388.1:0-5243 GCA_050698755.1 Streptosporangiaceae bacterium | reverse complement strand
AGTCCTTGCCCAGGGTGTTCAGCGTCGGCCCCGGGCTGAGGATGACGTAGGGCACCGGGATGAGCACGCTGACCGCGAGCGCCGCGGCCGCGCCGACCGCCGCGATCAGCAGCGTCAGGGAGCGTCGGGACATGGTGCGAAGACTACGCGCCGAACCTCGGGATCAGGCACTGCCGACCCACTCGCTGTCACCCTCGGCGAACCGCTGGTGCTTCCAGATCGGCACGGAGGCCTTCAGCAGGTCGATCAGCGCACGGCACGCGTCGAAGGCCTCGGCCCGGTGCGGGCAGGCCACCGCCACCACGACCGCCAGGTCACCGATCTCCAGGTCGCCGACGCGGTGCACGGCCGCGATCCCTAGCACGGGAAACTTCTCCGCGATGACCTCGGCCACGCGCCGGAGTTCGGCCTCGGCGGACGGGTGCGCGCTGTAGGACAGCGCGGTGACATCCCGGTCGTGGTCGATATCCCGGACGGCGCCCGCAAACAGCGCGAGGCCGCCTGCGCGGGGGTCGGCGACCGCGGCGCGGACCTCGTCCACTGACAGTTCGGAGTCGCGCACGGCGATCAGGCGCACAACGCTCACTGACTAAGGTTACCCGGTCGAGCGGGCCTGGGGCTTGGTGCGGGCCTCAGGATAGGGCCTTGGGGTCCGGCTGCGAGGTCCGGCCTTGGGGTCCGGCCTCAGGGTTCGGCTCGGTGGCGGCGCCGGGCCCGGCGGACGATGGCGGCCGTGCCGATCACGGCGACCGTGGCTCCGGCGGCGGTGATCGTCGCCTCCTTGCGGGCGATCCGCCGGCCGGCCACGGCGTGCCTGCCCTGGCGCTGGTCAAGCAGGACGCGCAGGGCCGCCTCGTTGTCGAAGCGTGGCTGCCAGCCCGCGCGGCGCAGCGCGGCGCAGTCCACCACCCACGGGTACACCACGTAGCGCAGGTCCATCGCGGGCGCCGGGGTCACGCCCATCCGGTGCAGCCGCTGCGCGGCCCCCAACGTCAGCCGGGCGGGAAACTCGATGCTCTTCAGCCCGCTGATCCGCTCGACCTCGTCCTGCTCGAGCCAGCCGTCGCAGCCCACCGCGAACTCTCCTTCGAGGCCGCCGCCGACCGTGAACTCGAGCGCGGAGATGAGGTCCTCGACGTGGCAGAACTGCCAGCGGGGCGCGGAGCCCTTCACCGCCAGCAGGCGAGGCGCCTCGAAGTGCCTGGTGACCAGGGTGTCCACCGACCAGGGATCCCCCTGCGCGGACTTGCCCACCCCGACCAGGGCGGCCGGCCTGACGACCGTCACGGCCGTGCCGGGATTGGCCCGCGGTGAGCGCCGGGCCAGCAGCTCGATCTCCAGCATGTCGCCGGCCACGCTGCTGTCCGCCTCCGCGGTCAGCGGGGCGTCCTCCGGCAGCGGCACCGGGTTGTCCGGCCGGGCCCCGTACACCATAGAGCTGGTCACGAGCACGACCCGGCCGACGCGCCCGGCCGCGGCCGACGTGAGCACGGTCTGGGCGCCGCGTACGTTGAACGCCCGCCGCGGCCGGGCGTCGGTATCGGGGGAAAGGTCGAGGTCCGCGTGCACGACCACATCGACGCCGGTCAGCTTGCCGGCCAGCGCCGGGTCGCGGATGTCGGCGACCCGCCAGGTCACGCCCTCGATATCGCCGCGCTCCCCGTCGATCGCGATGACCCGCTTGACGTGCCGCGACGAGGCCAGCCTGGCGGTCAGGGCATGACCGATACCGCCGGCCGCTCCGGTGACGGCCACCACGGGCATAGGCTGGTTCCGTGTTGTGCTATCCCCCCTCGGGCGAACCGGCCGCCGGGCGCTTGTCACAATGTGCATCTCCCGAGATAGCGTGACGGTCATGACCCTTCCATCCTGCCTCACAGATCGCGATGGCTGACCGCCCGTTCGGCTTTGGCCCGCCCGACAAGCCGGAAGATCAGGGTGGCCAGGGCTCGTCGGGGGCTGGCTCGGGCGGTCCCGGCGGCCCGGGCGGCGGGGCTCCAGGCTCTGGCGCCGGGGGACCGCTGGGCGGGTTCGGGCCGATGGGCAACCCGCAGCAGTTCGCCGACGCGCTGCGACAGTTCGCTGACCTGCTGTCCTGGAAGGGCGGCCCGGTCAACTGGGATCTGGCCAAGAACGTGGCCAGGCACGCGATCGTGGCGGCGGGCGACCCGAGCGTCCTTGACGCGCAGCGCCGCGAGGTCACCGAGGCCGTCCGCCTCGCCGACCTGTGGCTGGACGAGGCCACCTCGTTCCCCTCCGGGGTGCGCAAGATCGAGGCCTGGAGCCGATCGGAGTGGCTCGAGGCCACCTTCCCGGTGTGGGCCAAACTCTGCGATCCGATCGCGGCCAAGGGCGTCGAGGCGATGAGCGGCATGCTCACCACGGACCCGGCGCAGCTCGGCGAGGAAGTCCCCGAGGAGGTCCGCCAGGCGCTCGGCGCGTTCGGCGGCGGGGCTGGCGGGATGGGCGGCCTGGCCGGGCTGGCGGCCATGCTGCGCCAGATCGGCGGGGCCATGATCGGCGGCCAGACCGGGACGGCGGTCGGTGAACTCGCGCGGGAGGTGGTCGGCTCCTCCGACATCGGCCTGCCCCTCGGCCCGGAAGGCGTGGCCGCGCTGATCCCGGCCGGCGTGGCGGAGTTCGGGCAGGGGCTGTCCGTCGACGCCGGCGAGGTGCGGCTGTTCCTCGCCCTGCGCGAGGCCGCCCACCAACGGCTGTTCGCGCACGTCCCCTGGCTGCGCGGGCACCTGCTCGGCGCGGTCGAGCAGTACGCCAGCGGGATCACGGTCGACATGACGCGGCTGCGCGACGCGATCCCGGACGTCGACCTCACCAATCCCGAGGCGCTGCGCGAGGCGCTGGCCGGCGAGGGCCTGTTCCGCCCGGAGGACACGCCCACGCAAAAGGCCGCGCTGGTCAGGCTCGAGACCGCGCTGGCGCTGGTGGAGGGGTGGGTGGCGACGGTGGTCAGCGCCGCCGCCCGCGACCGCCTCACGCACGCCGATGCCCTGGCCGAGGCGATCAGGCGGCGCCGGGCCACCGGCGGCCCGGCGGAACGCACGTTCGCAACGCTGGTCGGGCTGGAGCTGCGGCCGCGCAGGCTGCGCGAGGCGGCCACCATCTGGCAGGGGCTGACGGACGCACGCGGCGTGGACGGGCGCGACGCGCTATGGGCTCACCCCGACCTGCTGCCCGCCGCCGATGATCTAGAGAATCCCGACGCCTTCGTGCACGGCCAGCCTGAGCTGGACATCTCGGATCTCGAAGAGGGCACCGAATTATCTGATCCCTGATGTACATTTGGTGGCCATATATCTGAAGCCCCACCGACGTAATCATGGAAATGGGCTGCCCGTACCTGCCTTGACGCCTACTGGAAGATTTCCGGCCCGGCCGCAGGCGCATGATGCGAAGCCGCACAAGGCAGGAGCACGGCATGGACGAACCAGAAAACACCGATGTGATCGTGATCGGCCTGGGTCCTGGCGGGGAATACGCGGCCGGGACGCTGGCCGAGGCGGGGCTGCACGTGACCGGTGTCGAGGCCCGGCTGGTCGGCGGCGAATGCCCCTATTACGGCTGCATTCCGTCCAAGATGATGATCCGCGCCGCGAACCTGCTGGCCGAGACCAGGCGGGTGCCCGGCATGGCGGGGACGTCCACCGTCACCCCGGACTGGCCGGTAGTGGCCCGGCGAATCAGGGAGGAGGCCACCGACTGCTGGGACGACAAGGTGGCGGCCGACCGGTTCACCGGCAAGGGCGGGCACCTGGTCCGCGGTCACGGCACGATCACCGGGCCCGGCGAGGTGACCGTCAGCACCGCCGAGGGCACCAGGGTGTTCCGGGCCCGCCGGGGGATCATGATCAACTGCGGGACCGAGCCCGCCGTGCCGCCCATCCCGGGCCTGACCGGCACTCCCTACTGGACGAACAGGGAGATCGTGCAGGCCGAGGAGGCGCCGGAATCCATGATCGTCCTCGGCGGCGGGGCGATCGGCGCCGAACTCGCCCAGGCGTTCTCCCGCTTCGGCACCGCCGTCACCGTCGTCGAGGCGCTGCCGAGGCTGGTCTCGTTCGAGGAACCCGAGGCCAGCGAGCTCATCCACCGGGTGTTCACCCGCGAGGGCATCCACGTGTGCACCAGCGCCCCGGCCGAGCGCGTCACCTACACCAACCAGCATTTCAACGTCCACGTCGGGAACAGCACCTATATGGCCGAACGCCTGCTGGTCGCCACCGGGCGCCGCACGGACCTGGCCGCGCTCGGCGTCGCCGCGATCGGCCTGGACGCCAAGGCCCGGTCCATCCCGACCGACGAGTGGATGCGGGCGGGCGACGGCGTATGGGCGATCGGCGACGTAACCGGCCACGGCGCGTTCACGCACATGTCCATGTACCAGGCGGACATCGCGGTGCGGGACATCCTCGGGACCGGCGGGGGATCCGCCGACTACCGCGCGGTGCCCAGGGTCACGTTCACCGACCCGGAGGTCGGCAGCGTCGGCCTGACCGAGGAACAGGCCCGGGCGGCCGGCCTGCGGGTCAGGACGGGCACGACCCAGGTGCCCTACTCGGCCAGGGGCTGGATCCACAAGGCCGGCAACGACGGCTTCATCAAGGTCATCGAGGACGCCGAACGTTCGGTGCTGGTCGGCGCCACGTCGGCAGGCCCGTACGGCGGGGAGGTGCTCAGCTTCCTGCAGGTCGCCGTCCGCGCCGAGGTGCCGGTGGCCACGCTGCGGAACATGCCCTACGCCTACCCGACCTTCTACCGCGCCATCGAGGACGCGCTGCGCGAGCTGGGGTCGTCATGACCCGCCGCCCGGTCGCCGTCGCCTTCGACGTGATCGGAACCCTGATGTCGATCGAGCCGCTGCGCGACCGGCTCACCGACGTCGGCCAGCCGGCTCACCTGCTCGAGGCCTGGTACACCCGGACGACGCGGGACGGCATGGCGCTGTCGGCCACCACGGACTTCGTGGCCTTCCCCGAGGTCGCGGAGTCCGCGCTGCGCGCGCTCACCGGCCAGTCGATCAGCGACGAGCAGGTCAAGCACGTCATGGCCGGACTCGCCGAGCTGCCCGCCTTCCCCGACGCGGTACCCGCGATCACGAGCCTGTTCGAGGCCGGGATACGCATCGCCTGCCTGACCAACGGGCCGGCCGACCTGACCGCCGCGTTCACCGAGCGCTCCGGGCTCGCGCCCATGGTGGAACGGGTGATCTCGGTCAGCGAGGTATA
>JBOHCK010000387.1:0-5253 GCA_050698755.1 Streptosporangiaceae bacterium | reverse complement strand
AGCCCGCCATCCAGCGGGCCTACAACCATGCCCTGCCCGCCGTCCGCGAGCTGTACAAGGCTCTCGGCTTCGACCTCAGCCACTCCAAGCTGCTCGTGCTGGTCAACCACGCGCTCACGATCAGCCCACGCTGGATCACCATCTTGACCATCGGGCTGCCCGTTTACGCGCTGGTCGAGCTGGTGGAAGGGATCGGCCTGTGGGTGGGCCAGCGGTGGGGCGAGTACTTCGCCATGGTTGCGACCTCGGCCTTCCTGCCACTGGAGGTCTGGGAGCTGGCTCGGGGAAACATCACCTGGCTGAAGGTCGCGGCGTTCGTGATCAACCTGCTGCTCGTCATCTACCTGGTGTGGACCAAGCGGCTGTTCGGCGTCCGCGGCGGCAAGGCGGCCTACGAAGCCAGGTTGCGCACCGAGTCTGTCATCGAGATGGAGCAGGCCGCGCTGGCCGCAGCAGCACCCCGCCCGCCTGACCTTGGCCGCCGCGCTAGCGCGGCGATCCAGCCAGAGCCCGCAGAACCGGCCGCAGCGCCGACGCCAAGTCCGGCGCCACCCGCGGGGGAAGCGGAAGACGGCCCGGATACCCCGGAACGACCATCCCCGCCGGCCTGAAACTCGATCGGCCCCCGCGGGCCGCGTCGGTAACCTGAGATTATGGCCCGCGATGACCGCAGCGTTACCCCGCAGAGCGAGGACTTCTCCGCCTGGTACAACGACGTCGTGTTCCGCGCCGAACTGGTGGACCGGGGACCGGTCCGGGGCAGCATGGTGATCAGGCCGTACGGGTACCGGATCTGGGAGTTGCTGCAGGCGGACCTGGACGGGCGGATCAAGGCGACCGGCCACCAGAACGCGTACTTCCCGCTGCTGATCCCGCAGAGCTATATGCAGCGCGAGGCCGAGCACGTCGAGGGGTTCGCGCCCGAGCTGTTCACGGTCACCCACGCGGGCGGCAAGGAACTCGAGGAGCCGCTGGTCATCCGGCCGACGTCGGAAACGATCATCGGGGAGATGATGGCCAAGTGGATCAGCTCGCACCGGGACCTGCCGCTGCTGCTGAACCAGTGGGCCAACGTGCTCCGGTGGGAGCTGCGGCCCCGGATGTTCCTGCGCACCAGCGAGTTCCTCTGGCAGGAGGGCCACACCGCGCACGCCATCGCGGCTGACGCGATCGCCGAGACCATGCTCGCGCTGGGCTTTTACCAGGACGTGGCCACCGAGATCGGGGCCATGGCTACGGTGCCCGGCGAGAAGACGCCGGGCGAGAGGTTCGCCGGGGCCGAGCGCACGTTCACCATCGAGGGCATGATGCGGGACGGGCGCGCCCTGCAGGCAGGTACTTCCCACTTTATGGGGACGAATTTCGCAGCGGCGTTCGGCATTACTTATACCGGTGAGAGCGGCACGGCCGAGCTGTGCCACACCACCTCCTGGGGCATGAGCACCAGGATGGTCGGCGGGCTGGTCATGACCCACGGTGACGACAAGGGCCTCGTGCTGCCGCCGGCCCTGGCTCCCTACCAGGTAGTGATCGTCCCGATCGGGCGCGGGGACCAGGCCGAGAGCACACTGCACGCGGCCATCGTGCTGGCCGCCACGCTGGGGCGCGCGGGCATCAGGACGCACGTGGACGACCGCCCGCAGGTCTCGCCTGGTTTCAAGTTCAACGACTGGGAGATGCGCGGCGTGCCGATCAGGCTCGAGCTTGGCCCGCGCGACCTGGCCGCCGGTACCACGCTGATGTCTCGTCGGCTTTCTTACCCTCAGCCGAACGCCGCTAAGGAGGCTATCTCGCTCGACGCGGCGCCCGCGCTGCTGACCGCCGAGCTGTCCGCGTTCCAGGAGATACTGGCGCGGCGCGCGGCCGACTTCCGCGATGACCACACCGCCATCGTCAATTCCTGGCCCGAGTTCACCGTCGCCGTGGCGGTCGGCTGGGCGCTGGCGTTTGATTGCGGCGCGCAGGCGTGCGAAGACGAGATCAAGGCAGAAACCACGGCGACTCCCCGCTGCATCCCGCTGGCGGGCGAGCCCGAGCAGGGACCGTGCATCCGCTGCGGCAAGCCGTCCGCCTACGGCAGGCGAGTGATCTTCGCCCGTGCTTACTAAGCCTCAGGTCTGGTAGGCCGGTTCGCGCGGGCTTCGGCGCTTTCCTTCAGGGCCTCGTTGAGGGCCCGGAAACTGTCCCCGGCATTGGCAAAGGTCTTGCCCGAGAACCTGGCGAGCAGGCCACGGAAGGTCTCGGCCTGGACCAGGCGCGTCCCGCCGTCGGTGGCGCTCAGCATGAAGCTGTGCTCGCCGCTGATGACGCCGGGCAAACTGGAGGTCCACCGCAGCTCAGTTCCTGGCTCGACGACGGTGATCCTGGGCTTGACGGTCATCAGGCGCCCGTTAGCCGGATGCCTGCTGGTCAGCTTGATCCGCTGCCCGACGGCCACGTCGCCGGCTGCCTCCACGAACAGCGGGTTCCACTCGTGGTAGCTACCGAGATCAGTCAAGATCGCCCATACCTCCGTGGGCGGAGCGCCGATATCAATCGTGGCTGTAAACGCCTTCACTTAGCCCTCCGCGGCCGGGTTTCTCCGTAGCCTGTACGTGATTATTCCCGGAGAATACTACGTACATCACACGATGAAATCTAGAGCCGCCCCATGACCGGAACCACCCAGCCGCCCGGTGCGCCAGCCGATCTTTACCCGGTATCGCTGTGGGAGCTGCCCGAACGAGGCGCACGGGGACCGAAGCCCCGCCACGACCGCGCCGCCATCGCCTCCGCCGCCGTGCGGATCGCCGATGCGGAGGGCCTCGAAGGACTCACCATGCGGCGGGTCGCCAGCGAGCTCGGCATGGCCACGATGACGCTGTACAACTACCTCCCGACGAAAGATCACCTGGCCCAGCTCGTCATAGACAAGCTCGCGGCGGAATACAGCTATCCGCAGGACCTTCCGGCCGACAAGCGCCCGGCCATCGTTGAGCTCGCCCGGCAAGCCCGCGAGATCTCACGGCGCCACCCGTGGCTGGCCAGGCTCATGCAGCTCCCCTACCCGCCCGGGCCAAACGGGCTGCGGTACCTCGACTACTTCCTCGGGCTGCTTGACGGCTCCAGCCTCGACACCGGGGCCAAGCTCGAGGTCATCGCGCTGATCAGCGGCTTCGCCACCATGTACGGCGCCCTGCAGGCGACCCTCGACCAGCAAGGCGTCAGCGGCGGCCAGCACGCCGCCATGCATTCCCGGGCCTTCGCCCGGGCGGCCGCCAGCGGCCAGTACCCGCACCTGGCCGCGGCGCTCGCCACCGCAGGCCCGGCGCGGGGTGAAGACGCCATATTCGAGTCCAGCGTCATGTACCTGATCGAGGCGGCCCGGCTGGCGACATGACGGTCCATCTCACCGAGGCGGGCTGACGCTATCGCGCCTGGTCGCGATCGTGCGCGGCGAGGACCGCCTGCTCCTGCTCGATGGTGAAGCCACCGGGCAGCGGCGGCTCGCCGCGCTGGCGGTCCCAGGTCAGGACGTCGGCCGCGGTTACCTCCAGCGCAGTGGCGGGCATGCCCGCCGCCCTGGCCCGGGCCGGACTGCGCTGCTGCGTCGGCCAGTCGGTCCTGATCAGCGGGAACATCGGCGGAGCCGTTTCCGGAGGCACCGGCACGACCTCAACCTGCGTACCTGCCACTCGCGCGCAGGTCCGGATGAGCCCGCCCATCGTGACCGGCTCGGCCGGGCCGACCGCGTGAAACGCCCCCGGGCTATCGTCGGCGAGCAGCTGCACCACCAGGCGGGCCAGGTCACGGCTGTCGATGACCTGGACCGGCTGATCCGGGTCACCGGGCAAGGCGACCCGGCCGCCGCGACCAGCCCGCCGGACCCAGTAGGTCAGCCCGTTCTGCCAGTCGTTCGGGCCGGCGACCTTCCCCGGCCGCACGATCGTGGCCCGGGCCCCGTACCGGGCCACCACGTCGTCTTCGCAAGCGACCTTGAGCGGGCCGTACGTCTCATCCCCGAGTTCCTCGGTGTCGCGGACCGGCGGTCGACGCGGGGTGTCCTCGGTCGAGCCCGGCCCCACCCCGGTCTGGTAGACGGCATTGCTGGAGATGAACAGGTACCTGCCGACCCGGTCGCCCAGCGCATCCATGGCCTGACCGACATGACGCGGCACGTAGCCGCTGACATCGACCACCGCGTCCCAGCTTCGCCCGCCCAGCCCCCCGTAGTCGCCCGTATCCCGGTCGCCGATGAGCCTGGTCAGTCCGGGAAACAGGTCGCTCCCGGTCTTGCCCCGCCCGAACAAGGTCACCTCGGCCCCGCTGCGCAGGGCATCCTCCACGATGGCGCGGCCCACGAAGGACGTGCCGCCCAGAACCAGAATTCGCACAGCCCGCAGACTACCGCCCGGTCCGCCCCTGTCCGCCGCGCATAGGCCGGAGCGTCAACCTTCTCAGGTGCCCGTCGTGGCCCGGCAGTTGTTCGCGGGTCCGGTTGACGGGGTGGCGAGGGAATACGGGTTTACCGGCTTGCCCGAGGGCTGGACGCTCGGGGGCGGTCCCTGTGGATAGTCCGGGTGGATATACCCGTCCCGTACGCCGCATAGCCCGCCGGAGGTAAAGCCTCCGCCGTTATACCAGGGCTCGAGGGGACCGCCTGGGTCGTCCCACTGGGCGAGGCCGGCGGCGGGTTCGAGGTGAGCGAGGCCAACGGCGTGAGCAGGGGGGCCTTCGGGGTCGTGAGGGCAGACGCCGTCGCGGCCACGGAGACATGATCGGCCGCGGTGACGTGATGGTGCCTCGACGGCGGCGCGAACCGCAACCAGGCGAACACACGCCGCCGCCGACGATGATGGCGGCGACTAGGCCGAGCACCGCGAGCACGCGGGTATCCCGCTTGCGCTGGACCCGCTGTTCCGCTTGCCTGGCGGCCACCAGGCGCTCAAGCGGCGTGAGCCCCCCGGTCTTTGGTGTGCTGATTTCTTCATTAAGCTCGCGCCGTTTACGGTCGAGCTCTTCGGGATCCGGATTGTTCCGGCCCGCTCTGTCCGGCATGCCAGAAAATCTAACAGCGCTCTTGATCATTCACTAGGGCTGCCGCAATGAAGGCATGATCGTTAGTAATGCGCGATGCGCGAGCGTGTCTTAGTGAGTGTTTGATAAATGGGCGGGCTGGGCCAGGCGGCAGGCCATGAGGGCGGTCATGGCCCACAAGATCATGGCTTCGTGGCTGGCCGGGAGGCGTTCGTAGTCGCGGACGGTGCGGCGGTG
>JBOHCK010000386.1:0-5283 GCA_050698755.1 Streptosporangiaceae bacterium | reverse complement strand
CCGATGGCGATGTGGCGCCGTCAGCTCCGCACGCAGATCGCCGATCCCGGGTTGCGCGCCAAGTGCGTCCCCGACTACACGATGGGCTGCAAGCGGGTGGTGTTCTCCGACGACTGGTACCCCGCCCTGGCCCGGCCCGACGTCGAGCTGGTCACGGACCCGATCGAGCGGATCGCCCCCGACGGGGTGGTCATCGCGGACGGCACGACCCGCGCGGCGGACGTGATCGTCTACGGCACCGGGTTCAAGTCGCTGGAGTTCCTCGCGCCGATGACCGTGGCGGGCCTGGGCGGCCGTAGCCTGCAGGAGGCCTGGCAGGACGGGGCGCAGGCCTATCTCGGCATCACGGTCTCCGGGTTCCCGAACTTCTTCATGCTCTACGGGCCGAACACCAACCTCGGCGGCAATTCGATCATCTACATGCTCGAAGGGCAGATCGGCTACGTCACCGGCGCGGTCCGGGCCCTCGACGCCGAACGCCTGGCCTGGCTTGACGTGCGGCCCGACGTACAGGACGAGTTCAACTCGTGGGTGCAGTCGGCCAGCCGGACGTCGGTCTGGGAGAGCGGCTGCCACAACTGGTACACGACGGCCTCCGGACGCAACACCAACAACTGGCCCGACCACACGTTCCTGTACCGGTACCGGGTCAGGCGCTTCGACCTCGCCGCGTACCGGGTCAGGCCGGGACGGCCGGTCACGGCCGGGACCACCGCGGCATGAGCGCGCGCAGCGCCTTCCCCGCCCGCACCGCCCGCCAGGCCCGCCCCGGCCGGGCCGCCCGCTCCGCCGACCCCGACCGGACCGCCCGCTCCGACCGCACGGCCCGCTGGGCGCCGCGCGTGCCACCCGCGGTCATGCGCCTCGGGGTACGCCAGTTCGGCAAGCGCTGCCTCGACCCCGCCCTGCCCTGGCCGGTCCAGCGCACGCGGCTGGAGCAGCTCGCCCGGGCTCAGCGCCTGCCGCCCGGCACCGAGGTCGCCGAGCAGGCCATCGGCGGGGTACCCGCCGAGGTAGTGTCGGCCGGAGGCCAGGACCCGGCGCTCACGGTGGTCCATTTTCACGGCGGCGGCTATTGCCTGGGTTCGGCGAGTACGGTCCGGGAGTGGGCGGCGCACCTCAGCGCCCGGACCGGGTGCCGGGTCGTGCTGCCCGAGTACCGCCTCGCCCCTGAGCATCCCCACCCGGCGGCGCAGCAGGATGCCCGCGCGGTCATGAAGGCGCTGTCCGGCCAGGATCAGCCGGGCCCCGTGCTGGTGTCGGGCGACTCGGCCGGCGGGGGACTCGCCCTCGCTCTGGTCCTATCGCTGCGCGACGAGGGCCAGGAGCTCCCGGCCGGCTGCATACTGCTGTCGCCGTGGCTCGACCTCGGCCGCGACCGCCGGGCCAGCCCCGACCTGGTACACCGGGACGTCCTGCTCAGCCCGGACTGGCTCGAGGCCTGCGCCCGCGCGTACGCCGCCCCGTCCACCTGGGCCGACCCCTCGGTCTCGCCCCTGCGCGCCGCGCACTCCGGGCTGCCGCCGCTGCTGATCCAGGCCACGACCGACGAGCTGCTCGCCCCGGACGCCGAACTCCTGGCCGCCAGCGCCTGCGCCGCCGGGGTCGACGTGACCTACACCAGGTGGCCGCGCCTGTGGCACGACTTCGTGCTTCAGCCCGGCCTGCTCGCCGCCGCCGATAGCGCGCTAGCCCAGGCCGCCTGGTTCGTCGGGCAGGTGACGGCCGGCTTCTGAGGCTAGCCGACCCGCTTGCGGCGCTCGGCCGGTTCCCTGGTGCCGAGGATGGGCTGCCCGCCCCGCACGCCCTGGTACTGGCTGTCCCAGGGCCAGCGCCCGCGTTTGTCCGCGTGCACAAGCTGCAGGGCGCGAATCCGGTTGTGGTAGAGCTCGACGGCCAGCTTCAGGTGTGCCCACGGCACGGCGACCTTGACCACCTCAACGAGGGGGCCGTCGGTCAGGGCGACCTGCGTTCCGGGTTCCGGCGGGTCCGCGTGCACCAGATGAGAGGCCACGCCGTTGAGCACATCGGTCGCTCGGGTCAGACCCATGCCGGTGACGACGAGCTCGGGTTTTCTGTAGCGGGTGAGGCCCACGGTGTAGGCCCACGGCGGGTGCCTGCCCTCCCGCTCTACGCCTTGCACCGCCCAGCCGTACGCATCGATCACCTCCCGCAGGTGCTCATGGTAGTCACGGTCGGTAGCGCCCGGATGGTCACACATCCAGCACATGCGTGCCTCCCCTCGGGATGGCCGGATGCGCACTACTATGCCCGTAGGCACTGACATTTCTGAGTTATTGCAGGTCAGCTAGAAAAGATTATTTGCTTCCCTGTTCGAATGAACTTATATTCGATCATAGACGCCTCGCCCCGCTCGGGCGTCGATTACACAGAGTACTGCCCGCCTTCCCCCTTGCGGCAGCGACGAGCTAGGTGACCCGGCAGGCCGGGTGACCCGACGAGCACTGCACGGATGGGGAGGCGGGCGCAGCATGAACCGGGTGTACGGCGAGCCGGTTAACGTTCAGGCCAGGGACGACGGCCGGCCTTCCAGGTTCGTGTGGCGGGGCCGGCTGTACACCGTGCGCGCGATCCTCGAGCACTGGGTCATCAACCGGGAATGGTGGCAGGATCCCGAGGCCGAACCCGGCCAGCCCGAGCTGGAATTCTGGCGGGTCGAGGCGTCCTCGGGGCAGGGCCTGGCGGCCGGCGTCTACGAGCTGCGCAGAGAAGTGGCGACCGGACAGTGGACCCTGCGCCGAGGCCTGGATTGAGCCGCCCGCACCCGCGGCAGGCCTGGATTGAGCCGGCCCCGCAGGACCAGCGCCCCGCCGCCCGGAACGGGCAGGCCCACCTGGCCAGCGGCGCCCAGATGGCGGTCACCGCGGCCCGGGTCAGCGGGGGAGCGCGGCACGACGCGGACCGCCTGCTGGCCGACACGGCCGCCCTGGCCCGGCGGTGCTACCTCGACCCGCGCTGGGACCTGGGCATCGGCGCCCGGCACCTGCCAGAACCCAGCCTCCCAGTACCCAGCCTCCCAGTACCCAGCCTTCCAGTACCAAGCCACTCAGCCACCGGCGACTCCCAGGCCCGGCTGCGGCACGCCTGCGAGCAGGCCCTGCCCGGGTACCGGGGGAGCCGCCACGCCGCCAGGGAACGGCTCGAGCACGAGCTGGCCATCATCGCCCGTACCCACCTGGCCTCCTACTTCCTCACCGTGGCCGACGTGGCCCGGCGCATCAGGCAGCGCGGCATCCGCTGCGCGATCCGCGGGTCCGGGGCCGGCTGCCTGGTCAACCACCTGACCGGGATCTCCGCCGTCGACCCGCTGGAGCACGGGCTGATCATGGAGCGGTTCCTGTCGCCAGGCCGCGCCACCATGCCCGACATCGACCTGGACGTCGAGTCGGCCCGCCGGATCGAGGCGTACCGGGTGATCCTGGACGCGTACGGCGAGCAGCGCTGCGCCTGCGTATGCATGATCGCGACCTACCGCGCGCGCAGCGCGATCAGGGACGTCGGCGCCGCGCTGAGCCTGCCGCCCGACGAGATCGCGCGGATCGCCGCGGCGTTCCCGCACATCAGGGCCGCGCATATCGGCCGCGCGCTGACCGAACTGCCCGAGCTGCGCGGCAGCCGGCTCTCCATCCCCCAGCTCGCCATGACCTTCCGCCTGGCCGAACGCCTGGACGGGCTCCCCAGGCACGTCGCCTTGCACCCCTGCGGCGTCCTGTTGTCCGACGCGAGCCTGCTCGACCGGACCGCGGTCGAGCGGAACACCGACGGCCTGCCGCTCAGCCAGCTCGACAAGGACGACGCGGAGACCGCCGGGGTGATCAAGCTCGACGTGCTCGGCGTCCGCATGCAGTCGGCGATGGCGCACGCGGTCGCCGAGGTCGAGCGGGCCACCGGCGAGCGGGTCGACCTCGACGCCATCCCCCGCGACGACGAGCCCACGTTCGCGATGATCCGCGCCGCCCGGACCGTCGGCGTCTTCCAGATCGAATCGCCCGGCCAGCGGGAACTGGTGGCCCGGGTGGCGCCGCGCGGCATCGGCGACCTGATCGCGGAGATCTCGCTGTTCCCGCCCCGGGCCCGTCAACTCGGACATGATCACGCCGTTCCTCGACGTCAGGCACGGGATCCGGGTGCCCTGCTACCCGCACCAGGACCTGAAGGACGCGCTCGGCGAGACCGGCGGCGTGGTCGTCTTCCACGAGCAGGTGCTGCGCATCATCGACGTGATGACGGGCTGCGGCCTCGGGCAGGCCGAACTCCTCCGCAGGAAGCTGGCCGCCGACGTCGAGGAGACTGGCCAGTGGTTCCGAAGCCGGGCCCGCGGCCGCGGCTACGACCCGGTGGCGGTGGACCGGGTCTGGGAGGTGCTCGCCGCGTTCGGCGCCTTCGGCTTCTGCAAGGCGCACGCGGCGGCGTTCGCGGTCCCGGTCTACCAGTCGGCCTGGCTGAAGCGGCATCATCCGGCGGCGTTCTACGCCGGGGTGCTCAGCCACGACCCTGGCATGTACCCCAAGCGGGTGATCGTCCAGGACGCCCGGCTGTCCGGCGTGGCCGTCCGGCCCGTCGACGTCAACGCCTCCGCTGCGGACTGGACCGTCACGCCAGATCCAACCCCGGGCCTGCGCGTGGCGCTGCGCGAGGTCAAGGGCATCAGCGACGCCGAACTCGCGCAGGTCACCAAAGGACAGCCCTATGCCTCGCTGCGTGATTTCACCGAGCGGGCCCGCGTCTGTCGCCCGGTCACCGAGCGCCTGGTCCTCGTCGGCGCCTTCGACTCGCTGTACGCGAACCAGGGCCGGCCCCGCCCGACCCGGCGTGATCTGCTGGCCCGGGTCGGTGTCCTCGACCGCGCACCCGCCGCCGACCCGCTGCCCCTTGACCTGGCCGACGACGGCTTCGCCGGCCTGGTCCCGGCGGGTGAGCTGCGCGACCTGGACCAGGCCGAGCGCGTAGCCGCCGAACTTGAGATCCTCGGCTTCGACCTCAGCGGGCACGTGCTGGGCTTCTTCCGCGAGCTACTCGACGACCTCGGCGTGGCCCGCTCCACGGAACTGCACCGGCACCGCCCGGGTTCGGTGGTCCTGGTCGCGGGGGTCAAGGTGGCCACGCAGACCCCGGCCGTCCGCTCCGGCCAGCGGATCGTCTTCGCCACCCTGGACGACGAGGCCGGCCTGGTCGACCTGGCCTTCTTCGACCGGGCCCAGCAGCGCTGCGCGGACAAGCTGTTCGGCTCCTGGCTCCTGCTAGTACGGGGCCGCCTCCGCC
>JBOHCK010000385.1:0-5283 GCA_050698755.1 Streptosporangiaceae bacterium | reverse complement strand
GAGCTCCGCTTTCCCTCCGGCCGGACCGCGGACGAGGTGGTGGTCAGCGACGAGGCCGCGCTGGCCTGGGTGATCAACCTCGGCTGCATCGACCTGAACCCGCACCCGGTGCGCGCGGCTGACCTGGATCATCCGGACGAGCTGCGGGTCGACCTGGACCCGGTGCCCGGCGTGGAGTGGCCGCAGATCAGGGACGTGGCCATGGTTGCTCAAGGAGTGCTGGCGGACTTCGGGCTGACCGGGTGGCCGAAGACCTCGGGGTCCCGGGGCCTGCACGTGTATGCGCGCATCGAGCCGCGCTGGTCGTTCAGCGACGTGCGCCGCGCGGCGGTATCGGTGGCGCGGGAGATCGAGCGGCGCGCGCCGGACATAGCCACGTCCAAGTGGTGGAAGGAAGAACGGCACGGCGTCTTCGTCGACTACAACCAGAACGCCAAGGACCGGACGGTGGCGTCCGCGTACTCCATCCGGCCGGTCCCCGACGCCCGCGTCTCCGCGCCGCTGACCTGGGCGGAGGTGCCGTCGTGCGATCCGGCTCGGTACACGATCTCTACTATGCCGTCGCGGTTCGCGGAGATTGGCGACCCCTGGGCGGAGATGGACGAGGCGGCCGGTTCGCTGGAGCCGCTGCTCGAGCTGGCGGCGCGGGACGAGGCGGCGGGGCTGCCCGACGCGCCGTGGCCGCCGCACTACGAGAAGCAGTCCGGCGAGGCCCCGCGGGTACAGCCGTCCAAGCGCCGGTCCGGCACCGTCCCTCCCCCGGCGCCGGGCCAGGCGGCCGGGCCGACCGGCCGACGGCGCAGCACGATGCCGCTGATCGAGATCGCCCGGGCGGAGACCAAGGACGAGGCGATGGCGGGCCTGGAGCGGTGGAAGGCGCGCCATCTTTCGGTGTGGCCGTTGCTCGAGGCGCGCGACGTGCTGGTCGACGGGATGCGCGGACGCAGTTCGGTCTGGTACCGGATCCGGCTCAACCTCCAGCACGTCCCCGAGGACCAGCGCCCGCCGCAGGAGCCGCTGGAAGTCGACTACGACCCCTGGGTCGGCTTCCGGCCGTAGCGGTCTTCCGCGTCGCGAGTTTAGGCAAGGATACGAGCATGTGCCCCACGCCGCCCGGAGATGCTGTGACACCCTCTGTTAGGCCAGGGCCCCGGCCCTCCCATCACTCCGGCCCCGGCTATGTGGCGAACCCCAAAGCGCCCGACTTCGAACTAGACAAGCCACTGAAAGACGCCGCGGCACGGTGGCTCAACCTGGTTCCCGCCGAACACCGCCATGAAGGCCGGGAATCGGCGAAGGATGCTCTGGAGACGCTGCGGGAACACACGCGCAGCTGCCGTGATCATCCGCTTGGGGCCCTGTGGGTGGCCCATCGCCACCTGGGGGATCCCGTGCCCGCGGTCCGGATCGCGTCGCTCGTGCTCGCCTCGGAGGCGCTGTGGTGGCTTGGGCACTATGAGGATGCGCGCAAGGCCGCCCAGGCGGCGGCCGACGCTGATCCGGCGTCTGCCCAGGCGCTGTGGCGCCTGGCGGTCGCGCTGTACCGCCAGGGTCGATTCGAGGAGGCGGGCGAACGCCTCGATGACGTTCTGAATTTGGCCAGCCGGTTCGCTCCTGCGTGGGCGCTACGCGGCCAGGTCAAAGTCTGGCTCGACGCGGACAACCCTGAGGCGGGCCGGGCCGACTTCGCCGCCGCAGCGGCGCTGACCTCCAGCTCGGGCACTTGGGTGGTGCCGTACCGGATGGCGGGTGCTGATTTCCGGGCGCAGGCTGAGGCAGAGATCAAGGTTCATGACTCAGAGACAGACGGTTCCTCCGGCGCCATGGTGGACGTGGTGTTCCTGCCAGACAAGTCGCGGGTCGAGCGGGGTGTAGATCCGGATCGCCGGTGGCATCTCGAAGGGCCTAGCACTGGGGGTGGCGATTCGAACAGTATGTTTGGCGGGCTGGGCGGGGACTTCGCTGCGGGGACACGCTCGCGAGTCGTCTTCGGGACGAGGTTCGTTCTTTATCAGCGAAACATCGAGAACCTCTGTAAGGACAGGGCGGCTCTGCGCGAGGAGATCCGCAAATCGGTGGCCGAGCTTTTCGACGCGGCTCTCGAGCCCCACGCGACGATCGCGATCAAGGGTGCGCCTGAGCAACACGCCGAGGGGGCAAACGTCCCAGGGGATGAGGACGGCTAGCGCTAGGCCCCTAGGGATGTGCCTGCGCTGACCGGACTGGACTATCTCAGGGGTTCTGCGGGGCGACGTCGACCCAGTCCAGGGTGCGCTGGACGGCTTTGCGCCAGCCGGCGTAGCCGGCCTCGCGCCGGTCTTCGGTCCAGGTGGGGTACCAGCGCTTGGACTCGCGCCAGTTGGCGCGAAGCTCGTCGGTGTCCCGCCAGAACCCGGTGGCCAGGCCGGCCGCGTACGCGGCCCCGAGCGCCGTGGTCTCGGCGACCACGGGACGGCTGACCTGCACGCCGAGGATGTCGGCCTGGAGCTGCATGCACAGGTCGTTGGCGGTCACGCCGCCGTCCACCTTGAGGACCTCGAGGCGGACCCCGGAGTCGCGTTCCATCGCCTCGGTCACGTCCCTGGTCTGATAGGCGATGGCCTCCAGCGTGGCGCGGGCCAGGTGCGCGCTGGTGTGGAACCGGGACAGGCCGACGATGGCCCCGCGCGCGTCGGCGCGCCAGTACGGCGCGAACAGGCCGGAGAAGGCCGGCACGAAGTAGGCGCCGCCGGTGTCGCTGACCTGGGCGGCGAGGGTCTCGCTGGCCGCGGCGCCGCTGATGATGCCGAGCTGGTCGCGCAGCCACTGCACCGCGGCGCCCGTGACCGCGATCGACCCCTCAAGCGCGTAGACCGCGGGGGCGTCGCCGAGCTCGTAGCACACCGTGGTGAGCAGGCCGGCCTGGGAACGGACGATCTCAGGCCCCGTGTTCAGCAGCAGGAAGTTGCCCGTGCCGTAGGTGTTCTTGGCCTCGCCGGGGGCGAAGCACGCCTGCCCCACCGTGGCGGCCTGCTGGTCGCCCAGGGCGCCGGTGATCGGGAGCTCGCCCGCGAACGGGCCGGTTTTCTTGGTCAGGCCGTAGGGTTCCCTGGTCGCGGACGGCGCGATCCGCGGCAGCATCTGGCGCGGGACGGTGAATAGCTCGAGTAGCTCGTCGTCCCAGTCCAGGGTGGCCAGGTTCATCAGCATGGTGCGGCTGGCGTTGGTGACGTCGGTGACGTGGACCCCGCCGGAGGTGCCGCCGGTCAGATTCCACAGCAGCCAGGTGTCCACGGTGCCGAAGATCGCGTCCCCCCGCTCGGCGTCGGGCCTCAGGCCGTCGACGTGGTCGAGCATCCAGCGCAGTTTCCCGCCGGAAAAGTAGGTAGCGGGCGGCAGGCCGGCCTTGTGCCTGATCACGTCGCCCCGGCCGTCGGTGTCCAGTGCGGCGGCGATGGCGTCGGTCCTGGTGTCCTGCCACACGATCGCGTTGCCGTACGGGCGGCCGGTGTGCCGGTTCCACACCACCGTGGTCTCCCGCTGGTTGGTCAGGCCCAGCGCGGCGAGGTCGGTGACGTGCAGGTCCGCGTGGTTGAGCGCGGTCGCGACCACGGCCCAGGTGCGCTCCCAGATCTCGATGGGGTTGTGCTCGACCCAGCCGGGGCGGGGCAGCACCTGCGTGTGCTCGAGCTGGTGCCTGGCCACCTCGGCCCCGGAGTGATCGAAGACCATGAACCGGGTGCTCGTGGTGCCCTGATCGACGGCGCCGACGAAATCCGCCACCTGCTCCCCCTTTGAAGGTATTTGCTGGGATACCGACATCGCAGGATAAACCGCTGTTCACCGGCGTGTCGGGGTTTGCAGCTAGGTTGACGATGTACATACCCTAGAGGTAGGGAAGCGCAGCTGGATGGGGGGATGAGCGATGGCGAGGGAAGCTCAGCTGCATGGGGGGATGCGTGATGGGGAGTAGCGGCGTCATGGATGCCAGGGACCGCGCCGCGATGCTCGGCCGGCTGGCCACCGAGCGGTTCGATGTGCTGGTCATCGGGGGCGGCATCACCGGCGCCGGAGCCGCCCTGGACGCGGCATCCCGCGGCCTGCGGGTCGCCCTGGTCGAATCCGGCGACCTGGCCTCGGGCACCTCGAGCCGGTCGAGCAAGCTGATCCACGGCGGCCTGCGATACCTGGAGCAGTTCGACTTCAAGCTGGTCTACGAGGCGCTGCGGGAACGCGACCTGCTCGTCTCCAAGCTCGCCCCGCACCTGGTCAAGCCGGTCCGGTTCTTGTTCCCGCTGTACAAGAAGGTCGTGGAGCGGCCGTACGTCGGCGCGGGCCTGGTGCTGTACGACGCCATGGAGGGCACCAAGCGGCCCGTGCCTTACCACAGGCACCTGTCCGCCCGCGGCGCGCTGCGGCTCGCCCCCGCCCTGGCCCCCGGCCGGCTGGCGGGCGCGATGCTCTACTACGACGCGCAGGTCGACGACGCGCGGTACACGCTGACGGTGGCCCGGACGGCCGCCGCGCACAGCGCGGTGGTGGCGACCCGGGCCGCGGCCATCGGGCTGACCCGCGGTGCCGACGGGGTACGGGTCACCGGGGCCCGGGTGCGCGACGAGGAGACCGGGCGCGAGTTCGGCGTGACCGCGGACAGCGTGGTCGTCTGCGCCGGGGTGTGGACCGACCTGGTGCACGAGCTAGCCGGGGTGCGGGCAGGCTACCGGGTCCGGATGTCCAAGGGCGTGCACATCGTGGTGCCGCGCGGGGCGGTGCACGCCAGCACCGGGATGATCCTGCGGACCGAGAAGAGCGTGCTGTTCTTCATCCCCTGGGGCGAGCACTGGATCGTCGGCACGACCGACACCGACTTCTCGGGTGACCGCGCCGAGCCGGTCGCGACCGAACAGGACATCGACTACATCCTTACCGCCGCGAACCGGGTGCTGGCCCGCCCGCTGACCCGCGCTGACGTCATCGCCGTCTACGCAGGCCTGCGCCCGCTGGTGGTGGCCAGCGAGGGTAACGGCAAGGGGGACAAGCCTACGACCAAGGTGTCACGGGAGCACGTGGTCGACGTGCCGGTGCCGGGCCTGGCCAGCATCGCGGGCGGCAAGTTCACCACCTACCGGCTGATGGCGCGTGACGTGGTGGACGCCGCCGTGTCGGACTTCGGACGCGAGGTGGTACCCGCGTCGGTCACGGACCAGGTGCCGCTGCTCGGCGCGGACGGGCTGGCGGCGGTCCGGGCCGGAGCGGGGCGGCTGGCCGAGGACTACCGGGTGCCCCGCTCGCTGGTGGAGCACC
>JBOHCK010000384.1:0-5287 GCA_050698755.1 Streptosporangiaceae bacterium | reverse complement strand
GGGGACGGTGAGGCGGACGGCGGGGCCGGGATGACGGGGACGGCGAGGCGGACGGCGGGGACGGTGAGGCGGACGGCGGGAATAGGCGGCGCGGTGGTGCGTTGTGACGAGAGGATATTTGCTCTCGGCGAGAGCAGTCCCGTATCCCGCCCGTCACGAGCCCGATATGCAGGTCATGAAAGGTTTCCCAGTCCGTCAGGTCAACGCCGGGAGCGTCAACGAGGCCGCCGCGTCGGTCGCGGCGGTCGCCAAGCGGCAGGCCGAGCAGCTCACGCTGGTGCGCCGGCACGCACAGCCGACCACGGTGTACATCACCCGGCTGACCCTCACTGCCGTTTTCGCCTACCTGGTCGCCCAGCAGCTCCCCGGCGGGTCGCCGCGCTCGGTGCTCGCGCCGCTGAGCGCCCTGCTCGTGGCGCAGGCCACCCTGTACCACACGATCCGCAGCGCCATCCAGCGCGTGGTGGGGGTCACCGCGGGTGTGGTCGCCGCCGTCGCCGTCGCCGCGTACGTCCCGTTCACCTGGTGGGTGCTCGGCCTGCTGGTCGCGGGCACGCTGGCGCTCGGCCTGCTCCTCCGCTTGCGCGAGGACACCCTGGAGGTGCCGGTCAGCGCGATGCTGATCTTCTCCGTGGGCACGCACACGTACGCCACCACCCGGATCACCGAGACGCTCGTCGGCGCCGCGGCGGGCCTGGCCGCGGGCCTGCTCTTCGCCCCGCTGCGGGTGCAGCCGGCCAAGGACGCCGTCGGCGACCTGGCCCGGCAGATGGCCGAACTCCTCGGCCAGATGGCCGACGGCCTCGCCCTGCCCGACCCGCCCGACCCGCGGCGCGCGGGCGAATGGCTGGAGAAGACCCGCGACCTGCGCCTGGAGATCCAGCGCGTCGACGACTCGCTCGCCCAGGCCGAGGAAAGCGTCAGGCTGAACCCCAAGCGGCTCAGGTTCGGTAACCCCGCGGCCGGCCTGCGCGATGGCCTCAACACGCTGGAACGGGCCGCCACGGACATGCGGGTCCTGGCCCGCTCGGTGGCCGACAGCACCTGGCTGGACAGCGAGTACAGCCCGGTCGGGGAGGCGCAGACCCGGGCCAGGCTCGCCGCCGTGATCGCCGAGCTGTCCGCCGCGGTCCGTGCCTACGGGCAGGTCATCGAGGTCGGCCCGGAGCTGCCCGGTGCCCACGACCCATCGGGCCAGCCCGTCGAGCCGCCCGCGATGGCCGAGCTCGAGGACCACCTGGAGGAGGCCCAGCGCCAGCAGGACAAGCTGGCCGACCTGCTGCAGACCGACCCCGCCGAGCACCCGGAGGGCTGGCCGCTGCGCGGTGAGATCCTCGCCCACGTCGACCGGTTGCGCGCCGAACTCGAGCCCAGCCACCTGCCGGAGCAGGCCCAGACCCGGTCGAGGTCCCCGCTGCGGGCGCTGCGCCGGCACCCGGATCGGCACCGTCGGCCGACGTCGCGGGTCCGGGCCAGGCGCGGGGCGTAAGCCGCGGGGCGGGCCAGGCCGGGGCCGTAAGCCCCGCCAGGCCGGGGCCGTAAGGCGTGCCGGGGCGGCGGTCCCTGATCGGCCCGGCGCACCATGGGCGCGGCGCTCTCCAGGTCGTCCCATAGGCACTCGGCCCACCAGGTCGCCCCGGCCTGCTCGAGCGGCCCGGTGAGGTCCGCCGCGGCGGCCGGGTCGGCCGGGCTCGTTCCGGACATGACGAGGTCAAACGGTTCGGCATCCCGGCCGGCTTCGGCTCGCGCATCTGTCAGGAACCGGTGAATCTCGCGGACCGTCGCGGCGTCCGGCTGCCGGGGCCACCCGTTCTCGCGGTACGGCATCAGCGGGATGGCGCCGTCCCAGCGCG
Source organism: Streptosporangiaceae bacterium (assembly GCA_050698755.1). Classification (GTDB taxonomy): domain Bacteria; phylum Actinomycetota; class Actinomycetes; order Streptosporangiales; family Streptosporangiaceae; genus Palsa-504. Next base: position 3,434 of record JBOHCK010000384.1, on the reverse strand, counting down.
CCGCGCGGCGCATCGGCCGTTTGGCCGGCCACTCGCCGCCGACCCACACCGGCACCCGCGGGCGCTGCACCGGGGTCGGCAGGAACACGACGTCGTCGACGACCACGTGGTCGCCGTGGAAGCTGACCGGCTCGCCCGACCAGAGCAGGTTGAGGGCCGCCAGGCCCTCGTCCAGGCGCGCGGCGACCTGTTTTGGATCAGAGGTCTCGCCGAAGGTGCCGAACTCGTCCGCCAGCGGCGCGCCCAGGCCCACCCCTAGGACCATCCGGCCGCCAGTGAGCCTGTCCAGGGTCGTCACCTCCCTGGCCAGCTTCGACACCCGGCGGCGCGCGACCGGCGTGACCATCGTGCCCAGCCGGATCCTCCGCGTCGCGAGCGCGGCGGCGGTCAGCAGCACCCACGGATCGGCGATCTGCCTGCGCCGTGATTTTGCGTGGGTGACGTGGTCCCAGACGAAGAGCCCGTCCCAGCCCGCGTCCTCGGCCCGCCGGGCCAGGTCGGCGACGACGCGGGGGTCGGCGAAGTCGCCGAAGTTCGGTATGTCGATGGCGAAGCGCATGTCCGGCTACCCGTGGTGAACGGCTTCGACGTTATGCCCGTCGAGGTCGCGCAGGAAGACCGCGTAGTAGCCGGGGTGGTACTCGGGCCATTCCTTCGGGGCGTGCAGCACCTCGGCCCCGGCCGCCACCGCGGCCTCGTGCACCGCATCGACCGCCGCCTGGTCCGGCGCGTGGAACCCCACGTGCAGTTCCCTGGTCTCGGTGCCGGTGAGCGGGCCCAGCCAGAAGTCGGGCACGCCGTCCGGGCCGCACAGGCCGACGGCCATGGTGTCTCCGTACGGGAACCGCATCGCCTCGCGCATCCCGATCGGGCCAAACGCGCGGAGGTAGAACTCAAGCGACTCCTCGACGTCCTGCACCTGCAGGCCGATGTGATCAAGCATGCGGGGAGACTAGCAGCCAGGCCCGACACCCACGGCGGCCGTGGCACACTACCCGGGTGACCACGCTCAAGCTGCCCAGCCTGCCGTTCCCGCTGGAACCCGCGGGCGGCCCGCCTCCCGGGTGCCGGATCCTGCACGGCGCGCTGATCCTCACCGCCGCGGCCGGGACCGACCTGTTCGTCGATCCGGCGGCCCGGGTGACGCGGGGCCGCTGCCCGACGCCGGCCGCCTAGTCGGCCTGCCTCCCGCGGGCGACTTCACGCTCGCGGCGCGGGTCAGCGTCGACTTCGCCAGCGTGTACGACGCGGGCGTCCTGCTGGTGCACGCCGCCGAGCGCCAGTGGGCCAAGCTGTGCTTCGAGTACTCCCCTCAGCAGCGTCCGACCCTGGTCACGGTCGTGACCAGGGGGACCTCCGACGACTGCAACTCCGACGCGGTCGACGGCGGCACCGTGTGGCTCCGGATCACCCGGTCCGGGGCGGCGTGGGCCTTCCACGCCTCCGCGGACGGGACCTGGTGGCGGCTGCTCCGCTATTTCGCGCTGGATTCGGCCGCGCTGGTCCGAGTCGGCTTCCTGGCCCAGGCCCCCACCGGTCCGGGCTGCGCCGCCACCTTCGACCAGATCACCTTCCGCTCCGGCGCCCCGGATAACCTCCGCGACGGCAGCTGAACGCTAGCCGCCCGGGCTCTCACGCAGTCGCAGCATCCCTGGCGCAGCACCCGCCCCTCACGCGAACACGTCAAGATCACCAGGAGGCTCGGGTACTTCACTTCCCGGGCCTGGACCCTGCGTCCCCCCGCCCTTCCCGCGGGCCAGGCTCCCCATCCCCGATGCCAAGCAGCACCGGCTTGCCGGTCAGCTCCTCCAGCTCAGCGCGGAGCCGGTCGGCCTGCGCACCGCCGTGGCCGAACACCACGCCCGGCCGGGCGGCAGCGACATTAACCCGGACCTGGTCCAGGTCGCCGCCGACATTCACCGCCAATACCCCGGCCGCCTGGCCTATCCGCCGGCGCACCAGCTCACCGATCTCCTCGATGCGCAGCGCCTGGACCGTCATGATCTCCGAACCGGCGGCCACTGCGGCTTCCTCGGAGCCGGCCAGCTCGATTTGGTCCGCCAGCAGCCGGTTCGCCATGTCACGCCGACCCGGCTCATCGGCCGCCTGGTAGGCCCGCGCCGCCTCGTCGGTCAGCTCCAGGTCCACGTGCGGGTTCAGGTAGACCCGCAACGCCACGGGCGGCTGGCCAGGATCACGCCCGGCGATGACCATCCGGCGGGCGGTGGTGTAGTTCTCTCCGGTCTCGGCCATCCGGGCCCGGACCTGCTTCTTGAACGCGCTGTCGTCAGTCACGCCATGTCCCTCGCGGCGATGCTGCCCCGCGCCCTGATCGCCTGGCTCAGCGGTGACTGGTCTCTCTGAGCTAGCGCGAACCGGCGGCCCTTGTCCTCACCGCCACCGCGGGCGCGGGCCACGGCAGCTCGGAGTGCGGCAGGCGCTCCTGCCAGCAAGAAGGCTACCCGGTATCCCTGGGATCACGGAGACCGACTGCGTCGTGCCGCCAGAACGCCTCTGCGTAGACGAGTGTCCCCGTCATCCATAGCTCATACCCCGGGAGCTTGATGGCCTGGAAGCCACCATCCGGAATGCGCAGGGATGGCTTCCGGAAGCCCTGGTCGCCACCGGGCATAAACCCGAAGCGTGAGTAATAGGCCGGATCCCCCTCCAGGAAGACCAGGGGGACGGCCCGCTCAGCAAGTACCGTCAGCCCCCGTCGCACCAAGGCCGAGCCGATGCCACGCTTTTGCTGCCCGGGTACGACGCCCAAAGGGCTAAGGACCTGCACCTCAACCAGGCGCCGAGGGGCGTCGAGCAGACTGCGGGTGAACATGGCATGCCCGACAATCTGCCCGTCGTGCTCGGCAACCAGCGAGAGACCGTCCATCGGCGTGATGGTCTCCCGCAGCGCATCGACCAGGTCGGCTACGACAAGGCCGTGGTGGTCGCCGAACGCCCGCTGGTGGATGTCCCGCACAGACTCTTTGTCGCTCGGAAGTTCCTCACGAAGATCCATGCCTGGATGGTAAGGACCCTCTCCGGTAGTTGCACACGGGTTTATAGCCCGTGCGCGTCCGAGTTCGGCAGGCGTGCGCCGGACCGCACGCGAAGGCGCGGAAAACCGCTCGCGCCATCGGATATCGGCACCCGATAATCGTCTGGCACGATCAGCGGCCTCCACCGCGCCAGTTACGTATGGCTCCTGACCTGAGCCGGAGACAGGGAGGAAATCGGTGTCCAGCGAGGTCGAGACCAGGATCATATCGGTCGGCGGCGGGCGTGAACTGTGCGTGGAGATCGCCGGTGGCTCTGCCGGAAAGCCGATCCTGGTTCAGCCCGGCGAGCCGATGTCACGGCGCCTGTACGGCGGCTGGATCGCCGACGCCGAGACGAAGGGCATCCGGCTGATCAGCTATGACCGCCCTGGCTACGGC
>JBOHCK010000383.1:0-5317 GCA_050698755.1 Streptosporangiaceae bacterium | reverse complement strand
GCCAGCGGCAGCCCGGCCTGGGCGGCGGCCGCCGCGGCGCGCAGCACGAGCGCGGGATCGCGGGCCGGGTCGGCGGCCCGGGCGAGCACCACCTCGTCGTCCTGCTCCACCACGCCATCCGCCAGCGGGCTGCGGTCCGCGGGGCGGCCGCGGCGCGGGCGGCGCGAGCGGAGCCTGGCCGCCTCGCGGAAGGCGTGATCGGCCGCGTAGGCGACGGTGCGCGCCGCGCCGGCCAGGACCCGCATCAGCACGTCCCCGTCGAGCAGGCCGAGCGCGCGGGCCACCTCGTCGTGCTCCTCGAGCACCAAGCGGTCCTGGCGCCGCCCGGTGACCTCGTGCAGCGCGTGCCTGGCGTCGAGGATCTGCTCGTACGCGGTGCGGACCTTGGGCCCGGGCGCGGGGCCCACCCACGCGGCGGCCACCGCCTGGATCGCGTGCACGTCCCGCAGCCCGCCCCTGGCCTCCTTCAGATCCGGCTCGAGCAGGAAGGCGAGCTCGCCGATCACCCGGGCCCGCTCGTCGTGGGCGGCGTGCAGCTCGGCGAGCCTGGCCGGGGCGTCCGAGCGCCAGTCCTCAAGCGCCCCGGCGCGCAGCCGCTGCGTCAGCTCCTGGTCGCCGGCCACGTACCGGGCGGACAGCAGCCCGAGTGCCACCTTCAGGTCGCCGCGCGCGACCCTCCTGGCCTGCGGCACGGTGCGGACCGCGTGGTCGAGTTCGGCGCCGGAGTCCCACACCGGATACCAGATCCGGTCGGCGATGGTGGTGATGTCGTCGCGCCCGCCGTGCAGGAGCACCACGTCCAGGTCGCTCTTGGGCAGCAGCTCCTTGCGCCCGTACCCGCCGACCGCCACCAGGGCGACCCCCGCCTCATCCCCCAGCAGACCGGCCAGCCACTCGTCGGCCTGGCCGGTCCGGCGGGCCCGCTCCGCGGCGAACGACTTCAAGGCGCGAGATCAGATCGCGCCAGGCCCGCGCTCCCCGGTGCGCACGCGCGCCACCGTCTCCACGGGCACCGACCAGACCTTCCCGTCGCCGATCCGGCCGGTCTGCGCCGCCTTGACCACGACCTCGATCAGGTCGTCGGCGTCCTCGTCCTCGCAGAGGACCTCGATCCGGACCTTCGGCACCAGGTCGACCTGGTACTCGGCGCCCCGGTACACCTCGGTGTGCCCCCGCTGCCTGCCGTACCCGCTGACCTCGGTGATGGTCAGGCCCCGGACGCCGAACGCCTGCAGCGCGGCCTTGACGTCATCCAGCTTGAACGGCTTGATGACCGCGGTGATCAGCTTCATGACGGGAGTCCCTTCGCCTGGTGCTGCTCCGAGGTTCGGGCACCGAGGTTTCACCGGGCCTTTCGGCATGTGTCGCCGACGTGAAACACCCGGACCCCGTGTTACGGCTGTGTTTCGGCGGCTCCGTAGTTCGGCGGCCGGGCTCAGGCTAGCCGAGGATGGCGTCGACGAAGGCGTCCGGATCGAAGGGGGCCAGGTCGTCGGGGCCCTCGCCGAGGCCGACGAGCTTGACCGGGACGCCGAGTTCGCGCTGCACGGCGATGACGATCCCGCCCTTGGCCGTGCCGTCGAGCTTGGTCAGCACGATGCCGGTGATGTCGACCACCTCGGCGAACACGCGCGCCTGGCGCAGGCCGTTCTGCCCGGTGGTGGCGTCGATGACCAGGAGCGCCTCGTCGACCAGGGCCTTCTTCTCCACCACGCGCTTGACCTTGCCGAGCTCGTCCATCAGCCCGACCTTGGTGTGCAGCCGCCCGGCGGTGTCGATGATGACCGCGTCGACCCCGGACTCGATGCCCTCGCTGACCGCCTCGAACGCCACGCTGGCCGGGTCGGCGCCGTCCCGGTCGGCCCGCACCGTCTTGGCCCCCACCCGTTCGCCCCAGGTCTGGAGCTGGTCGGCCGCCGCCGCGCGGAACGTGTCGGCGGCGCCGAGCAGGACGGTCTCCCCGTCCCCGATCAGCGCGCGCGCGAGCTTCCCGCAGGTCGTCGTCTTGCCGGTGCCGTTCACGCCCACCATGAGGATTACCGCCGGCACTCCCCCGTGCGGCGTGGTGTGCAGCGTCCGATCCTCGTCGCCAAGCTGGGTGAGCAACTCCGCGCGCAGCAGCCCGCGCACCTCGCTGGCCCCTCGCGTGCCGAGCACCTTGACCTTGGTGCGCAGGTCATCGACCATCGCCCGGGCGGGCGCCACGCCCACGTCGGCGGTGATGAGGACCTCTTCAATCTCGTCCCAGGTCTCATCGTCCAGCCGGTCCCTGGACAGCAGGTTCAGCAGGGCTGAACCCACGGAGGTCTGGGACCGGGCGAGCCTGGCCCGCAGTCTTATCATGCGCCCCGCAGAGGGCGGCGGCCGCTCGACCTCCAGAACCCCAGCCGCGGACGCTCCCGGGCCGGCGGCCTGGTCAGCGGCGGCTGCGCTACCGGATGCGGTGCCGGATGCGGTGCCCGAGACTCCCGCGGGCGGGCCGGACGGCGCGGCCACGGCGCGTCCGCGGCGAGGCCGCACGAACAGCAGCCACCCGCCTCCGGCCAGCGCCAGGACCGCGATGACAACGATCAGGATCACGTATTCCATCAGGGTCACAGTCTGGCAGACCCGGCCCGGTGCCGGAGCCATCGGGGCCTGAGGGCCCGGCGCACGAACGCCAGAGTGATCCTCAGGTCACCGTCGTCCAGCAGGTAGGCGACCACGCCGAAGACCAGGACCGCGCAGGCGGCCGCGGGGACCGCCAGGGCGAAGGCCTGCAGCTTGCCGGTCACCGGCGCGGCCAGGCTGACGGCAACGCCGGCCGCGGCCCCGGCCGCTCCCGCGCTCAGCCCGGCCAGCGCCGCGTGGTCGACCCCCTGCACGGCGGCCGGGCCACAGATCCGGCGGGTAGCCATCACCATCGGGACGGCCACGACGGTCTGGCCGATGGTGTTGCCCAGGGCGAGCGCGGCGACCACCAGGCGGGGCGGGGCCAGCTCGGCCAGGATCACGTCGGCCGCTATGGTCAGCAGCCAGCTCCCGGCCAGTCCCACGGCGGCCATCTTCAGGCGTCCGAGGACGAACATCACGCGCGAGGTGTTCGCGATCACCGTGGCACCGGCCACGCCGGGAGCCAGCACCGCGAACGCCTCGATCAGTTCCGGTACCTGACCCGGCTGCTTGGCCAGGACGTGGGCCGCGGGAACCGCGACCGCCGCCATCACGGCCGTGGCGAGCCACGAGGTGAGCAGGGCCACCCGCGTCGACCCGGCGCAGGTCCGGTCGAAGACCGGCCCTTCGCGGGCGGACAGAACCGGGAAGGCGCTGGTCACGATCGACAGGGCCAGGACCGCCGACACGGAGCTGAACACCTGCGAGGCGTAGTTGAACAGGACGATCGCGCCGGTCTCGCCCCGCCCGTTGGCCAGGGTGATGGTCACGACGCTGGCCGCATCGATGACGATGAGCTCGGCGACGCCGACGATGGCCAGGCCGCCCGCGCGGCGCGCCACCCCGGGCGGGAACCGCACGGCCGGCCGCAGGCGCAGGCGCAGCCTCCGGGTGGGCAGGACGGCGACCAGGACCAGGGCGGCGACGCCCAGCGTCGTCCCCGTGGCCAGGACCAGCTCGGCGTCCAGGGGCAGCCGGGCCAGCGGCAGGCCGTGGTCCAGGGGCACGAAGGCGAGGTAGCAGGAGATCAGGACCAGGCTGGAGAGGGCCGGGCCGAGGGTCGGCGCGGCAAACCGGCGGTAGGCCTGCAGCAGCCCGTAGAGGACGACCGAGAGGCCGTACAGCAGGGCCTGCGGGGCGAAGACCTGGAGCATGGTCGCGGTGTCGCCGACCATGTCGGCCCGGGCGCAGTGCGCGTGAGCGTTGGCGGGGTTGAGCAGCGAGGCGATCGGGTCGGCGGCCGCCGCGATGGCCAGGGTGAGCGGGACCAGGATGATGACGGACCAGGTCAGCAGCGCCGAGGTGATCTGGCTGACCAGCGCCCGGGCCGCCGGGTCATCGGCCGCCCGCTCGGCCGAGCGGGCCAGCACCGGGACCATCGCGCTGGTCAGCGCCCCGCCCAGGACCAGCTCGTACAGCAGGTTGGGGACCTGGTTCGCGGTGACGTACGCGGTGCCGAGGCAGCTCGCGCCGACCGTCTGCGAGAACACGAGCGTCCGGGTCAGGCCGAACAGCCGGGAGACGATCGTCAGGCCCGCGATGACCGCGGCGCCGCGCGCGATGCCCGCACCGACCGGCGCTCCCAGGTCCGGATCCGTCACGTCGGCTCCAGCGCTGGTCGGCACGAGACCGTACTAGGCCGACTGCCGGGAGGCGATTCGCTGGCTGATCACGGTGGACACGCCGTCGCCGCGCATCGAGATGCCGTACAGCGCGTCGGCGGCTTCCATCGTGCGCCGCTGATGGGTGATCACGATGAGCTGAGAGCTCTCCCGCAGCTCCTCGAACACCCCGAGCAGGCGCTGCAGGTTGGTATCGTCCAGCGCCGCCTCCACCTCGTCCAGCACGTAGAACGGTGAGGGTCGGGCCTTGAAGATCGCGAACAGGTACGCGATGGCGGTCAGCGACCGCTCCCCGCCGGACAGCAGCGACAACCGCTTGACCTTCTTGCCCGGCGGCCTGGCCTCGATCTCGATCCCGGTCGCCAGCATGTCGTCTGGCTCGGTGAGCACCAGGTTGCCCTGCCCGCCGGGGAACAGCCGCGAGAAGAGCTGCTCGAACTCGCGAGCGGTATCGGCGTACGCGGAGGCGAACACCTCCTGCACCCGGTCGTCGACCTCCTTGACCACGGTGAGCAGGTCACGCCGGGTCTTGCGCAGGTCATCCAGTTGCGTGGCCAGGAACGTGTGCCGCTCGGTCAGCGCCTCGTACTCCTCCAGGGCCAGCGGGTTGACCTTGCCGAGCCGGTCGAGCTGACGCTGGGCGTCGGCGGCGCGGCGTTCGGCGGCGGTGCGGTCGTAACGCGTCGTCGCGCCAGATTCGTCGCCGATGACCGGCACGGGGACCGCTGGCCCGTACTCGCCCACAAGTGCGTCTACTTCAACTCCGAACTCCTCCAGGGCGTGCTCGGACAGTTGCGCGAGGCGCAGTCGGTGCTCGGCCCGGGCGATCTCGGTGCCGTGCGCCGTGTTCACCGCGGTGTCGAGGTCCTCGGCCAGCTCGCGGACCCTGGCCCGGATGGCCTTGAGCTCCCCGGCCCCGCCGGTGCTCACCGCCTCGGCCTCGGTGCGCCTGGCCAGCGCCTGGTTCACCGATAGCTCCGCCGCCTCGACCGCGTACCGCGCGCCCAGCGCCACGGCGCGGGCCGCGGCGGCCTGGGCGGCCC
>JBOHCK010000382.1:0-5330 GCA_050698755.1 Streptosporangiaceae bacterium | reverse complement strand
ACGGGATGCTAGCCCGCGAGTACCCCGACGTCAGGTCCAACACGGTCGCCTGCTTCGCGCTGAACGACTACGAGTGGATGCTCGCCTTCGAAGCCGACGAGCTGCACCGGATCGTGGACCTCATGCGCCACCTGCGCGGGGCCGAAGCCCGGTTGCACACCCGGATCGAGATCCCCTTCTACACCGGCCACCGCAAGCCGGTGCGCGCGCTCGTCGCCGACCTCACCTGACCGGACCGCGGGGTGGCTGACGACCTGCAGGTGAACGGCTGGCTCGTGATACCGGCCGTGGAACTGCACGAGCGGTTCTCCCGGTCGTCGGGACCTGGAGGCCAGTCGGTCAACACCGCCGACAGCCGGGTCGAGCTCTCCTTCGATGTCGAGCACTCGTCCGCGCTCCCGCAGTGGGCGCGGGCCAGGGCGCTCGATCGCCTCGCCGGCCGACTGACCGGCGGCGTCCTCACCGTGGCCGCGTCCGAACAGCGCAGCCAGCTCTGGAACCGCCAGTCCGCCCGGGCCCGGCTCGCGGCCCTGCTCAGGGACGCCATCGCCCCGCCGCAGCGCCCGCGCGTCCCGACCCGGCCCACCCGGGGCTCGAACGAGCGCCGCCTGGAGGCCAAACGCAACCGATCCTCGGTCAAGCGCACCCGCCGCTACAACACCCGGGACCCTGACTAACACAGCACCGCGGCCCGGTGCGTGCTGCCGCGCAGATGGTTAAGGCCTGGCCGTGGGCGGGGGCAGCCGCTCGTCCACTTGCTGGCGTTCCTTCTCGGCGGGAAACACGGCGCGGAGCACGGCATCGGCCGCCGCGAGATCGGCTTCGCTGACCCGGCTCCGCACCACCTCGTTGAGGGCGTCCTGGGCCGCCCAGATCGCCCGGCCGTAGGCCTGGCCGCCCGGGGTGAGCACGACCAGGGTGCGACGCGAATCGGCCTCGTCGGTGCCGAAGCCGGCATAGCCGCGCTCGACCAGCCCGTCCGCCACTTGACGGGCGGCCTGGCGGGTGACACCCAGCGCCTCGCCTAGCTGCCCGATGGCCAGCGGCCCATGGAGGAGGAGGCCGAGTACGGCGGCGTCGGACCGGCGATAGCCGGGGAAGCCGGCTTCGGCCATGCGCTCTGCGATCTGCTCGACCCAGCTCCGGCGAGCCCGGGCGAGCAAGTTACCGAAGCGGTAGGGCGGATTTGCGTTCATGGCTATCGACAGGCACACTACAGCTTATGCGAGATATGCAAGTAACCTGCCTATCTGAAGCGACGCCGAAACACCAGGTCCGGCGCTTCGCAACGGCCGCCGCCGGATTGCTGGCGGCCTCCCTCCTGGCCGCCTCGTGCTCATCGACGCCGACGGCGACACCGGGGACGACACCGGGGACGACTCCGGCGGGCGGTAGCGGATCGGCCTCCGCCGGGTCGACGGTCTGGCTCTGCAAGCCCGGGCTGCCTGACGACCCCTGCACGCAGAGCCTCGACACGACCGTGGTGAGCCCAACGGGGGCCCTATCGGCCAGTTCACCGAAGCCCGCGAACCCGGCCGGGTTCGCCTGCTTCTACGTCTACGGCACCGTCTCGCAGGAGAGCTCGGTCAACGCCAACCTGGCCATCCAGAGCACCGAGGTCGACTCGGCCATCGACCAGGGCTCACCGTTCTCCCCGGTCTGCCAGGTGTACGCGCCCATATATCGCCAGGTCACGCTGGCCGACCTCGTGGCGCACCCGGACCTGAACTTCGGCCCGCCCGAGACCGTGACCGCCTATGACAGCATCAGGTCCGGTTTCGAGGATTTCCTCGCCCACGAGCTTGGCGATCGTCCCTTCGTCGTCATCGGCGACTCGCAGGGCGCGGCGATGCTCAACCTCCTCCTGCAGAACATCGTCGACCCCAACCCGGCGCTGCGGGCCCGGCTCGTGGCCGGCGTGATCCTCGGCGGGAACGTCGAGGTGCCGCGCGGGAAACTGGTCGGGGGGACCTTCAAGCACATCCCGGCCTGCAGCAGCCTGGGCCAGGCCGGCTGCGTGATCGCCTTCTCGAGCTTCCCGCAGGTACCGCCCGCCGATTCCCTTTTCGGCCGGCCCGGCCAGGGCGTGTCGTTGCAGTCCAACCAGACGGCGAAGGCCGGGCTGCAGGTGGTATGCGTCAACCCGGCCGCCCTCTCGGGTGGGACGGCGCGGTTGGACGCGGCCTTTCCCACGCAGGGCAAGCTCGCCACCCCGTGGGTGGCTTTTCCTGGGCTGTACACCGCCACGTGCGAGCAGGCTGACGGAGCCAGCTGGCTGAACGTGACCAAGACCCCGGGCGCCACGGTCAAGGGACCGGCCCTGACCGAAGACGGCGGCACCGACTTCGGCTATCACGTCTGGGACATGTTCCTAACCCAGGACAACCTGGTCAGCGACGTCGCCGCCGCCGAGGCCACCTGGACCCGCGAGCACTAGCCGAGGTCGTCGGAGCGGAAACTCATCGCAGGCCCGGCCCGGTGGCGGGAAGGGCTGGCCAGCCAGGAGCGTGTCAGAGCGCGGGGACGCTGACGACGATCGCTTCCTGGGTGGACCGGGCGATCACCACGACGGCCTCGGTGTCCGGGGAGGGGTTCTCCTCGCGGTGCGGGACGTGCGGGGGAACCCAGACGTAGTCGCCCGGTGAGGTCTCCAGCCGGACCAGTTTCCCGGTGTCCGGTTCGCGGAACACGAAGACCGGGTGACCGGACACCACGTAGATGCCCGTCTCGGACTCGCCGTGATGGTGGTCACCTGAAGAGGCCCCGGGCAAGACCACGGTCCGGCCCATCCATAGGGCCTGCGCGCCGACCAGGTCGCCGGAGATCGCGGCCGTGCGGACCATCCCGCTGGTCTGCGCGGTGCCCGAGGACAGCGATCCGGCCCGGATCAGCCGCAGGCTCACGAAGCCGGAGCCTCGGGCTCCAGCGACAGCGAGACCGAGTTGATGCACCAGCGCTGGTCGGTGGGCACGTCGTAGCCTTCGCCGGTGAACACGTGGCCCAGGTGCGAGTCGCAGGCCGCGCAGCGCACCTCGGTGCGGGTCATCCCGAGGGCGCTGTCCTCGATCAGGACCACCGCGTCCCCTTCGGTCGGCTGGTAGAACGACGGCCAGCCGCAGTGCGACTCGAACTTCGCATCCGAACGGAACAGCTCGGCGCCGCACGCGCGGCACCGGTACACACCCGTGGTCTTGGTATTGGTGTACTCCCCGGTGAACGGCGCCTCGGTGCCGGCCTGGCGCAGCACGCGGTACTCCTGCGGGGTCAGCTTCTCCCGCCACTCGGCGTCCGTCCGGATGACCTTGTCCATGACATGCAGGGTACCGCCAGGCCCTTAACCAATCGGAATCGCAGGCGCCGGATGGGATACTCATGGACATGGTTCTGCGCATGTCGGCCGGGCGCATGGTGGGGCGGGACGGCGAGCTTGGCCGCCTGCTCACCCTGCTCGACGACGCCGAGGCAGGCCGGTCGGTAGTCGCGCTCGTCAGCGGGGACGCGGGCGTGGGCAAGTCCCGCCTCATCAGCGAGGCCGTGCTCCTCGCCGGCGGCCGCGGATTTACCGTCCTGTCCGGCCACTGCGCCGAGCTGGGCGACAGCGTCCCCTACCTGCCGCTGGCCGACGCGCTCCGCGGCGCCGCCCAGTCGAGCGGGGTCCGCGACGCGCTCAGCTCGCGCCCGGGCCTGAACCGGCTGCTGCCCGAGGGCAGGGACGAGCCGAGCGCGGACGAGGACCGATCCGGCCTGGCCAGACAGCAGATGCTCGGCGGCGTGCTCGGCCTGCTCGCCGAGCTGGCGGCCGCCGCCCCGGTCCTGCTCGTGCTCGAGGACCTGCACTGGGCCGACGCCTCCACCAGGGACCTGGTCGTCTTCCTGTCCCGGATGCTGCACAGGGAACGGGTCGCGCTTATCGGCAGCTACCGGAGTGACGACCTGCACCGGCGCCATCCGCTCCGGCCCGTGGTGGCCGAACTGCAGCGGCTGCCCAGCGTCATCTCCGTCGACCTGGCACCGCTGGACCCCTCGGCCCTGGCCGAACACCTGACCGCCACCGCCCCGGGGCGCATCGACGCCACCGTGCTGAACGACATCGTGGCCCGGGCCGAGGGCAACGCCTACTACGCCGAGGAATTGCTCGCCGCCTGCTTCGGCGTCACCGCTTCGGCCGGCGGCGGTCACCACGATCGCAACTCCCTCCCGGCCGGGCTGGCCGCCCTCCTGCTCAGCCGGGTCGAGCAGCTGTCCGATGCCGCGCAGCGGGTGCTCCGCGCCGCGGCGGTGGCCGGCCGCAAGGCGGACGACGAGCTCGTCCAGGCCGCGTCGGGGCTGGAGGCCGACGAATACGAGGCCGCGGTCCGCGAGGCGGTCACGCACCAGCTGCTCGTGCCGGACGGCACGGAAGGCTACGTCTTCCGGCACGCCCTGCTGCGCGAAGCCGTCTACGGCGACCTGCTGCCGGGGGAGCGGACCAGGCTGCACGCCACCATGGGCGCCCTGCTCGCCGAAGAGCACCGGCTTCAGATGCCGGGGACGGCCGCGGAACTGGCCCAGCACTGCCTGGCCAGCCACGACATCCCAGGGGCCTTCGCCGCCTCGGTCCGGGCCGGGGAGGAGGCCGAGCGGCTGGGCGCGCCGGCCGAGGCGCACCGCCACTACGACCACGCGCTCATGCTGTGGGAGCGGGTGGCCGAGCCGGAGAAGACGGCCGACATGGCCCGCGCGAAGCTCGGCCTGAGGTCCGCGACCAACGCGGCGGATAGCGGCGATTACGAGCGCGCTGTCCACCTGCTCCGGCGCCTGCGGCAGGCGCTCGCGGCCCAGGCAGCGCAGGGCCAGGCCGAAGATGTCCTGTTGGCCAGCAGGATCGGCGAGCGGCTCGCCTCGTACCTGATGCTGCTTGACGATTACAAGGCCAGGGACGAGGCCATCGAGGTGGCCCGGGCCACGGTGGATGCCACGCCACCCGAGCCGCCGACGTGGCAGCACGCCCGGGCGATCTCCACCTACGCCAACACGCTGCTGACCGAGAACGACTACACCCTGGCGAGGGAGTGGGCCGAACACGGGCTCGCCGCGGCCCGCGCCGCGGACGCACCGTGGGTCGAGGCCGACGCGCTGGTGACCCTCGGTTTCATCAGCAACAGGGAGGGCCGGAACGACGAGGCCATCAAGGTGCTGACCCAGGCCCACCGGCAGGCGCGAGAGGCGAAGAACCTCGGCGTGGAACTGCGGGCCGCGTGCTACCTGGCGCAGGCCCACCTCGAGCTGGGCGACCTGGCCATCGGCGCGCAGGTAGCGCACGAGGGTACCCAGCGGGCCAGCCAGACCGG